>PMAK01000052.1:0-100035 GCA_003153655.1 Phycisphaerales bacterium
CCGGCACGGAACTCGTCGGCGAATGGCTCACGCCTCTTTTATCGGACGACGATCCGTCAAAACCGTAGGAGGTTTGACTGAACAGTTACAGTCATATATCCTAACACATACCGAACAAATGTCAAGCGAAAAATATGAAAATTTCGCGCCCAAATGGGAACGAGCCACGCTGCGATTGACCGGATGGACCAGGCGGCCCCGCGAAAAACCGCATGTGAAAAAACGTGGAATTGTGGGGAACACCATCACCGGATGCAATCGAAGTAAGTTAGCATACACTAATAAAAACCCCGAAAAGTGTACGAAAGTGTACGATTCTGTCCAGTTGCCTCTCTTATTCCCCAAACAATTCCGCCCCAGCCTTCTTCCCCCCATCCACTTTCCGCGCCCGAATCGCCAGAAACAAAGGAATCTCCTCCCTCGCCATATTCTCCGCCCCAGCCTTCGGCCCGCTCGTGCTCTTCTTATGGCTCGCCCACTCCTCCATCGCATCCACCAATAATCCGCCCTGGCTCATCGCCTTCACATACCCGCTGATCGGCCGATGAAACTCCCACGTATACTGATCCGGATTCGATCCCGGATGCGTAACGATCGGCGTCTTCCGCGGAATCAGATACCGATCCACCCGTCGATACTGCACCTTCGCCTCTTCATCCCACCCCCAACTCGTCTCCTTAGCCCCGCGAAAACAGGGATGCATCATAACGATCACCAGCCGCCCGCCCGGCTTCAGGATTCGACCGATGCTGCTGAACACAGGCGGCAATGGATGAATGTTCTGAATCGCCAGCATGCAGGCAGCCGCGTCGAACTTTCCGTCTCCAAAGTTGGAAAGGTTCACAGCATCCGCGACTTCGTAATGAATCTCCGCCGGCCCGCGCTCACGGGCGGCCCGAATCAATTCAACCGCCGCATCCGCGCCAGTGACACAAATCCCACGCCCATGCAGCGCCCGACAAAGCACGCCCTGCCCGCACGCGATATCGATCACCGCATCACCCTGCGCAGCAGCCAGCAGCCGCAGAACGCCTGGGATAACGACCTTCTGGTGATACTCGCTGCCGGAATCTCCGACGAGTTCGTCATACCACTCAGCAACGGGACTCCAATCCGTGCGAATGGAACCCTTGCGATCGGATTTGCGGGAAGGCTTGCCCGGTCGCTGCTTCATTTCTTTCGACCAGGCATCTCAGCAGAAAGGAAAACAATCCGCTCGCTAGACCCGCTCTTCGGCGGCTCTCCGCATCCCTTGGAACAACAAGACCCCAACTTGCTTCGCTTGCTGGCGAGCGTCAGCCACGCCTGCCGAAAAAGAAAGCCGCAGCAGATCAAAACTGCGAAAAAGACCAGAATATTTTGACTCCGGATTTGCATCACTTACTTAAGGACATTATAGCGTTAATCGCAGGTCCGCAGCGTCAAGAATGAGTTTCACGGGCGACTACCGTATTACTTACCATTATTTATAATAGGCAAGTTGCAAGCTATTATATACAAATATTTTATATCGTCTTTATCGAGCCCATCGCGCGCGTTTCTTGTACTGGCCATGGTCTTTGGCACCGCGATGGTGCTGATCGTCCCCCCCTTCCAGGTTCCGGACGAGCCAGACCACTTTGTGCGGGCCTTTCAGATATCCGAAGGACACTTGGTATCGACCTGGGAAGGCGGCATCGGCAGAGGCGTTCTCCCCATCAGCATTATCCGAATCCTCGAGCCTTTCGGGCCAGTGAGATACAACAAAACGACCACATCATGGACCGAGATACGCGATGCGATGCGAATTCCTTTGCAACCCGACATTCGCGCGAAGTACACCCTTGAATTGGCGTACTACTCGCCCCTTCCATATTTGCCGCAGGCCATCGGGATTGGAATCGGCAGAGTTATGAGATGGCCGCCGCTGGTGCTGATGTATATGGGCCGATTCTGCAATCTATGGGCGTGGATAGCATTGGGATACCTGGCCCTCCGGATCGCGCCGGGATTCGGCCGGCCGCTTTTATTGTTGATTCTCATGCCAATGTCTCTGTCAGTTGGGACGTCGCTTTCCGCTGATGCGATAACCAATGGCCTGGCATTTGTTGTGACAGCACTGGCGTTCAACGCGGCCATAAAAAAGAGCGGCACTGAAAATCCGATTATCAGTTGGCGGTGGGTGGCGGCATTTGTTATCGGTTCGGCCGCGCTCACCCAGCCCAAAGCCGCCTATCTGCCGCTGGCGGGATTGATCTTTTGCGTCCCGGCGAAACGTTTCGGCGGACTAAAAAGATTCGCCACGATCCTACTGGTACTGGCCATCGCAAACGCAAGCCTGCTCCTTCTGTGGGAGCGGCAGACGCCTGGCTTGAACATGATCACCTATCTTGGACATCCCGATGTCTCGGCCCACAAACAGTTTGATTTTCTGCTGGGACACCCAAAAACGTTGCTGATGCTTCCCATCGCATCGGCCGAGCGCGACGGTCTTCTCATCATACTTTCGTTTGTTGGAAGACTGGGATGGCTCAACATTCAAGTCTCGCCGCTGTTCGCCGTCATCTATCTGTTGCTGCTGCTGATTGCATGCCGATCGAGCGCGGAGAGCCCCATGTTCGCGAATAAATGGCTGGTCGCGGTGGTCTCGGGAGCAGTTGTGGTGGCCGCCACTGAAGCATTACTGGTGCTTCTCGATCTCGTTTGGACACCCGTTGGCAGTTCGCGGGTTGATGGATTGCAGGGGCGATACTTCATTCCCATTGCGTGTGCGTTGCTGATGTTCGTCAGCGCCGCGTGGAGATGTTTGCCGGAAAAATTCCAATCAAACCGAAGTGAATCATCGCGCAATTTCCTCACCACGATGATTGCGCTGGTGTCGTGCGCATATACGATCATGCTGCTTTACATACACTACTATGTCTCTGTTGGTGTGGGACTCGTCTGACGGCGAACCGAAGATAACGGCTAAAACTGCTCCAAAAACCGCACGTCATTTTCGACGAACAGGCGAATGTTGTTGATGCCATACTTTCGCATGGCGATCCGCTCGATTCCGAAGCCGAATGCCCAGCCGGTGAATTGCTCGGAATCAACGTCGACCGCTTTGAATACATTCGGGTGAACCATGCCGCACCCGCCAAGTTCCACCCATCGGCTCTTGCCTCCCGGAAGATCAAACCATACGTCCACCTCCGCCGATGGCTCGGTGAAGGGAAAGAAGCTGGGACGGAAACGAATTTTGGCGTCCGCGCCGAAATAGGCGTGCGCGAACTGGAGAATGGTGCTTTTCAGATCAACCATCGTGACGTTTCGTTCGACGACGAGCGCTTCGAGCTGGTGGAACATCGAGAGATGCGTGTCGTCGTGCGTGTCGGGCCGATAGACCCGGCCAGGAATGACCACGCGAATGGGCGGCTTCTGCTTTTCCATCACGCGGATCTGAACCGTGCTGGTCTGCGTGCGCAGAAGCGTGAGCTGTTCCTGCGGGCCGCGATCCAGCGCGGTGGCTTGGCCTTCGCCGGTTTCGGCGGCTAGATAAAAGTTGTCAAGCGGATCGCGTGCTGGATGACTCAACGGAATATTCAGCGCGATGAAATTGTGAAACTCGTCCTCCACTTCAGGACCAGAAGCCAGCGAAAATCCCATCCGGCCGAATAGCTCCGTCAGCTCATTCGTGACCTTGGCGAGAATATGGCGATTGCCAATTTGAGGCCGCAGACCTGGCTCGGTGACATCGGTAGCATCGGCTCCGCTGTCGGCCGCGGAAAATGAAGCCTTCCGCGCCTCAAATGCGCCGGAAACACGATCCTTCAACGCATTGATATGCTGACCCACGGTCGGCTTCTGATCCTTGGGCGTCTGGCCGAGCAGGCTCATCAAACCTTTGATGCTTCCCTTGGCGCCGAGGTATTTGATGCGGAATTGCTCGAGCTGCGCGATCGTGCCGACCGCGGCCAATTCTTCGTCGGCCAGCCTGGAGATCGCATCGATCTGCTGTGTGACATCCGCCATGAACTTCTCCACTGCCGATTACGTCCTGTGAATAGTTTGAATCCGCAGCCTGCGGTCTTTACATTGATTGTGCAAAAGGGTCAAGCTGGCAAACGTCGGAGTGGTTTCCATGGACCTCTCAAAACTGCCGAAGCTGTCGAAGACAAGCGAAGCTCAACAGCTGGATGCTCAGACGCGACCGCCTCCGCCAACAGAGTCATCCGCGGCACAACTCGAATCGCGACCGGTTAAGGTTACTTACGTTTGGTCCTCGCAATCGGCGCCGGCTGGCGGCTGGAGTGAAACCTGGCTCAGCATCGGAATCGGAATTTTCCTGCTGCTTTTTCAGCCCAGGTTTCTGGAATGGTTGTCCTCGCGCCTGTTTCACACCTACTTCAATGAGTTTCTGGATGCTGACAACAATATTGTGCCTTATCGAACCCTTCCCGAGTTCTGGAGCGATTTGGGACCCACCTTGTTCGGCATTGTCTTCATCATGGACGGACTCTTAATCTTCACGCGCCGGAGGGAGCTCTACTGGACGGCGTTTGCCCTGACAATTCTGGCAACCGGGTACAACTTGCTCTGGTGCATCGGCAGTTATTCGAAATATGGATTTGCCCCCATTTCATTTCTAGCTGTCATTTTCGGCGGATTCATCGCCACATCACAATGGCGATTGATCAAGCTGCAACCCTGGCACCCGATTCAGCAATAAAATAACCCCGGATGCGGGGAGGTGCATCCGGGGCTCAGGGGAGGGAAAGATCAGGTCTCGCGCCAAATATCGCGTTCTTTCCAATCTATGAATGCGCCGGAATGGAAAAAGTTTACTGAATTTGAGCAATTATTTTTGGGAAAATAGGCGATCTGCGCCGTTACGCCAGGAACCACCGGACCGTCGCTTGCCGACGACCGAAAGGATCGATCTGGCCAGCGGAACCATCCTTGATTGAGCGGTCAATCTGATCATAGCGGCCGGTAGTGGGCTCGACCGCAAAATGGCGGTTGCCGGCCCAGCCGCCAGTGTTGATCCACAGTCCCCAATACGCGGACATGCCATCATCTGATTCGTAGGCGACCCGCAACGAGCGATTTCGAGTCGGGTAGGAAACGAGGAAGGANNAGGATTGGATTGGATCCGTTGAAAAGCTCTTCCAGCCTCGCTTTGGCGGCAATGACTCCAGATTGGAAAGGCTCTCAGTGGGAGCAACCAAAGGCCAGGTGAAATCCGTGTCGAAGCGATTCCCCGTCGCGTCATGACTCAATCGAAATCGGCTCTGATCCACACTCAATTCCGCCGGCTGAACCATCGACATCCGGCTGTGCATCGCCCAGACAAATCGGAATTCAAACGGGGCAAGGTTGGCGAGGTTGTATTCCGCGACAACGGATGCATTCTGGAGATAGAGCTTGCGCGTGAGCCGATATCCGAATCGCAGGCCGTTCCAGACCGTCGTGATGCCATCCTTCGTGGGGACGGCCGTGGTCGTGGGGATTCCCCATAGTTCGCCATGATCCGGCACGGCAATGCCGCTGTATGGATGACGGGGATAAATGCTGGGAGCGATAGCCGGGAAGCATTCATCCCATCCGCTGTACCAATGATCGCCGTATGGGGCGTCGTAGTGAGGCGAGTCCGGCAACTCAGCCGGATAATTGAAAAGCAGTTCGTAGTGATCGGCCTTGTCGATGATGCTGGAAACCTTTCCGCCAATCTGCGGCCAGACTTCCATACGAATGGCGTCGTTTTCAATCGTTACGGGATGCATGTCAACTCCATCAGGGCAGACACGTTACCCAGCAAAACGAATATTTGCACGGAATTCAGGGTTGAGTTGAGGGAGATGGCTGCGTAGCGGCCGGCGCACCCAATTCAGTCGGCACGCGAACGCGGGAAAGAAGCGGTGTGGCTAATACAGGTGCGACAGCATTCGACGTCGAAGATTGAACGACAATCACGGTGTCAACGGGTTGTGCGCTTTGCAAATTATCCGAAAGCACGGCGGATCCGTTGGCGTCGTACACCTTGTTATCGACCGCGGGATTGCGATTGCCGCTGACGGCAACCGGCGATCCCGCGACGGCTGGTTCATTGGCCGGCAAGGTGGTTGGGCCGGCCAGAAAGCTATCCAATTTGGCCGTCTCGGCTGGCTGAGTGGAGGGCGCGGCGAAGGCGCCTTGGATTGGAGCGGTATCTTTTTGAGCCACCATCACCGATGGCTGCGTTGTCGCGAGCGCGTTTGCCGGCTGCATGAAAACCTGAACAGCGTCGCCATTTTGCGGGAAGACCAAAGCTTGCCGCAGCGCATCGGTCTGCTGAGAGGTCAAACCCTTGGCAACATAAACGTCGCTTGCGGGTTGCGTCGTCGCAGCGCCAGATGATTCGCGGTCCAAATTGACTTTGTCATCCGTGCTGGCGGACATAGCGCCGTTGGCGACGGCACTGCTGCTCGGAAGCGTCGCGGGCGTCGATTTTGTCTCGTCATTGATCGGTACCTTTTTCCACGAGATGCCGCTGCTGTCGTTGAGGAAATGCGTGACCTGTGCATTGGTGGCCGGAAGATCTGTGCTGTTGACCACCATCAACACGGGCGAAGACGCATTGGAGCCGACGCTTGCGATATCATATCCGGAATCCAGCAGCCGCTGGCGTATCGCGTCCACATTGAATGGAGTCACAGCCGCTGCTTGTTGTTGCTTCAATATGGGTGACAGTTGTTGAGGCGTTTGTGGAACCGCGGCGACAACAGGCGGTGATCCCGGCACGACTTGCCTCGTGTCCGTCGGGATATCCGCCGTCAATAATTCCTGAGTTGTTGGCGCGGCAGGTGAACTGATCAGATCGGTCGGCGGAGCGACTACGGAAAGTTTTGATGCCATGCTATCGGTAAATACCGGCGGCTTCATCGTGGGGCTGAGCGCCTTGTAAAGAACCAGGCCAAGCGAGGCGCACAAAAGAAATATTGCGGCGATGGCAAACACCTGCGGCCAACGATTGCCATGAGCGCTTTCCTGATCGGTCTCTCCGCTGTCACCTAACAGGATCGAGCGTTCGACCTTGCCACGCAGCGATTCGCCGATCTCCATCGGCGCTTTGACGCGAGGCAATCCGCGGACGAGATCGCGCATCGTGCTCAATTCCTGAATCAGCTTCCGATGCTGTGGATGATCCTGAAGATGTTTTTCAATTTGCGCGCGGCCAGCCGCGTCGAGGTCTCCCTCGATATAAGCACACAACATGGCTTCGATGTTTTCCATGGCGTTACTTGGGCTTAGTTTTGTCAGACAGATACGGGGCCAATTCGTCGCGCAACGCGAGTCTCGCCCGGAAAAGCCGGCTCTTCAGCGTTCCAAGCGGCAGGCCCAGCACGTCGGCCATTTGCTGATAATCAAATCCTTCCACATCCCGCATAACCAGAACCGCGCGATATTCGCCGTCAAGACGGCTCAACGCATCCAGCACGACCTGATGCCGCTCATGCCGTTCCGCGACTTCCGGCGGCTGCTCGTCCCGATTCGAGGCGATGCGATCCACAAGCCCCGCAGCCTGATCGTCATAATGGGGCACGCCGTTTCCGCCCTGTGATTTGCCATCGAGTGATGTGCCGTCGAGCGAAAATGTACGAACCCGCTGAGACCGCCGCAGGCTGCTGATCGCAAGATTCATGCCGATGCGAAAAATCCAGGTGTATGGCGAGGATTCACCGCGAAATGTTTCGATCTTTTCCAGAGCCCGCGTAAAGGCTTCCTGAGTCAGCTCGCGCGCCTCTTCGGCTTCGCCCAGCATTCTCAGCAATGCGTTGAAAAGGCGATCCTGATAGAGTAGCACGATTTGGCCATAAGCCGAACGATCGCCGCCCCGGGCCTTGAGGAACAGGGCGGTCTCGCGGTCGCGGCCATGGGCATTAGCTGCACCCTGGGCTTCGCCATTTGGTGGAAGCTCGGCCTCGTATTGCGCGCCGCTCAAGCTTGACATTGGATTGGATGCGGGAAGGTCCAAAAAGTTCCCGAAAATACAGGCTGGGAACCCGGTGCAGCCCCGGTCATCCGTGACCGGAAATATCGGGTGGTTATCATGCCATTGAAAAGTAGCGTAGTCAACCAAAATGGCAGGTCATTTGAACATGGCATCGTTTTAGCCGCACTGGTTTCGCGGTGGTATCATTCCCCTTACCCTCTAAAGCCATGGCAACTGAAACTCTCTCCGATTTTTTGAAACTGCTGGAACAAGAAGGCGAACTCGCGCGCGTTACCGCCCGGGTTGATCCCAAGCTGGAGATCGCCGCGATCTGCGAGCGTGCCTGCAAAACGCCCGCTCCGCACGGACATCAGGAACTCGATCGCTCTCCCGCTGCAGCGCTCGGTGGGAAGGCTTTGTTGTTCGAGAACGTTTCGGGCTCAGACATTCCGGTAGCCATCAATACTTTCGGATCTTATTGGCGAGTGAACCGGGCATTGGGAACACAAACGCTGGCCGAACTGGCCGAAAGAGTGCAGGCCTTGGTCAAGCCGGAGATTCCGACGACGCTGCTGGAGAAGATGAAAAAATTGCCGGAATTGATGAAGCTCGGCAGCTTTCCTCCCAAATCGGTCCGCAGCGGGATTTGTCAGCAGGTGGTGCTGGAAGGTGACAAGGCGGATTTAAATCGCCTTCCGATTATTCAGTGCTGGCCGCTGGATGGTGATCTGGACAGCGGGCAATTGGCCGACCCAGCGGCGAGCAAAGTCGCGGAGCGCGGAAGCGGGCGATATATCACCCTCGGCGGAATTTTTACGCGCAACCCCGATACAGGCGATCGGAATATCGGGATGTATCGCGTTCAGCAATTCGGCCCAAGAAAATGCGCAATGCACTGGCATATGCATCACGACGGAGCGCGGCACTTTCGGATGTACCAGAAGCGGGGAGAGAAAATGCCGCTCGCGATTGTGCTGGGCGGAGAGAGCGTATTGCCATATGCAGCGACCGCCCCCCTGCCGCCGGGCATTGAGGAACTGCTTTTCGCAGGATTCTTAAATGATCGCGGGATCGAGCTCGTTCCCTGTCGAACAATTCCGCTTGAGGTGCCGGCTAATGCTGAGATCGTGATCGAGGGATATGTCGATCCCCGGGAAAAACTGCTGGAAGGTCCATTCGGCGATCACACTGGATTTTACAGCCTGGCCGACTGGTATCCGGCTTTCAACGTCACAGCGATTACGCACCGGAAAAACCCGATCTATCCGACGACAATTGTCGGCAAGCCGCCAATGGAAGATTACTTCCTCGGCAAAGCGACGGAGCGGATTTTTCTTCCGCTATTGCGAACGCTGGTGCCCGATATTCTGGATTACAGCCTGCCGATCAGCGGCGTGTTCCACAACTGCGCGTTCCTCAAGATTCGCAAGGAATATCCTCTGCACGCTCGCCGCGTGATGCACGCAATCTGGGGCGCTGGGCAGATGTCGCTGACCAAATTCATCATCGTCGTCGATGAGCATGTGAATGTTCACGACGAGCAGGACGTGCTGTTTCACCTGTTTTCAAATTGCGATCCCGAGCGCGACAGCGAGATCGTTCACGGCCCNNTTCTCGATCACGCCAGCCCAGAACACGGCGCAGGAAGCAAGATCGGCTTCGACGCAACAGCGAAATGGCCCGGCGAGGGGAAAGTACGGCCCTGGCCGAAGGAATTAGATATGGATCAATCGACAAAGGAGTTGGTTGCACGGCGGTGGAAGGAATACGGGCTTTGATGTCCGGAGGACTGGCCACGCATGTCAATCGAGGTCTTCTGCGAATGTGGCAAACGATTCACCGTCGGCGATCAATACGCCGGCAAGCGGGGACGTTGCAAAGCCTGCGGAAAAACAGTGACGGTTCCGGCTGTTCAAACGCCGACGTATCCCCACGATCTCGCGGATGACCCAATCCCCGAGGCAAAGGTCGCTGTCAAGACGGAAACGGCAAACACGAGAGGGCCCGCGTTGCCTGCTTATCCATCCTTTCATCGGCCAAATCGCGGCGCAACGGATAAGGCGGCAACCGCAAAGATCCATGTAAATCCCAAGATTGTTCTGCTTGCGATCCTGGCGATCGGCATACCCACCGGAATTTTCCTGGTCGAACAAGGGCCGGTGAAGGCCAGGAATGAATTGGAGAAGATCGAGCCCACCGCCGAGGGAAACATCACATCGCAGCTCACTCGCGCCATTCAACACGTGTACGCGGGCTTCGTGTTCGGCGGTGACGACAATGGCATTTCGCGCCACAAGGCGCTGAATGTTGTGTTTGAAGATCCTGTGATCATGACTCACCTGCCGGAATCTTTGCAAATTCAGGGCCGCACAACCGAGGGAAACTATAAGGGTCAATTTCACCCGCAGACGATGCGATTTGAGGCGAATGTTCCAATCATGGGACGAATCCATCAGGTGGAGGGGAGTCTCTCCGATGAGGATCAATCCCTGAATCTTGACGGCAAGAAGATCAACTGATGATTCGTATCCGCGAAATTCTCGATCCCGATCTCCGTTGCCGCATTGTCGAAGCGCTGGCGGATCGCCGCGGATGTTCTGCAGCTTCGATTCCCGATTGGTTCGAATTAGATGATGCGGACTTCGTCGATTTGCTCAATGATTTGAAGGAGAGGGAAGAGACAAGCGACCCGGATGACGATCCGCGAATGTGAACCAAAACATCTACGCCGTTTCTCGCTGCACTCTTTCGCGCAGTACGGCATTCAGTTTGAGAGTAACAGGGCCACAACGGGATTGGTCGATATTGCGGTCGTTCCAGCGGGCGACCCAGGAAATTTCGCGCGTGGTGCTGGTGATGAACAATTCATCGGCGTGAAGCATTTCCGCCTCGCGCAACGGGCGTTCCTCTGCAGTCAATCCAATTTTCGCGGCTAGATCCAGCAGGATCGCACGCGTAATTCCTGGCAAAACCTTTGGGCCGACAGGATGGGTCACCAATCGCTGGCCGATCACCGCGAAGATGTTGCTGGCTGAACATTCGGTCACGATCTCGTTTTCAATGAAGACCGCTTCATCAGCACCACCGGCAAGAGCCTGATTCTTGGCTAGCACATTGGGCAGGAGGGCGATGGATTTGATCCAGCAACGTTTCCAGCGTTCATCGGGAACGGTGATGAGCTTGACGCCTTCACTGGTCGTGAGATCGGTCAGCGGTGGAAGAGTTCGCGCATAAAACAGAAGCGTGGCCTTGGTTTGCGAAAATGCGTGGCTCCGCGGAGCGCAGCCGCGCGTCAGTTGGAGGTAAATCATTCCGTCGGGAACCGATGCGCGAGCAAGAAATTTTCCGATTTCCGCAGCGAGGGCCGGAATCGCAATTGGTACGGCCAATTGAATTCCCGCAGCGGACTTTTGCAGGCGTTGTAAATGGAGATCGAGGGCAAACGGCTTGTGGTTATAAAGGCGGATGACCTCATACACGCCGTCGGCGAACTGAAAGCCGCGGTCTTCGATTCCGACGCGGGCATCGGCCAAGGGAACGATCTCGCCATTCATCCAGACCAGTTCAGCCATAAAGCACCGCTTATAAAAACGTTAACGCGATATCCGGCTTACCGCAACCCCGATGCAATTGAGTTTTTGCAGTAATGGCTAGAATATAGGCCCCTGGCATTTTGCGAGAAACTATGAAAAGACGTTTGCGGGCAGGAATTGTCGGATATGGCCGGATGGGCCGGGGCTTTGTCGCTGCCATGCAGCAGAGCGATCTGTGGGAAGTCGCGGCGATCTGCGATATATCGCCCGATGCGCGAGAACTCGCGGGTAAGTCCGCGCCAGGGACGCAAATCCTGTCGCAGCCAGGTGCGATTTATTCAGATAAATCAATCGATGTGGTGGGACTTTTTACGCTGGCGGATGCCCGGCCGGGGCAGATATCGCAGGCATTGAGCGCGAAAAAACATGTCATCGCCGAAAAACCGCTCGCGGCGGATGTCGCCACTGAATGGCAACTCGTGAAGGAAATCGAGGCGAGCGATCGGCTCGTCGCGGTCAATCTGTTTAATCGCAATGCCTGGTATCACAAGGATATTCTGGCATTCATCGCGGAGGGAGAAATCGGCGAGCTTGCAATCCTCCGCATTTGCCACATGACGCCAGGCCACATGCCCACCGAGGGCCATGAGCCGGAAGGGCCGCCGTTTCACGATTGCGGCATGCACTATGTGGACGTTGCCCGCTGGTACGCCCACAGCGAATATGAAAAATGGCACGCGCAGGGAATCCGAATGTGGGACTACAAAGATCCGTGGTGGGTAAATTCCCACGGCCACTTCGCCAACGGCGTTGTTTTCGATATCACGCAGGGATTTGTTTACGGGCATTTGGCCGTTGATAAAACCCATAACTGCTATGTCGATGCCATCGGCACAAAGGGAATATGCCGAATGCGGCACAACTTTATCGATGCGACGATTGAGATGCATGGAATCCACGCGACGGTGAAAAAGACAGGACTCTTCAACGACAAAAAGCTGGATGTCATGGTGGATGTATTTGCGCGATCAGTGGTCGCGGGGAAAAATTTGGGGATGCCATCGGCACGGGACAGTGTCATTGCCTCAGAGGTCTCGTGGGCAATGCTGAATGATGCGATCGCAAACGGGCCGCCGGTGAAAGGGACCAAGCGGGACATGCAGGAAATTCTGAAACACCGGCGAACGCTGAGATCGGGATATGGCTTGCCTTCGCGGCCACAGGGATGTCCGGAGGATGCGATTCCCGCTGGGCAACCGCCAAATGCATGCGGGGAGGAACTGTGCGGGCTTCAGGAGGCGGAAGCTCGGGCGGCTGCGCGGGAATCATCCGAGCCAAGACGGCCATAGAGCTGTTGCCAATTCTCGAGAAACCGCGCCACGGAAAATTTTTCTCGCGCCTCTGTGCGTACAGCATCGGCGATGCTGCGCTTTAGCGACGAATCGGATTGGAGATCCAGGACGCGTTGGGCCAGCCGGCGAGGAGTGCTGGTCGGTTCGATCAAAGCGGTCACGTTGTCTTTCAGGAATTCGTCCGTAGCAGGCGTTTTTGCTGCGACAATGGGAAGCCCGGCTGCCATACAGATGAATATTGGAAGCATCGGCGCTAATGCCCCGGCGGAAACGATAGCGGCGTTAGCTGCGGGAATGATTTGCTCGAAATCAATCGCTCGCTCAAGCCGTTGCTCCGCCTGCACCAGGACTTTTTCATGCCGGCCTGATCGCGTAAAGCGGCGCAGAGACTCTATGCATGGCCCACGTCCCCAGATCAACAAACGATATCGTTCATCCAGAAAGTGCAGGATTGCCGTGGACCAGATGGAAGAGCGATGGGCCGCCTCACTGGTGGATTCCCCAGGCGCGAGCAAAACCAGGTCGGACTCCGCGAAGCCCAGATCAGCACCAAGGTGAGCATCAGGCTCGCATAACCGATCCAGATCAACTCCCGGGGGAATGACCTGGCAATCACCGCCAACCATTCCGCGCTCGATAAATGAGTCCCGTAGCGTAGCCGAGGGAAAGACGATTTTGACGCTGCGGCGGCGCAAGACGAAATTGATCCAGGGCAGCCATGAGCGATTCACCGGAGACTGCGGGCTAAAGATGATGCGGGAAGCGGACGATGCGGCTGCGGCGATCAGTTCGGCGGGTCCCCACGCATGGACAATGTGCGACTGTGGCCCGCGTGATGATCGCATTGCGATGATCGCCTGCGGCAGATTGGTGAAATCCCCGCCGGGACCGATGCTCATAGCGGCTTTTGAAACACCGTTGTTCGAGACTCTCGACAGCAGTTCGACGGAGCGCTCTGTCTGAAAGTCACAACGAGCCGGGTAGAGATGCAAAACGCCAAGCATGGTCGCGGGTAACGGTAACGGAAACGTTGGAGGGTGCAACGATTGAAAGTGGGCATTCATCTTTCGCGACTGTCCAGTATGAATGTGACGGGACCGTCGTTTACAAGGGCGACTTGCATGTCGGCGCCGAACTGGCCGATCTGAACATTCGCCCCCTGCGCCCGGACAGCCGCGACGAGTTGATCGAACTTTTCACGGCCGGCGACTGGATCGGCGGCATCAGACAGGGACGGCCGGCGGCCTTTGCGGGCATCGGCAGCGACGGTGAAATTACTGACCAGCAGGATTGAACCGCTGATCTCCTTTACGTCACGATCGAAGTTGCGGTCTCCCCCGGCGAAAATCCGCAGGCTGGCTAGCTTGCGCGCCGTCCAATCCACATCCTCGGATAAGTCAATGGTATGAACCGCGGCCAGGACGACCATTCCATGGCCAATCTGGCCAACAATTTGGCCATCAACGGCGACGCTCGCCTGACTCACGCGTTGGATGACACAGATCATGCCGGGCAAAGCTCCATGCGCCGTGCTGCAATGGAGATCATTGTTCCAAATGTTCGCGTCGGCGTGATGCGATCGATTCGTACATCGACGAGATCGCCGGTTTCGACGGTGTCGCTTTCAAAATGCACGTCGAAATATCTCGGACAGCGGCCATGACGAATATTGCTGAACTTCGCTTGCTGCAGGGCGTCCCGCTCCACCAGCAATTGAACGGATTGTCCTATGAAACTCGATCGAAACGCGTGGCTGAATTCGATTTCGCGGCGACGCAGCAAATCAATACGATCACCAACGATTGGCCCTCTGACGAAATCGCTCTCCCATCGCGCCGCTGCCGTGCCGGGTCTCGGCGAGAATGGAAAAACATGCATGTGAATAAAACGGGCGCGATTAACGATATCGAGCGTCTGCTCGAAATCGGCGTCCGTCTCGCCAGGGAAACCGACGATAATGTCGGTCGTCAGGGCTGCTTTATCGAATGCCAGATCAATGCGATCCAGGAGTCGAAGGAAATCATCGCGCGTATACTGGCGATTCATTTTCCGAAGAATATCGCTGGAGCCGCTCTGAAGCGGCAAATGGAAATGAGGAACAACCTGCGGATGCGATCGAAGCACCTGGAGCAATTCGTCATCAAGGTCGCCGGGCTCGAGGCTGGAAAGACGCAAGCGGCGAAGTCCGGGAACATCTGTGCAGAGCATTTCGACGGCTTTAGCCAGGGGATTGCCGGTGGCTTCTGATTGCCTGCGGCGAAGGGCCGTTTCCTGGCCATAGGCACTCAGGAAAATGCCGGTCAATATGATTTCAATGTGGCCGGCGGCAACCAATTGACGAGCTTCCTTAAGTAGTTCCTCCAGCGGTTTGCTCCAGAGTGATGTCCGCAGTCGTGGGATGANNAATACGTGCAGTGAGCGTCGCACCCATCTTGAATCTTCAGGAAGGCTCGCTGATGTTGGGTTTGGCGCTCACCGAGGAGAGGCAAAGCGCGGGTGCCACTCGAACCAGCGGGGGTGGGGATGATTGCCGGGGGTGTCGCTTCGGACAAGAACTCCTTCAGGCGCTGGGCAACGTTGTCTTTATGAGTCAGAACCAAATCTACGCCAGGAAGTCGGCTGGCTGTTTCTTGGTCACTCGTTGCCCAACAACCCATGACGATGACGCGTGGTTTGAGACCCTCTGTTGGCAGCTTTGCCGCCCGCCGGACAGATTGGCGGCTCTTGCTGGCAGCCTCGACCGTAACGCTGCAACTGTTGATGATCCTCAGTTCTGCCACCTCGGCATCAGATTCAACCCAGCCATAGGATCGCAACAGCGCGGCGACTTGCTCGCTTTCGTACTGGTTGACCTTACAGCCGAGGGTTTGGATGGAGAATGTTCGCATGCAATAACGGTCCTGAACAGGTTCTCCAATGATCCCGGCCAACGCGGGAACTTCAAGGGGTGGTCGAACGTCTAATAAATATCCGGCTTGTCCATGGGATGAACGGTTGTTGAACTCACACGGAAAAGCGGTTACATCTTAGTATCTGGGCGGGTGAATGCGGACCCGCGAAGTGTGTCAGACACAACCTAAGGTCAAGCGGCGGGTCAACAATCGATTTGCCGCCCTTCCGGAACGATCGTCAGCACAGGAGTAGGTATGGCCAGCGCCCGTTTTGCCTGGGGCATCGACATCGGTAACCGCGCTCTCAAGGCAATCAAGCTCGTCCGGGGGGACAATGGGCTTCGGATTGATGATTTTGAGGTTATCGAGCATGAAAATGTTCTGTCGAATGCGGGGGACAACAAGGAAGCGCTGATCCAGTCCGCCCTGGCGAACTTTGTTCAGAGGCATGCGACCAAGGGTGGTGTCGCCGCCATCAGCGTCAGCGGGGTTTCCAGCTTCGCCCGATTCATCAAGCTGCCGCCGGTCGAACCCAAGAAAATCCCGGAAATTGTCCGCTTCGAGGCCATCCAGCAAATTCCCTTCCCGCTCGACGATGTGGAATGGAACTACCAGCTTTTTCAAAGCCCTGAATCTCCTGATGTGGAAGTCGGCATCTTCGCGATGCGCCGGGAGCTGATTAACGCACACATCAAGCACTTCACGGACGTGGACCTGAATGTCCAGGTCGTGCAGATGAATCCGCTGGCCGTGTACAACGCGATGTATCACGACAGCCGGCTTAAGGGCACGACGATGCTGATCGATCTGGGAGCGGAAAATACCGACCTGATCATCGCGGACGGGGAAACGATCTGGCTCCGTTCGATTCCGATCGGCGGAAATAACTTCACGGAAGTGTTGGTTAAGAGTTTCAAGCTGCCGTTCAACAAGGCTGAAGACCTCAAGCGAAACGCGAATACGAGCAAATATGCCCGCCAGATTTTTCAGGCGATGAGGCCGGTTTTTGCGGATCTCGTTGCCGAGATTCAGCGAAGCATCGGGTTCTATTCTTCAGTTCACCGCGATTCGCGGATCAAGAAAGTGCTAGCGCTCGGCGGCACATTCCGTTTGGCGGGATTGCAAAAATACCTTCAGCAGAACCTGCAACTGGAGGTTGAAAAGCTGAATGAACTGGCCGGAGGAGCCCCCGCGGATGCCAAGCTAGCCGCCACGTTCAACCAGAATCTTTTGTCTCTGGTCAGCGCGTATGGCCTGGCGATTCAGGCAATGGGGCAGAGCAAAATTACGAGCAGTTTGCTCCCGATGAAGATCCGCCGGGCGAAGATGTGGCGCGACAAGACGAAGTGGTTCGGGGCTACAGCCGCGATATTTGTAGTAGGCACCGGCATGTCGCTTCTGGGTTACTATCTGCGGGATTTGGAATTCAAAAACGCTGCCGACATTCGTGAAAGTCACATAGCACCGATTCTGACGCAGGCCAATGACCTCAGCGGAGAATGGCGAGATAAAGTCGAAGGCAACGGCAGTAGCGATCGCCTGACGATTCAAAACGTCCGATCGATGCTCGACGGGCGCGGCCTATGGATCGATTTGCTCGACGAGATCTTTTCCGCATTGCCACCGGTGCCGGAAGGATATCCGAGCGAGGCATATCTCAAAGCCCATCCAAGGCCGACGCGGGAAATCATTCTCATCGATAAGATTGAATCGGCGTATTATCCCGACCTGCTGCAGGGCTTGACGGGTGCGCCGCCGGAGCTGGGACTAACAGCCGCGGCCGCAGGTCAGCCGGCGAGCGACGCGGCCATTCCCGCCGGTTCGCGCGGTTTTATCATGACGATCAGCATCACGACGCCGCATAAGGACGGCTTTTTGTATGCCCTGACCAGCTTTATTCCCAACTTGCGGAAGTTTGACCGGGCCGCCATGGACAAGTGGAACACTGACAATCCGAAAAACCCACGCAACTTCTATATTGCGAAGGTGTCGGCTCCGATGCAGCAAACCCAGATCAAGGATGACGCGATTCGCATTCAGCAATTGACGGCTTCCTACGCCGACGCTCAAGCCCTGCTTGGAACAAAACCCGGAGATCAGCCGTCTGCGACCGGGGCGCCTGGGTATGGCGGCCCACCGCGATTTAGCGGGTATCAGCCTGGTGCATATCCTGGGCGATTCGGCGGTCCGCCAGGTGGTGCTCCTAACTTTGCCGGCCCGGCGGCGACAGGAGGCGGCACTGGTGCGGACACCAGCTTCTATATCGATCGGCTGACACAGGAAGATCGAAGCCAGGACTGGGAATTGAAATTGGAATTGGTTGTAGTGATCGATCCCCCGCCGGCGGCGCCAGCGCCGTAGTCGCTGCAAAAANNCGGAGAAAACCATGGATGTGATCAAGAAAAATATTTTCAGCATCGTATTTGGGATCATCGTGATCCTGGCGGTTGTCGCTTTATATTGGCCAATGAACGGGATGTATACGACGCTGCTGGCGGAGCTCGACTCGCGCATTCAGGTCAATAGCAATCTGGACAACCTTGCCACCGCATCGCGTTCGATGCCGCTTCTCTCGCCCGATGAGACAAACCCGCAGCCGCTGCAGGTTTTTCCAACACAGCCGGTCATTGATGCGGGAATTGCGGCCACAGGACAGGTCAGCCAACAGGCGACCAATATGCTGAAGCGAGCGGTAGACACCAATCAGCACCTCCCATTGCTGTCGGATGAACTGCCAAAGCCAACCGACGCGAGCCGCTACTTATTCGCTAAACAATATGCCCAGGAAGTGACTGATTACGCCCGATGGCAGAAGGTTCTTGATTCGACATCGCCTCCGACACCTGCTGAGGTCCAGGCGGAAAAAGACAAACTCCACGATGACATCAACAAGGCGCGATTGGCCTATGACGCCCAGGGGAATGCAACGCCGGATTCAACCGCTGAAGCACAGTCGGAATATAACCTGGAGTCGGCGACGGTCCAGCCGCTCATGGAATTGGAACGAGCGCAGCGGCATCGCATCTATCTATTGCCCAAAANNATCACCAATGCCATTGCGCAGGCGAACGAGCTTTATTCCGACCCATCTTCGCCGGGCGGTGCACCTCAACATGACATTCTGAACGCCGCCGTAAAGAACATCGAGGGAATTGACCCTCCCGTTCCGGTGCTTGGCCCGGGCGGAGTCGATGCTACCGGAGGAGTCACCGCCCCTTCGCCGAAGGTCACGACTGTTTCCCCAACCGGACGAGTCTGCAACGGTCTATACGATGTACTCCGGTTCAAAATCAGGCTCGTGGTGGACGCCACGAAGGTTCCTCAAATATTGCGTCAATTGGAAGTCGGCCAGTTTATCACGGTGCTCAACGTTCAATACAACGAGGTTGTCGATCCTGCCGTGGCGGCCTCTGGCCAGACAGGAGGGTTTCGCTATGGCGATAAACCGGTCGTCCGGGTTGAGATCGACTGCGAGGATTTGCTGATGCGGAAATGGACAGACAACATCCTTCCCGATTCCAGAAAAGGTGGATTAGGCAAAGGCGCGCTCGGCGCGGCAGGCGCTGCGGATACTGGCGGCTCGGGTCAGCCGCCGGGATATGGCGGACAGCCCGGCAGTTTTGGCGGGCCTCCAGGTGGCTTTGGCGGACCTCCCGGCGGTTTTGGCGGCCCCCCCGGCCACTAACAGCAAAGCGATCTGTTCATCGGGTGATTTATGCAAAAGATTGTACGGTTCCTTGAGTCAAGCGTGGAGTGGGTCGCATTAGCGATCGCCCTCGTCTTTCTGGGCTGGTGTGCTTTCTACTATCTGCTCAGCGATCCTGTTTCACGGCAAATGGAGGGGCACACCGTCAATCCAGGCAATGTTGACAGCATCATCGATCAGGGTTCCGCGGAACGCCTGCGAGCGATAATTGGTAACGCTCAAGTGCCCAGCTTCACGGTGGAGGATTTCACCGTGGCGATTGATTCGCAGTTGAGGATGGATCCTTATAAGCCACCGGAAGTGGCCAGCGGGGTCTTCGACTACGCACCGTTTGATATCGCCAAGTTGCCTGGACAGCGGAACGTAATGGGTGAACCGGTGCAGCGCCTTCCAACGATGCCGGTCGCGCATCCACTGCTGGTTGCCGCCGCTCTTGATACGTTCATCCCCCCGGCCGCTCCTGGCGTAGTGCCCCCGACTGCAGTGCCGAATGCTCCCGCTACAGGCAAAGACACGCGATTGGTCGTGGCGGCATTCACCATCCCATGGACCGATCTTTACGATCAGTGGGATAAATCTTTTGGGCCGTCAAAACCCGGCGGTCAGCCGCGTCTCACACCGGCTGATTTCCAGATTCTGTTGATCACCGCGTATCGTTCAGAAAAGATTGATGACCAGTGGAGCAAGGACGAAGAAGTTCCCGTATTTAGCAGCGATCTTCCACCTTATCCGCCCGCAGGCAATAAAAATTTGGAGGTCGCCTATTTGCAGGCGCTGGCTAAGCAACCGAACGCCGCGGTAGCGCCGACCATTCCGGCTCCGATTGCCGGCGTGGTGTGGAAGGATCCGCTCACTTATTTGTCCGCCTCATCAACCAACCAACCCGGTAGTCCGGAAACGCCGNNCAAAACGGAGCAAGTTTCCTCCCACGCTCGCAACAGCGAATTGTGGTGAATACTTCAGACGCCTTGGAGAGCGGCACTTTGTATGCCCAATATCGCGGTGGCGGCGGGCCGCCTGGCGGCGGAGGATTTGGTGGCCCACCTCGCGCAGCCACTCCCTCGCGGACGCAAACGCCGGCCGAAGAGCCGCCACCTCCCGTTGCAGTGCCGCCGGCGCCCGGGACAATTGATCCAGTCGTGGTGCAGGCCAATCCGAAAGTGGTGCCAACTCCCACGCCGATTGAGCCGGTCATGAAACTGAATATTGTTGCCTTGGCGGCAAAATCGCCGGATTTGTTCGTGTATATCATCGATAACTCAGCCGACGCGGGCAAAACCTATCGCTATCGCATCGTCTACAAGACGGCCAATCCGCTCTTTAACAAGGCGCCACAGAAGGCGGCCAATAAAAACTGGGTGAATCAATTTGATTTGGTTTCGCCCATGAGCGATTTTTCCCCAGAGATAACCGTTCCGGTGCAGACCTACTTTTATTGTGGCAAAACACAGGGCGTGAGCAAGGGCGGCGCATCGCCGTTTGATGTTTTCACCTGGTCGAATGGAAAGTGGCAAAAAGGCTCGTTCAACGTCAACCTTGGTGATCCAATCGGCGGAGTGGATGGCGGAGTGGATTATTCCACCGGCTACAGCTTCGTAGACAGACACTCGGCGAAAAACAAGGTATTTGTCACGGTGGTTGACAGCGAGGGCACCGCTGAAATTCGCGACACCGCAAAAGACGCTGGCAGCTCGGATTATAAAACGAAATTGCAGTGGGTTGAGCAGACCAAAAATGGTGGCCTGCAACCAGCGGGGAATCCGGGTGTCGGGCCTCCCGGCGGACCGCCTGGATTCGGCGGTCCACCCGGTGGCTTTGGCGGCCCACCCGGCGGATTTGGTGGACCACCAGGCGGCTTCGGCGGCCCCCCATCCGCGCAGCCTGGAGCCCGCTAACTATCAACTTTCCGGCTATTTAACGCAGTTGGATCAGAGATCATCCAACTGCATCGGGCCGCCGCCTCGTATCGAAATCTGCGATGCTGGATAGGTTCTAAACTTCGGCTCCAGCGCCGGAAGAGCATCCGCCGCGGGAAACGCCGATGCGCCGGCACGTCGCCGCGCATTACGTAGCCGCGCCAGGACTGCTCTCCGGCTGATATGCAGCCAATCAGCGATCTGATTGATCGATGCCCGGTGTCCGTAACGAAGCCAGAGAACCTCCTGTTGCTTTTCCGTCAAAACCAATGAATTCACGCGTCTCCTCCGAATGATTGCATTTATCGTGAATAACTCTGGCCGCCCGATGTCGTTGTGCTGCTAATAAAAATGCTTCCGTATCGCTGGCGGTCGTTGCGCAGCTTGGCCAGTTCCTCGGCAAATTCCGGATCTTCATAGGTTTCAATCTGACAGTCGGCTGCATAATCTGACTCCCGCACCGGCCGGGGATGGCGGCGATTGGGAAACAGCGTGCGGCAGGCAAGGCATTTGCACTGAAAATCAGGGGCGTATGCGGCGCCCCGGTAAAGCCAATCCTCCGCCCAGGTTGAAGAGCAGGCCGTCTCTTCAATTTGGTGGCGAATATGCCGGACCTGCCGCACCATCGCCGCATCGGCCTCGGACCCCGGTCCCCGGCTATGTCGCCGCCATTTGACGCATCGATGAGTATGTTTGGATTATTTACAACTAATTCCGCCATCGCCATCTCCTCCGCAGTTGCGGCAAATTCAAATTGAAGAAAGATCTCCCCTTCTAGCCATCTCCCGCAGCGCCCGATCCCGGTAGTTGATCCACATCGTCCAGAATAAGCGGCCGAGTAATGCCGCAGGCGCGTTCTCTGGCGAGGCCGCTACCGACACAAACCCGTCCTGGGTGTCGAGCAAGGCATCGCGGAGCCGTTCCGCGTTGACCTGAACAAACCGCGCCGATACCGCCTCCTGCTGATGCTCATCGCAGGCATTCCAGAGATGCTTGCCGTCTGCGTCACCCAGATCGTCCGGCCGGCCGTCGCAATCCGACTGTCGAATCCCTGCCGGCAGGCCCGGCTGCCAGGCGACGCTCAGCCGTGGAGCTGGCGATTGGTCAATTTGGATGTTTCTCATGCGATCTTCTTTTATAATGGGCTTGACAACAATCCAATTATATTCCAAACTTTGGAATATGCAATAGAAAAGTTAGGTAAATGTTTGGATTTTCGAAATTCCTCTGATATAAGGAGTCCCATCTCATGGCGCGCGTCGCGCACATCTTCGGAAAGCGACTGGCGGAGGCCCGGGAGAAGTTGGCAATGACCCAGCGTGAACTCGGCGAAGCGATCGGTGGGGTTTCAGATGAAACCATCAGCCGGATCGAACGCCATGAGGTCGCCGGTGTCCTGGCCAAGCGCCTTCCTAAATTGGCCGCAGCATTAGGCTTAACTTTTGAGGACTTTAAGGCACGTTTTTCCGTATCGGAAACAGCAGCTCGCCCCACTTCCGCGAAAAGTCCGTCATCCAATACCAATGAGGCGGAGAATCGTGGCTCTGGACTACCGGCTGGATTGGATCTTCGCCGTGTTCATCTTGCGAGGATATTGCCGGAGTTCAGAATTGGAGTTGCCGCCAGCCGGCGCGTTGACAAATTTGCCGAACATCCGGATTCCAATCGATTGGTTGCCGCCTCCGACAGGCGCGCGTTCACCGCACCCGTCGACGGAAATTGCCAGCATCCCAAATGGAAGCATGGAGAGATCGTTGTTTTCAGTTTTGAGGCTGTCGAGCGCGAAGGCATTCTGCCTGGAAAATCCTACTATCTCGCGTTCACGGACGGATCGACAACATTCAAACGGATTTTTAAGGATGAAACCGATCCCGACGTCTATGTTCTGCGTTGTTGGAATCGCCGCAAATATCCGACCGACCAGCGAGTTCACCGTGACGAAGTCGTCCGTATCGCCCGAGCGGTCTCGAAGCAGATAATCGTGAGTGAAGAAGAGTAGCCGCCTACCGCTCTCAACCAATGCAAAAGCGGCGAAGCGGAGCTCCGGCTCGACAAAGTATCAAGCCGCCGCCCGCTTCGCCGCCGAGTTTCAATAAAACACCGGTGGCTTCGCGAAAACATGCATTGTTACGCGAGCCGACGCCGCTTCAACTGGCGTCGCAGGCCAATCAAAGCCAATCCAACCAGTCCAGCCAAGCTCTGCGAAGCAGCCGCGGGAAGCGGGACTACGCTTCCAGGACCACCAGGGCTTCCTCCTGGGCCGGAGGCTGACAATTCCTTCAAAGCAAAATCAGACCCAGCCGGTGCATCAATCAATAGATTGTCACCGCTCGCGCTCGGATCGCCATTGCCCCAGAAGGAAGTTATGCCATTACCTTGCGTACCCGTGTAGGTCAGGATGGTGTTCCCCGATGTCAGGCTCACTGACGTGTAGTCATAGCCCGACCCGGTCGGTGGAATAAACGTCCTGGCCACACTGTCAAAGGTGGCAAGTGTGCTGCTCTTATTTATCAGGATAAATGAAAAAGAGCTGAATGCAGATCCACTGTTATTCACAATGGTCTCATCCGGAATGACAAACTCACTGGCGGACGTGCCAGTCGAACCTGGAACCGGTGCAAAGGTAATCTGATACCCTTGGTTCGGCGCCGTAAAGGTGGCCGATTTTTCAACATCGACCTGGTTCGAATTGGTGTCCTGAGTTACGGTCAGACCAACACCTGTGCC
This sequence comes from Phycisphaerales bacterium, assembly GCA_003153655.1. GTDB lineage: Bacteria > Planctomycetota > Phycisphaerae > Tepidisphaerales > Tepidisphaeraceae > PALSA-1353. The sequence continues at coordinate 24,059 of PMAK01000052.1, forward strand.
CCAGGAAATGTTCCAGCCATCAATTGTTGCCGGGCTGGTGTTTTGAATTGCAGCAGCCGTGGCAAACGAATTCGGCAAAACACCCAAGGCAAAAACTGCCGCACCCGCGGCAATAGAGACTTTCTTGAACCCACTAAACATACTTACCTCCCAACTTTAAAAAAAACTCCTGTCGCTATCCATAGCGATCCCACAGAGTCTTTCGATAACACATCGTCAGAACAGCCGTCAAGACAGAATATTTCCTCTAACACCCTATAACGAATATCCAGCTGCCCTCAAATTTGCGTAAAGATTGCTCAATGACGCCTGAACATTGGACATATCAGACTTTAGATTGTTGAGCATGGTCTGTTCGTTGATCGCGTATGTGGAATTCGCGGTTTGAGTGGTCGCCAGATTCTGAATTCCATGCGTCAAGGCTGCACACTGCGGCGGAAACCACGTATATACCTGATACCATATGTTGTTAGTGTCCGTATTGGTTGAGGTAACGCTTAAATATTGCGGTAAGCCTGCCGCAAAGCCCCAAATATACTGGCCCGTGGACAGGGCATTGTGACCGAGCGTGCCGTAGGTTTGTTCCCAATTGTTGGTGATCCAGCAGTTCTCCGTGCTCGGCAGGAACGCTGTATTCAAGCTACTCAGCGGAAAACTGTAGCCAAAATTACTGCCGCTGGCGAACTGCCCCTGCACAATCCGTCCGTAATACACGCCGCCATTCGATGCTTGATAGGTGCCCGTTACCTTCACGATCACCGGCATGATCGGCCAGTTTTCAATATACACAATCGTGCGTGGATTGGCTTCGGGCGTAAAACCCATAACCCGTCCGAACGCATAAATCTTGTCCGCCGTGTCGGCCCAAAGTATGTGGCTTCCGCCGACATTAGGTTCCATCAGGTTCACAACCAGGGCATTGTTGACCAGCGTGCCGTTGGAATTTGTAAGAGGCGCCGGACCGTCTATCGCGGATTGGTTGGTCTGAGCCTGCAATTGAAAATTGTTGGCTGCGTTACCCGTGCTATTGCCATAGAGGATGGACCCTTGATATCGCCCGCCACCGGTTTCGGCGCCGATAATCGCCACCAATAATAATTCCCCCGGCAATTGCCGCAGGCCGATTGTGCTCCCGCTGCCTCCGCTCGTCATAAACAGGGGCGGCATCACCGCCGTCCGATCGAGACGCTCGATGTCCTCGACAATTCGATTGTACAACTCGGCAGATAGCGTGACGCCATCGCCTTCACTGATATTGGCGCGGGGATATGGTTTCAAATTTGTTCCTCACTGCAAAAGCGGGCCGAGATCGGCAAGTTGATAAAGCGGGCTGCCATCAGAAATACGCGCAACTTGCTGGAATGTTCCAGCGGTGCCGGACATCTTGGCCGTGGGTTGAAGAAGGTTGTTCCATCCCGACGCGACGTAAAGGAACTTGTAGGTCATGTCCCAGTTCTCAGCGCCAACGGTGGTCAATCGCCGGTCGGCATGCGCTCCATCAAAGAGCACCGTGCCAGGCGCGCCCCCAAGAATCGCCGATGAGTTCACACATCCCGCAAGGCTCTGAACCATGCCGGAAGGCAACGATGCCANNAATCGTGACGATCCCAACACGCAGCGGCGGACTGTCCTGCGGAGCCAGCGGCGTGCCGTCGGGAAACTGATACGTCGGCGCGCTATGCGGCAGACTCACCGTCTGTGTCGCATAATCCAGCGACATCGTCCCCGTTGTTACGCCCTCAATATAGTCCAGGCTCTTATAGGTGATCCGCAGACGCGCGTATTTGTACCCCACCAACCCGTTCGGCCCGACCGTTAAACCATTCTCCCCGGGAAGACCTTCCACATGAATCGAATCGAACGGAAGAAACGGCGCGTCGGGATAAACCTGTGATGTGGTATAATAGTAGTAAACGCCGACCTGAATCCCTCCGCCGCGAATTTGGTTAATGATCGGAACACGATCTTCCCAGGCACAAAGCATGGTGCGCACGGCTGTGCTGTTGCCCGTGCGAACGAAGTTTTCCTCCGTCCCTTCGTCCCACACCTGCACGCCCAGAAATGTGATCGCCGTGGTTGAATCAAGAGCCATAGAGTCAATCCTTCACCAGTACAAGCGTCTTTGAATGAGACAGGGCCTTATTCAGCTTCATCGTTGCATCATCAAGCTTGCGAACCGCATCATTGAGATTCGAGCCGCCGCCGTCGTGGATACCCTGCAAACCGGATACGCCCATTTGCGATGCGGCAGACATCGCGGAGGCCTGAACGTTGGTCATCTGCGTCCGGTGAAGTTCTTGCTGCAGCGAATCGCGTTCGATCTTCCCCGTATCGCTGGCCGCGGCGATTTCGCGCTGAAGCTGCGCTTTGTGAGTCGGATCGGTCTCGGCATCAGCTTGTTCCTGTAAAGATTCGACTCGCTGCTGCGTCGAAAAATCGAGCGCCGCAGTCCTGGCATCGTCTGTGCGGCCCTGGGCGCGAAGCTGAGACTCCTTAGCTTCTTCCTGAAACGCGGAAATCTGATCGTTGGTCTGAGCTTCCCGATATTTGCCCTGACGCGTGGCGTTGGCGTCAAAATTGGCCAACGATTGCGCGCTGATATTTTCGAATTGCTTTACCTTTTCGGTATCGTTTGGATCAATCTTTCGTTCGCCCGCGTTGAGTTCAGCTTGCAATTCGCTATGCGCCGCATCCATTTGCGTGCGAAGTTGCTGCAGACCCATCCGAGTTCTTTGGCTATCGATATCCGCTGCTGATCGCGTATCACCAGTATGAGCGTAATCCTCGGCCTCCGTCAGGATATCCATTTCCGACTGATAGGATGGCCCAAGCCCCGCGCTCGAATAAAGTGAACTCACAGCGCCTCTCATCCCCTGATGGTCGCTTTCAATCTTTCCGCGCTTATACTCGGCCAAATCGCCCGCGTTGTGGATGTCGGTCCGATCAAATATCCCGGCATCTGCGAATTCGCCAGTCATCGTATCGGCCGCCTGCGTAGCAAATCCAAACGCTCCGCCGACATTCGCTGGCCTATCTCCTGCCTCACCAGTTGCCATAAACTGATCTCCTCAACATTGAAGTACCGGGAATTCCTGAGTAATCTTGACGCATCCGGGAGGATGTCTGAGTCAAGGTCGCCGCTGGCTCATGTTTTTCCTAATCGCCCTCGTCATCGCCATTGCCTGGTGCATGGCCATCCTTGTCGTCATGAATACTGGCGATCAGCGCACTGACTATTACCGCCGCCCATACCTCGAAGCTCTGATGTACCCTGTAGTGGTTATGGCCATTCTCGGCGTTATCGGCTCCGTTATGGCGCGATTCAAATGGGCCAATGACGTACAGGACAGCATCAATGAGCTGCGGCGGAGAGGCGTACCCGAGGCTAACGTCCCACCCACGCCGCCGGGATTTCCCGTCATTGAAGTCATCCCGGAATACTCCCCGCCAACGGACGGCCCTGGCAAATACTGCATCAAGGGCGTTGATCGCGAAACCAAAATGGACACGACACTGCATATCCATGCTGAGAGTGCCGCTAACGCCAAGGTAAAAGCTGAGTTGGAAGGCGTAATCGTCACATCCCTTCAAAAAGAATAATCATTCCGCTTCCCACCACGCGTCACGGACCCAATCTATTGATTTGATCTGCCTAAGAAGTAACCTTGAGGCAAAGCCATCTCGGAGGGTCTNNGATTAAGTTCTTCGTCATCCCGCTCGCCATATCGATTGCCGCCATCGTGGGAATCGTCGCGTGGGCAAATTCCGGAGATCCTCGCTCCGAGGCCAGGCGCGGCGGCATCGACGATTTTGTCCATCTGCTTCTCCCCTGGATGCTTTTGATCGGCATCGTCGGAGTGGTTCTGGCAATCATTAGATTCGCAACCAGACTGCTGCGAGCCGTCGAAGCGCGCGAACCTGACACGGCATCGATTTCGGGTCCGCGAGGATTCCCCGTGGCAGCTAATGCATCTCTGGCCATGACGCAGGATGGCCCCGGCCAATACCGTGTCGAAGGCGTCCACAAAGCAACGAAAATGGATACCGCCAAATACTTCCAGGCCAGGAGTGCCGCCAACGCAAAGGTAAAAGCAGAACTGGAAGATATTGTCGTGACTTCCGTGAAGAAAATTCCGGTTTAGTGGTCCGCGCTTTTGCTTACATATCGTCGAAGACCGTCAAGCAATGATTCACGAGTTGGCATTTGACCGTTAGACTCGGTCGCAACCTCCACCATCAAATCGCCCGTCGGCATACGCAACAAATCAACCCGCAGACATTCCCGGCGAATAAGAATCTCATCGAAAATCGCGTCCTGCCGATCGGCGAGTTGTCGCGCTGCCTCCGCGCCCGCATCGACGTTTGCCTCTACCCCCAGCGCATGCATCAACTGCGGCCACGTCAGCTTCGCCGCCTGCGCATAAGTCAATCCGCCGCCCCCCGGCCCGCGGTCGGTGAGACGCCTGAAGATTCCCCGCCAGTCGATGGGACGGCTTTCTCCGCCGGAGCCGCGCTCGCCGCCGGGGACGCGGATTTTTTTGCCGGCTTGTACCCCCATAACGACCAGATCGCCCCCACCTTCGCCGAATATTCACCTTCGCACAAAAACTGCGACGCCTCCGGCAATGTCAGCTTTGGATGCTTGATCCGCAGCAGCAGCCACGCCAAAAACGGCGCCGCCGACATCGATAACGCCCACTGATCGAACGCAAGCGATCCATAACTGAACGGATGACTGCGCAGATTGTCCACGGCCCGTTGGTGAATGGCATCGCGAACCGCGGCCGGTAGAGCAGCTGCGGATTTCGCGATGCCGCGCAGATATTGGGCCGCCGCTTCCTCTTCCGCCTCCGCGAATTCAATCAGCCGCGGCGGAGAAAGCACATGACCCGGAAACGCGGACGCGTCTCCCAGACCAACCAGTTCCTTTAGATCACTCACATGTCACCTCATGAAACCGGTGTATAGCTGCCGTTACCCTTGGCCGTAAATCGCGAGGTGATCTTGCCATCCACCTTCAGACTCTGTGGCGTTGAATCCACCACGAGCGATGAAAACGTCCACGCCAATCCATCTAACACGCCCGATGCGGATTGGTGCAGGCACAATTTGACGTTGGTAAGCGTCGTGCCAGGCTGAATGGAATATGGCGTTTGGAATGGGTTGTTCCCAAAATCAAAATCCATTTCGATCGCTACGCTGCAATCCTTGAACGTCGCTTCGCGCAGCACATATCCCCCGCTCTTGCTGTTCTTGAATTCGACCAGCTGCGCAGTTGGCTGAACGCTCCATGCGGTGATGGAAAGCTCGTTCGTGCCGAGCGCGGCTGTGCCGAAAGATCCGGAATGGAAAACTGAGGCGGCCATGAAAGACTCCTGTAACGATTGACTTTTTTAAGGATTCGCCCGGCTCAAGCCGAGCGGCCGAGGATGGTGACTTTGCCCGGCACGTTTGTGCCGGAGGCGACGGAAATCTGCAGGGTGTCGCTGGCAGATGCGACGACGGAATAGCCGGGGTTGGGATTCGTCACCAGAAACGCCCCGCCGTTGNNCTGAGCCGTCCCCTGATCGGTCCCCAACACCGGATGCGTGCCGCCGCCGACGGTGAAGTCCTGGCCGGCCGTGCTGCTGTCGTTTTCAACGAGGACGCTCGTAACGTGGACGATTCCGACTGCATTGCCGAGCGGATCGGCTGCCGATGAAAGATTCACCGTCAGCGGCGAGCCGGCGCTCACCGTAAACGACTCGGAAAAACATCGGTCCACGTTGCCGGCGGTATTGCCGGCTCCGAGCGTGATGCCCGGCTGATGGCTCACCTGCGACGTAACCACGGCCGGCGGACCGCCGGTCGTAAGCTGCTATCGCAATTGAACATTGACCTGCGGATTGGAAAGAGTTGTTGACATCGAACGATCTCCAGAAATCTGACCCGTGAATCAGCAAAACGAAACAAGCTTTTCCCGCGCGAGATACATGCTCACGCGGATGGTCAACACGCTCACCCAGCGCTGCGTGCCCCGCCGCCATTGCTTCTGGCCGATGGCGTCGTCTTCACCCTCGGCGATTTCCCAATCGCGAATGAACCCCTCAAGTCCGAGTGACGGACCCGCCTTGGCCAGCGCAATCAACGTTTGAAATTTCAGTTGATTCACCGGACGAACCCGAAGCGAGTCATGCGTGACGATGAGCTGATAGCTCTGCTCCATCTCCGTCACCCGGCTGCTGGCGCCGAACGGCTTGAGCTTGAACGCACCCTGAGNNAGCAAAATCACCTCAGGCACATCCCCCGGCTGAAGCTGCAATTTGAACCGCTCGAAGGAGGCAGCGGCCATGTCAATCACGTTGCCGGGCTTGACCATTGAAGCCCAGCCAACGTCCGCCAGAAGCGAGCACAGGATGGCCGCGGATGTTTGCGTAAAGGGATCGATCATGAATGTAACCTGCCGGTTTTCCTAGAATTTCACAGTCGCGACAAAGATGGCGCTGGGAATCTTCAGCACGGGAAGAAACGTGTCGCCATAGATGATCTTCGCGGTTGGCGGATCGGCGCTGGCCATGCCATACGCAAACATCCCAGCCCGCGCTTCCATGCCGGAAACAACCGCCGGCTCCGCGGGCGTGATAATCCCTGCCTTCGTCGGAACCGGATAAGTCCCTTCCAAGAACCCGATCCACGCGGTGCTAGGTTCAGGCGTAAAGACGATCTGGTCATCACCAACCAGCGACTGACGATTGCCATTCTGATCGACGAAGAAGCTCTGGTACGCCTTGTGCCAGGTGACGCCAAGCAATGGATTCGGAATATCCGCCGTCGCGATGTACTGCGGACCAAAGGCATCGGCTCCGTAGCTGTCGCGGAAGAAATAGTTTCCCAGATTACTATTACCGGTCAGATATCCCGGCACGTTCTTTCCATAGAACGCATGCTTAAGCTCATATCCCGTCAATTCAACGGCCGCCTGGTGCAACGCACGCATTTGTGTATCAATCGCCGTCGTCGTGGTTGACCAGGGCGCGCTCAGGATTGGATTGCCGGTACCGAATACATCAAGCTGATTCTGATTCCCGGCCGGCACGGTGTAGTCCACGGTCGTCTGCGCGCCCGTTGAGCTGGGCAAAAGATTCCCCTGGTTGTCATAGTAAATCTGCGTCTTGAAGAGCATCGACGTCAGCGCGCTGATCCGCAAATTGTCCTGAGTCCAGCGGGCTTCACGGATTTGCCGGCTGACTTCATCAATCCCGAGCTTTTGCTTGGAAAGCTCGTTGTAGTTCAGAAGGTTGATGTAATCCTTCACCGGCAAAACGATGTTCTCCACACTGTGAAGAAGCTTCACCGATTTAACTCCGATCTCCCGAAGCTGTCGATTCTTCGACGGCGCCCCGTACGGCGAGATCGTCGCATTTGTGCGCGAGCCGCTGAACACCTTGTATTCACCAGTATCCCCGTCCACGGTCTGATCGACCTGGAAGAAGGCCTGCGGAAACGGATTGGGAATGCCGCTGACGGTACTCTGGATAATCCCGCAGAGATTGGGGGCGCCGAGAATGTCATTGATGGAAACGTAAGCCATGATGAGGATCCTTGAATAGTTGAATTGTTGTAAGATTTGAGATTTAGGATTTCAGATTTGAAATCCGGGTTTCATCTTTTCCTACCCGGTGATGTCGTCCAGGAAAGAAACCCCCGGACAGATCGACCGCAGCGCCGCTTTTACATACGCCTTAAGGCTCGGATCAGACGGATAGTTGACGATCATCCCCGTATTGATGGTTCCGCCGCCGGCCAGCAGCGTGCCGCAGAACACATCCACGCGATTCGTATGCGTCTGATCGATGATTTGCACGCCATCGGTTTCGCACAGAAGCGTAAGAATAGTTTCGCTGCCGTCGGTCGGCTGGATCAGCGAACCGCTGACCGCCGCCGCTGAAAGCGCCGTGCNNATAACGCCAGTAGTGGTATTCACCGCCGAATAGGTGACAACTTGGGTCGCAACCGTTCCCGACGCGGCCGGAGGCCCGGTCAGTTTGAATGTGCCGGATGCCCCGATGCGGCGTACGATTTCAGCCGCGGTGTTGACGTCGGTGGTCACCGATGTCGCCGCACTGGCAGCGGCCACCGTGCTCAACCCGAGAATACTATTGGCGTATTTGCCGGTTGCAGTGATCCGGCCCATCGGCATGCCCGCCCATAGCAGCCAAGTGTAAGGCGCGTTGAGCGGATTGCTGGAATTCGTGCCGTCCACCGTCACCGGCGGAGCCCAGAACTGCGCAAACTCTCGCCCGGAATAAAACACTTCGCGCGGCTGAGACGTATAATTGCCCACCACGCCTGGTTTACCTTGAGGAATCGAAAACATTGTGATCCTTTCGAAGAAATTGAATTGTCAAAGAGCGAAGAATCTGAACTACCAACCAACCCCTACCCCGACACACTCGCTATCTTTGTCATGTACTGGCGAAGCTGTTCGATAGGCGAAGAATCCTCCCCTGGAACATGCCTCGCCATTGCTTGCAGGCCCGTTCGTTCGCCGAGGTCGATCGGACTGTTGTCGAGCAGAATGTCCGCGACAACGAGGGCCAGCGACCGATCGCCACCGCCGTTGGCCGCTCGCGACAACGCGATGACATTCGCGCCGCCTTCGCCGTTTTCGACAAGCGCCGCCACCAGCCGATCACGCGCGCCGGGTGACAATAACCCCCGCGATACCGCGGCATCAAATTTCGCCGTCGCGGACTCGACCAGCGCCGCCTGAACCTCTTGCGGCATCACCGGCGGCAGCCGCGCCGACAGTTGCAATACCTGTTCCCGCGCCGACGCCAGTTCCGCCTGCAAGTCCGCCGACTGATCTTCCGCGGAATCACTCTCATCAGGCGATTGCAGCCATTGAATGATTTGTGCTACACCTGTTTCAGCGTCAAAGTCGTCTCCGATGAGGCCGCGGAGCGTTTCAAGTTGCTCATCAGTGCAGGGCAAAGATAACTCGGGCTCGTCGTCGTNNCCGTGAGCAGGGTCGAACGGCTCGTCAGCCGCTTCGACAAACTGATCCTGATCGGGCACGACAGGAACCGGCGTCAATGCCAGATGCACAATCGCCTCCCCCCACTGCCGCGCCTCACCATCCGTGAAATTCGGGTCAATGCCAACCGAAACCAGGTTGCGAGCGGCGGTCAGCGCCGCTTCATCTCCGATGAATTGGCATAAACCCAGCAGCCGATCTCCATCCAGCTTAAATTCCTTGACATATCCCACCACATCGCGCGCCGCGTCGGAGTGATCACAGTTGATTGGGATAGCCACGCCCGCCGCCAGCATCTTCTTGCCGGCGTCAGCCCAGCGGCCAAGGCGCTCGCGATCCACCGCCAGCGAAAACTTCCGCGTCGGATGCACATACGCACCCGTGTGGATCATGTCCTTCCAGAGATAAGTCGCCGGTTGACCCGCAATCTCCGCCGGCAAATCGCCGCTCGGTGTTACCCGCGCATCGACCGAAAGCGCCAGCGCGTGCAGCTTGAATGGTTTTGTAGGTTGATTCATATGTTTTATCTTGAAAGAGAAAATCTGAACGCGGCTCACTCTGCCGAGCGTGGAACCGAAAGTTGATCGAGCAACGAATCGCCGTCGATCCTGGATGTCATTTCACCGTCGCCCCGCGCCAGCAGCGTCGTCAGCACACCCCGCAAAACACCAAGCGAATCGGCTTCGATAGGTGCTGGATCAATCGCCACCGCGCCCCGGCCACGCTGGCCAAAGTTCAGCACCAGCAGTTCATCCACAACATCCCGTGTAACAGCGTCCGCGATATCGCGATCGATCAATTCACAATCCAGCGTTCCCGTGTCCGTATGCGTTTCCGCGTCCGCTTTGCTTCCATGTCGGGATTCAAGCCCCGCCCGCTCCGGCCGCAGCCAACCGCGGAAAATCATTGCATCGTAATATTCCAGCACCACCTTCATCCCCGGAGCATGATCCGCTCCCTGAACTTCCAGCGTCGAAAGCTGCCACGGGCTCTTGCCCGCCAATTCGTACGCCATGCGGGGATCATTTGCCGATGCAAATCCATTGGGAAACATCACGCTGCGCCCCGACGAAACAGCATCAAGCACCTGCTGCCCCAACCACTGGTTGGGTCGCTCGGCCCCCGCCGCATCGCGGCTCANNCTGTTGGCCAAGCCATTGATTGGGCCGTTCCGCCCCGGCAGAATCCCGGCTGGTGCCGTCGGGATAATGCAATTGCACCACGATCCCCGACACCTTCTTCATATACTGCGCAAGCCGCTGGCGAATCTGCTCGCTCTCGGACCAGGCTTGCCGCACGTTCTCATGCCGCGAGCGGCCGTACGGATTCCCCGCCTCACCGTCGTAGGTGTAGAGAAAATATTTTTCTGCGGTAAGCGTAATCGGCGGCGCGCCAGGTGGATGATTCAGCAGTCCCGACGGATTGCCATGTTCGTCCACCAGAATATCCGTGCAATCGCACAGCAGCGGCTTAAGTCTCCGCAAAACCCGGCGGCCATCCTGCACCTGCCAAATCTTCTCAAATCCCGCCCAACCAAATTCCAGCGCTCGCATCGCATCCCGAACAACGCCCTGCCGCAGTGGACCCAGAACCTGCCGGACAAATTCCACCCATTCATCCGGCACTTCCGGTCGGCATTTCTTGAATCGCCAGGTGTTAGCCACAATAGGCGCTGCCACGATCCCGCGAACGAGCGCGTTCGTCGGATGCGCCGAAATCTGCCGATATGTCAGATAAGTTCCCGACGCCGCGGGCAGAAAACCAACCAGCCCTGCAGCACTGGAACTTGGAATCCCGCCGATCGTGGCGCACATCGTCTGCTGCCGGGTCGCTTCGCCAGCCTGCGGCTCGCGTGGTTTATTTGAAAATTCTGTCATGCTTAGGGTTCCCGTTGCAATTTTGAAAATCCGACCGAGCCCACTGACGCCGTAGACGGCAAACCAATGGAATATTCCCAGTCGATGAAATACCTCAGCCACGAAAGCGCATGCTGCGCTTCAATGTTTCCGGGCCAAACGGCATTTCGTAGATCCTGGATCAGCCGGTTACATCGAGGATCAATCGACAGACGATTCGGGCCGTTGGCCGACCGAAGCATCGCCCGCACGGCATTGACCGTATCTTTGACCGCCGGATTCGATCGAGGCACCTTGAATCGCGGCGAAAGATTGTGCAGCCGGCGCAGCACGATCGCCCAATCCGATTTTCCGCTCGTGCTGTCACGGGCCCAGCCGGTGGCATCACCGTAAATCGTGATATCCTTCAAATCCCATTTGCGGTTCTCCGCTCTTTCTAAGAATGCATCGCAAGCCGAATCGGTGTCGGTATCAGGCAGCGATATCTCATCAATCACCCGGACACGGGTCCCATCATGTTGAATCACCCCGCTGCACATCGGGTCAATGTTGAAATCAAGTGACCAGCAGATGCGCAGGGACGGATCGTATGCCGTCGGCTTCACGTGAATTGTCGAATCGAAATTGGCAAACGCCCTGCCCCGGGCGATGACGAATTTGCCCAGGTATTCCTGCTCAAAAATGGCCGGATCGAGAAGCCGCCGAGCGGATTCAATTTCATCCGGCGGCAAGATGTCAGCCGACGGCCAACTGAAGCACCCCCATTCCGGTTCCTCCCTGTTCTGTGCCAGGAGCACCAGATTCTCATAATCCACCTGACCAGGTGAATCCATGTCCGGCACGCCAATCAGCCACGCCCAGCCCCGGCGATCCGCCAAAGCCGGACGCACATGGGCATCCCAAATCTTCGGGCGGCAGTTCGCCAGTTCGTCGATGACGCACCCATCCCACGGGCTGCCTTCAATCCGCTGCGGCACGTCCAGGCCATGCACCCAAAGCTGCGCGCCACGCGTTGTGACGATACGCAGATCGGTTTCACTGATTGATCGAACCCACTCGCGCCGAATCAGCGATTTCAAATCCTCCCAAAAGACGCGCTTTGCCTGACTGTACGTCGGCGCTGCGGCAAAATAGCGCCCAGGTTGGCCGTGCTGCGTTGGGCGGAATAGATGTTCAATCAGCCACCGTTTGGCAAGCTCCGTCTTTCCGCTGCGCCGGCCTGCGGGAACGACTTTGAATCGCGTTTGACTATCCCAAAGCCGAAGCTGCTCCATGTGCGGACGCAGTTCAACCCACCTTGGGGTCCAGTTGTGGTTCGGGCCACGGGTTGTCGGCCCTTGCGGAAGTCGACGTCTGACCGAGTTCATGCTTCCCCAGTAGCATTAATATGCTGGCATTTCCTTCAATCGCGGCTGCCGTCTGCTTTTTTCGCAGGGAAATCCTTCTTTGAGCCCTCGCGGGGATCAGTATCTCGCAAAACTTCTCCACGAATTCCATTTCATCCATGCCGAGAAATTCACAAATGTCCCGGTCCGTCGCGCCCTGCAATGCCAGGTTGCGAATCTGTTCCGTCCGTTCCGCAGAGATGTCATCCATTGTGGACTCCGATTCCAAAGTTCGCGGTAATTTTTTCGCGCACGGCCCCGACATATTCAAAACTGGCGGTCATTCGCCTGCTGCTGAGCGTCTTGCTACACACCCCTGCTTGGTCGTTGCTTCGATAGTTCGGACGCACGCGCGAGGGTGATCGGGTCATGCGCCATTGGGATGACTTTGCCCGGTGATGGATCATCGCCGGGTGACTTGTCACGCTCCTGTAAGGTTTTCCCGTGGCCACGAACAATGACGCGACAAATTCACTCATGGCATTGCCGATGCCCACTCCCTGAAAGTCAGGCAGGCATACACATCGATGCTCCCGCCAGCCCGGACGATCTGCATGCGGGAAGAATAGCACTGCAACGAAAGCCGCGGGCTGACCCTCAACCAATCCCGCAAAACATTGCGCCCCCGCATGAATCTTCCCATTCAAATAGTGATGACGGCTGAATAGCTTCCACGTCGACGCATCGCAACGTACGATTTCCACGTCAATTTTCGGTCGCCGAACCAACCCCCGTGTCAGCGAGCCATCGGCCATATCCAAAACCCAATCCGGCTCAAGCCAGGGCAGCACGTCATAATGACACGTAACCNNATACCGCAACAAGCCTGCGTCCCAATCGGCGTACGGCCCGGCTAATCGCGCTCGAGCCGATCCGCGCCACCGTCCGATCCACAACGCTGGTGAATTCATCCACAACCGCCAACTCAGGCATTTCCGCAAGCGTCCGAGCCAGGCTGACACGGAACTGCTCGCCGTTGCTGAGAAGACGAAACGGCCGAAGCCACGCCGGCGGTGAACTGAAGCCAACACTTCCAAGCAATTGCGTGATCTCACGAACACCCATGGTCGCCGGAAAGCTGTCCAGGATGCTCTGGTCCTCCGACCAATCCCACCTCTCAACCACCCAATCGCCGAATGCCCGTCGCGCAATCGTTGTTTTGCCCGATCCGCTCGGCCCGACGATCACCCCAACGCTCCACGCATCCTGCACCGACGGCACTTCGACGGAGAATGACGATTGAGATCCACACCCCACCGGCAGATCAAACATCCCCGCCACCTGCCGCACACGAAAACTTTCCCGCAGCGGACAATCTACTACAGCGTGAACAGTCGGCATGGATACCCTTCGGCCTTCAATCGCTCGTACAATTGCTTCTGCCCGTTTTCGTCACCGCACTCAGCAACTACCTCAAACAAGTCGTGAATCTCCGTCGTCGGCACAACAAAATCTTCTGTATCTTCAACGAACTTCTGCAATTCATCCTCTGTAAATCCGACATCTCCCAATTCGTCATTTGAAAGTTGGCTGCTCAGGGTCAACGGATCCCATTCAGCCAATTCCGCCGTGCGATTGTCCGCAATCGCGTAGGCCGTCAATTCCATCGTTGGAAGATCAGAACGGACGACGTCGATATGCGACCAGCCCAACGCTTTGGCTCCCGCGAACTGTCCGTTACCTGCCCGAACGACTCCACCCGAATCAACGACGATCGGCTTTTGCTGCCCAAACCGCCGAAGACTCTCCATGATCGCATCCAGGTTCCGCTTCCCGTGCTTACGCGCGTTTGCCGGGTCAGGACGTAAGCTGTCGATGGCCACGGTTTCTACATTCATCGAGAATATTCTCCAGTTGCTAGTATCCCGTGGGAGCCGTCGCGGCCGGCCAGCGGCGCGCCGCATCGAGTTTTTCGTTGCCGCGATATCGAAGCATTTCCACCTCCACCTGCGACTGTAGTTGAGCAATGCGATCTCCTTCCGAGCCGTCATCGCGAAGTCCACGCGATTGATACAGCCACGCCCCCGCAATCACCGCTGCCCATCGCGTAACCAGGGCAACATCCGTCCCGATCGGGGAAAGCGGCGTTACATAATTTCCGAAATTCGCGAACGTGCTGATGATCTTCCCATCGGCGAAATCCAGCGCCTGTTGAATGCGTGAAACGTCCGCGGCGGTTTGTGAATTATCCAACTGTGACCAGACACGCACGTTGTCAATTCCAAATTGAGACTCGACATCCCCCTGAGCGGCGTAGCGTCCAGAGGCGAATCCGGCGCTGATAGGCGACGCGGTAACAGGCATGTGCCATCCCTTTCATTTACTAAACCGAAAAAGCGGGCGACACGTCCGGGCCGTCAGCGCCGACTTTCGTGAACACAGCGACATACGTGCCGCTTTGAACAAACGCGGGAGACACCCATCGTCCGTCCGACCCCGTCACGGCTGTCGCCTGGACAAGATCAGGCTGCGCGGGCCAGTTGGTCGCCAGATAGATCAGCACCTGCGCCTCCTCAACGCCATTTCCATTGCCGTCTACGTAGCGAAGATTGTCTGTTCCGCCTGTATTTTGATTGATCGCGATCGGGCCGCCGCCCGTGCCGGCATTTCCCGAACTCACGCTTGGCAATCCGCCATTCAGCGAGACCGCGGTGCTGTTCCACTGTGTGACATTCCCATTCACATTGCTGCCGCTCATCGCGACGCTTGTAGCGTTTGCAGCATTCGACGCTAGCGGAAATGATTCCGCCGCTCCCGTCCAGTAAATCGTCCCACCGATCATGCCGTTGCTTGGGTCCGTAGACGCGGGAGAGCTGCCGGTTTGCTGCCGGAACAGCACGTGGTACGCCCCCGCCACCGTGATCGCGGCTGGGAAATTCCCCTCATATATACCGGTGGTGGATTGCTCCGTAGCGGCGGTTGCGTATTGCGCCCAATCTCCGGACACAGGAGACTCAAAGACTCCGCTATCCGTGCGCCATGTCTGGCCTGCCGCATTCAGGATGACGGCATACACCGTCGCCCCGGAGACAAATGGTGTTTTAAGTTCTTTAGCCATGTCCATCACTCACGAAGTTGGTGGTGTCAATGTGACTGATCCGTCGCTATTGGCCGTTATGGTCCATCCCGTCGGCACGGGATTCGGCGCCGTGCCTGAAATCGTGCCGATTAATCCGCAGAGAAGGCCCGACAGTTGAAACAAATTTGCCGCGTTCGTCCCAAATGCGGCCACAACCTGCTGCGGCGTCGCGCCGGAATTATTCCAAACCAGGTCCGAACCGTCCGTCAGAAGGCCATTCAAACGATTGAACTCCAATTGAATGCGAGCCCAAAATGAGTTCACGCTGATCGTCAGCGGACTCACCGGAGAACTAGAAAGATCGATCGGCGGCATAAAAATCCCCTCTCCCACCTTAGCCCTCCGGTGATTTACCGGGGGGGAAGACAACCTAAAGCCCGTTGATAAACCCAGTCATGTCCCACATGGAATTGTCAGCGTCATACTGAAACGTCAGATAAGCCCGCTTCCCCGCCGCAACAGTACTGAGCGTGGTCGATCCAGCATTGAAACTACTCCCCAAAGACAGCGTCATTGCCGTGCTGCCCGAATTTGTGTTTTTGATTCGATATCGCGCCTCCATGCCATCGGTCGTCGCGGCCGCCCCAATGCCGGCCGCGTTGCTCGGGTTGTTGATGGCCAACGTATTCGCCGTCAAAGTGCCGGCATCAACCGCTACCTCGAATTGATTGCCGTTCGAGCCGGCGTAGGGTGAAACAGCGCTGGAGGTAACCGCCAGGCTGGAAATCGCTTTGCCGCTCGGCGATGGCAGAAACGTAACCGTCGCCGTCGAGACTCCCATCAGATTCGGATCGAACGTGTTTCCGGCCCCGATCTTGACCGTGCTACCCGTCCCGCCCACGCCGATCGAGTTGTAGCTTGCCGTCGTAATCAGTGACGGGGAGATATTCGGAATATTGAAATTGACCGTCGTGCCGTACATCTCGAAATTGATCGCCCCAAAAGTCGAGATCGACACGCCGGCATAGACTCCGATCGCTCCCACCGTCGTGCTCAATGTATCTGTGACCGAAAGTAGACAATTGAACAATCGGATTTTCGTTGGAGCGCCCGTAATGCATCGAAGGATGCTCGATCCTCCACTCTTCTTTGTCGGCAAAAACTGGCAGTCATAAATATCAATCGTGATAGGCCAAACGGTCGAATCCACCGCGGCAATCTGAAACGTGTCATAGTTGCTCGCAAAGATGCAGTCTCGCAGCTCCACACTCACCGCGGAATAGAACCCCGTTTTGTTCCCCATGTAGAAGCCATCGATGTCGCCGGTGGCCCGAAGCCTCCTCAGATAAAACTGTGTCGAAGTCTGCGTGCTTCCGCTGGTTGCACTCGCCTGAAAACCAACCGGTGGAATGTTGTGGCCATTGGCTGAATTGATCGTCAAATCGGAAACAACTGTCCCGGTTCCAACAACGATGGCCGGTCCCTGGCCGGCTGCGCCCGTGCAATTCAAGACGGTAATATCCATCCCCGATCCAACCAGGCTCACTCCGTTGGGGCAAACGACCTGCGTAATACTGTAGCTGCCGGGCCCCACGAAAACGCACGCCCCCGAAGGCGCCACCGAAAGCGCGTGAGCGATTGTCGCAAACGGCCCGACGTCCGTCCCATTTCCTCGGGTGTCACTGCCGTTAACCGCATCGACATAGATTGCCTGGGCCGCGCTAAAGGTGGACTTAATGAAATTCCCGTTAAAATCCACATAGCTCAGATTAGATCCATCGAAGAACGATGCGATATATCTCTTGCCGGTGGTAGTTCCGTTGAACGAACCGCCGATCACTGCACCGATCGCCGTGACCGATCCTGAAACGGAGAGGGATGACGCAAGGTTAACGCCCTCAATCGTGCCGGAACTCCCAGAGATCGTGGAATTGATCAGCAGCGTGGCAACGTCCATCGTGACATTGCCGCTGCCGTCGCCGCCTAGATCGGCAACTGCGTCGATCTGCATTCCATTGACGCCCAGATTCAGCGTCACACCGCCGAGCGACACAGACTCTTCGGTGACAGCCAGCGCCACGTTGCCCAAATCATCCAGGAGATTGAGCGGCCGATCCGAGCCGCTGTTGATGACCTGAATCCGGATATTGCCGGCACTGTCTTTGACATTGCCGAAGTAATCCAGGTCATGGCCGCCAAGATTCAACGCGCCACCGAGCGTACCGCCGGAGAGCGGAAGAAATTGTCCAATGTATCCACCCAACATGTGCGCCCAGCTTCCCTTCTGTTTGTCGTCCCAAGGAAAAATCCCCTATTGGGCTACCTGAAACCCCGCTTGAATCCAATTCACCACGGCTTCCGCCGTCAATCGATTATCCCACTGGCCGCTCCACTGATTTTCCATCGCGGAAAGCAGCGAAGGCCCGTCCGTCACCCCAGCTATGCCCAACGTTTTGGCGTAGCTTGAAACCGTGCGTGTCGGATCGACATAATGCGGAATCGTACCCGTCACTCCAACCACGCCCGCTTGCGGTGAGCCCGTCGAACCCGTCACACCCGGCAGATAGCAACCCGAGTAAGTGATCGTCACCGCCGGCGGCCCGTCCTGGTCAATCGCGTTCGGCGCACTCGTCGAAGTTCCCGACCAGGTAAACCAGTTATAGACCTTGCAATTGGTCAGCGTCGCAACCGTTGCAAGAGATGTCAGTTGCTTGGCCGGCTCCGCTGCATGAACCCCCAGGGCAAAGCCGCTGTTAATCGTATCCGGCTTGTTAATGACGGTTACCGTATCCATCGTTCCGGCCGGAGCGCAATCCAGGAAAATGCCCCATCCCCGGGATGCTCCGGAATTGCCCGGAACAAGCGACAAAGCCGAACCCGCTGTGCCGCTATCGAACTCCCCGCCGCCCCCATCCACCACGATATTGTGAAACAGCGATTGATAGACGCCCAAATACCCGCCGATTGGATTGGCCAGGAACAAACAAGTATCAGCCAACCCGCCGGCATCACCCTCTAGCCCCTCGGAATCCGCACGGGCGAACAAACAGTCGATGTGCCGATGTTGCGGGTCAATCACCTCGGCCGGCGGATTGATCGCCGTATACCAATCGTGTTCTCGTCCCTCAGGATCATTCTTGGGCGCAGCCGTCGAATTCCAGCCGTTGTTATCAAACAGGCTGTCCACCACCAGAAGATCATGGACGTGGTAATCGTACGAGCCGAAAAACGCTCCATAGTTAAACGCGCAGACGCATCGCCGCACGATGACGGTGTTCATCGCGTAACTGGCGGCGCTCTCAATGTCGAGCATCTTCTGGAAGAACCGTCCGCGGCAATCCTCGACCAGAATATGATCGCTCGCCCCGCCCCACGATTGGTCCACCATCGTGATGCAGCCGGTCTGGCTGGTGTTCGATTTGTCATAGGTGGGCGAAGCGGGGTCGCGCTGATCGGCATAAAAATCGAGCCCATCAATGATGACGTAATGAATCGCCGCGCCCCACGCGTGCGTCCCGTTCGGCGCTCCGGCGATGCCCAGCCCATTTAGCAGCACCGGACGCGGCAGCGAATGATCCAAAAATCCGTTGCCCCCGATGCGCCCCACGATCAGGTATTTACTTGCCGTTCCGGTGGCGCCGCAAATATTGTTGTTGACCACGGAAGCCGAATACGTCCCGCCATCCCGGAACAGCACGCAATGCGATCCGTTGGCAATCGCGGCATTTTGCGCGGTGTTAAAATCACCGTAATCACTGGCCAAATGCCCCGGCGTCGCCGCGGTGGAAATCACGCACGCATTCGCTGGAATATACGAAGTCAGATCCACAAACCCATTTGCATCCTTCGGAAAAGTCGCCAGCCACGCATCAGACGCATAGATCTGCCCGGTCATCCCTGGCAACCCCGAATTAGCCCCTGGTGATCTACTCGGGGCTGTCGTCAGTACCGGCTGCGTTGCCGAAATCGCACCAACGCTAGCGCCCGTCGTCGGACTCGCCGCCGCCCCCGAAGCCGTGAATTGCGTGGTGGCGGTCGCAACGACCTTCCCATTACTGTCGGTAACGTTGCTTTGAATAATATACGTCTGCGCCAATGCGCGCGCAACGAACGAAATCGCCACGATCGTCAGCAGATACCCCGGCATTCGTGCAACTGGCTTCATGCGTTCACCCTTTTCTCGTTTCATTTTCCCGCAACTCCGATCCACCGGAGCATCGCATCCACCACGATGGGGATCGACGCCCCCAAAAACCCAAATGCCGCGCTCCAGACGGCCAATTTTATCTTGAGCAACGTCACATCCCTCTTCACCTCCGAGAGCGCCTGCCACAATTTGTCCAGCGTATTGTCAATTCTATTCAGGCTCTTAATGACGTGCATCCGGTATTCGTCCCAGGAGCCATCATTGGACGGAAAGCCCTCCTCCGTGTGGTGACTGGGTGGTGGCATAAATCATTAGTCCCAACTGAAGTACCCATGTTCCGCTGACGATCTCACTTCCCAACCAACGGGCTCAGCCCACCTGGCGATCCCGATCCCAATGTTTGAGAAGCCGCCTGCAATCCGGTGGTCACTGCCCCAACCACCTGCTGGGCACTGGCTCTTGAAGTCACGCTATGAGTCACAATCCCGGCGATCACGCCAACCGCGCCCAGAATCGCCGCAACGGCCTGCCCCCAAGGCGCCGGAACGGCCGCCGCGACAACCGGTGCCACTACGCTCGCGGCATCGCTGATGCTGCCCAAAGTTTGGGTAGTTGGATTATTAGGCGTCTCCAGGGACGCACAGGCCGATGCCAGGGCCAGGGCGCCGACCGCCAATGCAAGCAAACCCAATGTAATTAAGCGACTCTTCATGAGAACTCCCAAAATGAGGTCTGTATCGAAAACAGCGGCAAGGGCGGACGCGGTAAGGAGGTGGACCGCGACAATCGCCCCGCCGCTTAGCGGTACGCTAAAATGCTTCGATTTAGTGTGGTCCCTCTATTCAAGGGTTCGTTGGGTGAAAGCTTTGGACGTGTTTTGATGAAATCCGCCAATTTTTCCAAAAAAATCTTCGCCCCCCCCCTCGAAAAGTATCGGACCCGATTGGCCGGCAAAGATCGGTTGAACCGAATGCACCGAACCTCCCCCGCATACCCCGTTACGGCTTGCCCATTTACTCATCATGCGGGCAACCAAACAAATTGCGCCGAACTTCGCAGGTTGACAGCCGCAAATGACCGATCATAATCGACTGGTGTATTGTATTGCCGAGGTGGGCCACCAACCCCACGCACGGGAGCGAGCAATCGGCTCATGAAGAAAGGTAGTCTTTTCAATGGCCGGTCCACAATTCATCACTCCTAAGTCTGTAAAACCTTCTCGGTCCGCCAAGCGTTTCACGCTTGCCGAGGCCAATCGGTCGCTCCCCCTGGTGCGCCGCATTGTGTCAGACGTCGTCAAAACCCACGACCAGATCACCGCGCTCCAGACGTCCCTCGATGCCGCCAAAGCCAAGGATCAGCCCACTCTTCAAACCCAGCTCGATCGCGCGGTCGAACATCTCCAAAACTACGTCGATGAGTTGCACGAAGTCGGCTGCGATCTGAAGGACTACCAGATGGGCCTGATCGATTTCATCGGCCGCCATCAGGGCCACGATGTCTGCCTCTGCTGGAAGCTCGGCGAAGAGAGCGTCGCCTATTGGCACGAAATCCAAACCGGATTCGCCGGCCGTCAGCCCGTCTCAATCCTCGAAGAGAACTAGTCATCCGTCAGGAAGGACAATAGTTAGCGGGCGACCGCAGGCCGCCGGGTTTCCCCATGCAATTTGCATCCCCCAATGAAGGCGCAATCCTACCTCCTAAGTCCCGCGCCGATTGCCATACAGCAGTACATGCAATCGCGGACAAAAGCGGAATCCCTCCTGCTTGCAGACTTCGCTGATCCAGGCTGATCGTGCGTCCAGCGTCTTGCTGTCCGTCCCTTCTGGCATCAACTGCACATCGCTGGCCGACCATCCCTTGAGTTGCCCCAGCAAATCCCGAATCTCCCCCAAATCCGCCGGCTGGCAAACGACAAACTTCAACTGAAAATCCGGCGATAGATCGATGAATTGCTGAATCACCCCAACATTCAACCTCTTTTCTTCATGCGCCCGTGCAAATCGCCCCCCTTCCCGCTCGGTAGGTGTGGAGTTCGACAACTTGGGCGACAAACTCGCCAGATCCAACTTCACCGGCGCAAAAACCGTCGCGGCCGTCTCAATCGTGACGTGATATTCACGAGCCTTCAACGCATCGCATAGCTCCCCAATCTCCGGCATGATCATCGGCTCCCCGCCGGTCACCACGACATGCCGCCCCGGAAACTTCGCCACGCGCTCCAATATCGCACCCACCGAAACATCCTCCCCCTCCGGCTGCCAACTCGCATACGGCGTATCGCACCAAACGCACCGCAAATTGCACCCGCTCACCCGCACAAACGCCGACGGTATCCCCATCAGCTTCCCCTCGCCTTGAATCGAATAAAAAACTTCCGCCAGCCGCATCGCAACCTCAGTGCAGATGTTCTCGCTTGAACGTGTGAAAAAGTAACCACATCGACGGCAAAACCAATATCAATCCCACCGGCAAACTCCAAAGCACAAATCGCAAAGTCGCCGAAGGAGCCGCCGCCGGAACCAGTTGCACATCAGGATAAATGAGAAACTCCCGGTGCGCAATTCCCCAGCCCACGAGCAAAATCGCCACTTCTGCCGCGGCACAAGCACAACTCGCCACATAATGACGCCGAAACACCGCGATTGCACTGCTTGCAAACAGCACCAATCCCACCACGACGACCGGCCAAGCCGGAAACGACAAGAGCTGCCGGACAAACCAAGGCGCATCTCTCATCGCCAAGCCCAGCACAATCGCCGAAAGCGCAGCCGTCGCCGTACCCGCGAAAATCGCCCGCCGCCGAAAATCCTCTCTCAATTCTCCCCGCGTCTCCACGACAAGATAAACGGCCGCGAGATAAGCGCACGTCGAAAGAGCCAAAATGCCGCAACCAAGCGGATAAAGTTGCAACCAGGGCGCAACATGATCCGATCCCGTGATCACCGCGCCAGCCGCACTGACACGCAATCCACCCGCCGTAACCGCGCCAAAAGAAGCCCCAAGCAGGACAGGCGAGATAATGCTGGCAACGCCGAAAACCTTTCCCCAATGATGCGGCGCCGCTCCATATTTACGGAAAATAAAAGCCGCACCGCGCAACATGATCCCCAGTAGAATCAGGTGCAGCGGGACGAACAACCCCACGCACAAAGCCGAATAACCTTGCGGAAAACAAGTGAATAGCGTCACAAGCACGAAAATCAACCAGATATGGTTTGCTTCCCAAACCGGCCCCATCGCATGGCCAACCGCATGACGCTGTTGACTCTTTCGCGGACCACTCGCCAGCAAATCCCAAACGCCCCCGCCAAAGTCCGCCCCGCCCAACAGCGTATACGCGATCAATCCGGCCAATGCCGAGGCAGCGCACAGATAGGCCAGGTCCGCGTGCGTCATCGCAAAACCTCTACGCTCTCAGCACCCGGCGCATATTTTCCTCTTCGTATCAGCAATATCACAATCACCGCCAGCGAAACGTAAAGCAGCGCGAACGCGAAGAAAACGAACGGCACCTGCGCACTCGGCGTCACCGCATCTTTGGTCAGCATAATTCCCTGGATAATCCAAGGCTGACGCCCCAACTCCGTCACAAACCACCCCGCCTCAAGTGCCACCAATCCAAGCGGGCCGACGATAACAAGCATCCACAGGACTGTCCTGATCTCAAACACCCGCTGACGGCGCACCGCAAATTCAACCCAGAATATGATCGTGGCAATCGCAATGATCGTTCCGCACACGGCCATCAAATCAAAAGCCCAGTGTACAACCCGCACGTTCGGCCATAGAGCCTGCGGAATATCGTTCAATCCCGTCACGCGAGCGGAAAAATCATGCGCCGCCAGAAAACTGAGTAAATCGGGAATCTCGATGGAATCCCGGTCGGTGCGCGCCTTCAGATCGGGAAACCCGCCCAGGTGCATCGGCGCATGTGTTCTCGTCTCAAATTCCGCTTCCATCGCGGCAAACTTCGCCGGCTGCGTGCGATAAACAAACTTGGCAATCGCATCGCCGCTCATCGGCTGCAAAATCGCCGCGATGCCGCCAATAGACATGCACACAAGCATCGCGCTGCGGCAATACGCATCCCGCCGCCCCTTGAGCAGCGCCATCGCATAAATCCCCGCCATCAGCAGCGGCACCGCCTCATAACACGCCAGCGTCGAATGAATCGACATCACCACCCACGCATACGTTCGGAAAATCGCCGACGGATCTGTCGAAATCACCTTCCCCGCCGCATCCATCTTGAACCCGACCGGCAACTGCATCCACGCATTCACCGCCAGCACGAGCGCTCCAGATGCCGCCCCGCTCAATGCAATCACGCCCGCGCAAAGCCAATGCGTCACCGGCTTCAGTCTCCGCCAACCATACAGGTACAACCCAATAAAAATCCCCTCGATGAAAAACGCGAACCCCTCCAGTCCAAACGCCTGCCCCACCGCCGCCCCCATCACCTGCATATATTTCGGCCACAAAAGCCCCAGCTCAAACGACAACGCCGTCCCCGAAATCGCCCCGATCGCAAAAAGTAATCCCGTCACCTTCGCCCATCGACGCGCAAGGCGAAGATAATGCTGCTCACCGCTCCAAAGAAATAGCCCCTCGACCACAAAGATCGCCAGCGGCAGCGCAATTCCAATCGCCGCGAACACAATGTGGAATGCCAAAGACATTCCCATCTGCGCCCGTGCAAAAGCCAACCTGTCCACGAACTCATTCCTTGCGGCCGCAAACCCTGTCAGCCGACTTTGTGAATTTTATCACAATGCCCCGCTAAAGTCGAAATAAGCAGGGTGAAAACTCAAAAAGCGTAACGAAATGTATCAAAGCGCAACATCGCGATCTTTGATGATCCGCGGCCCTGTCGGACACTCCGCGAAGATCGGGCATCGCTCACAACCCGGCGACCGCGCCGTACAAATCGCCCGCCCATGATGAATCATCAGGTGCGGCCAAAGCGTCCATTGCTCCTGCGGCACCACCTCCATCAGATCAATCTCAATCTTCTCCGGCGTCGTCTGCCGCGTCAGTTCCAATCGCTGGCTCAACCGCGAAACATGCGTATCAACCACCACCCCGATGTTCTTCCCAAACGCATTCCCCAGAACAACATTCGCCGTCTTCCGCCCCACTCCCGCAAGCGCGGTCAGTTCCTCCATGGTCTCCGGCACGCGCCCACCATGCTTTTCCAGCAGCGACGCCGCCATCGATCGAATGCTCTTCGCCTTGCTCCGAAAAAATCCGGTCGATTGAATGTCCTTCTCCAAATCCCCCTCGGGCGATTTCGCGAAGTCCGCCGCCGTCTTGAATTTCTTGAATAACCCCTTCGTAACCAGGTTCACCCGCTTATCCGTGCACTGGGCCGATAGAATCGTCGCAACGAGCAATTGCAACGGCGTTCGATAATCCAGACTGCACTTCGCACCCGGATAGACAGACTGAAGAATGCGTAAAATCACCCCCGCCCGCTGGCGCCTTTGCTGCAGCGAACTCCCACGTGCCTTGGCCATACGCAAACTCATCCGCCCGTATGAAATGTAATAGGCCGGCTGATATTCCCACTGAACAAAATAATTCCCAGCAGCAGAAACACCAGCACCATCAACAGCATCTCGCTGTCCCGCTGAAGCCGATCCAGCCGCTCGCTGGCTGCATTCGCCTTGTCCGGATCATCCGCATCATCAATATACGCCTGCCGGGTCTTCATCACCTTCGGCCAAAGCACCCATCCGTTGTAAATCACCACAACCGTCGCAGCTAGAAAAAGCCCCGAGCGCACAAACGCCGACGCCTTGTTCCACGTGTCAGACAAATCGACCAGAAACCACTGCGATATAATCGTCAAAAACAAAATCGCCGCGCATACAACTTCCACGCGCGTCAGAGCCGAAATGAGATTCCCAACGATCGCCCCCGCGAGCAGCGTCGAATGCTGGTCGTCAAGATTAACACTCAGCACATGCGGAAGCAGCGGCTTATTCTCCCTCACCGTGCGATGAATCGCCTGCACCGCCACCCCAATAAACATCGCCCCGCCGAACCACATCGACAGCGCCAGCCAGTACACCGTCTGCACGAGCTGAAATAACATTCCCGAAGCGTAGAGGCGCGGCAGATAAAGTCAATCGCGGTCCGATCTTTCCGCCGTGCTATGGCCATCTCCCATGACCCTCCACCCACGTTGAACTTCGATCCGACCAGATTTCCTTTTTCCAGATCGTGGCCTCCGCCTTGATCCGGTCGATCAGAAAACGGCACGCCTCAAACGCCTCCGCCCGATGCGGCGTCGAGACCACGATCAACACCGATGGCTGCCCCACATCCACCCGCCCAATTCGGTGAAGCATCACAATCCGACTGATCGGCCAGCGCCGCCGCGCTTCTTCTGCCAGCCGACGCATCTGCGCTGTCGCCATCTCTTCATATGCTTCGTAATCCAGGGAAATAACTTCCCGCCCCGCCGCCGAATCCCGCCGCGTGATCCCCAAAAACAAAGCAATTGCCCCGCTGTCACTCCCGCCGGCATCGCTCACCGCGGCGTTGACATCCAGCGGCGTCGATTGCAAGCCAATCACATCGTCCTTTTGCTCCATCCCTCACCCACCGCTCACTGGCGGAATCAGCGCCAATTCATCCCCATCGTGCAACGAATCCCCCGCCTTGGCATAACAAAGATTCACCGCTGCAACCGCCCTTGGAAGCAATTCCGCAATCGCGCCAAATCGCCGGCCCACTTCTTCCATCGCAGCCGCAACAGTCGCTCCATCAACCAACTCAATCTCCATCTCCGAAACCCCACTGCGCTCCCGCAAAACAGCGAACATTCGCAGCCGTACTTTCATGTTGACCTCGGCGCCTAACGATCGAACTGTGCATCAAACGCGATCGCCGATGGCTCAAAATCGATCTTTCTCACAAACGCCGCCGCCTCCGTCGCGCCATGCTCGCGATCCATTCGGCTGTCCTCCCACTCCACGCTAAGCGGGCCGCCATAACCAATGTCATTCAAGGCAACGATAATCTCCTCGAAATTGATATCTCCGTGGCCCAGACTGCGGAAATCCCAATACCGCCGCGGATCAGCGAAATTCGTATTCCCGCCGAAAACGCCCACCGTCCCATCGCCGTGACCCCACCAGGCATCTTTCATGTGCACGTGATAAATCCGTTTCGCAAACGTTCGAATGAATTTCACATAGTCCACGCCCTGATATCCAAGATGCGACGGATCGTAATTGAAGCCAAACCGCTTGTGCCCCTTCACGGCCGCAATGGCTCGCTCAGCCGTAACGATGTCAAACGCGATCTCCGTCGGATGAACCTCCAGCCCAAAGTTCACATCTGCCTTGTCGAACGCATCCAGAATCGGCATCCACCGCTTCGCAAAATCATCAAATCCATTCTGCCAGTATTTCTGGTCCGTCGGCGGAAATGCATAAATGCTGTGCCAAACACTCGATCCCGTAAATCCATTCACCACGGCCGGGAATCCCGTCGGCTCGGGTGCCGCATCAATAAATTTCCGGCAAGCCTTGGCCGTCTCAATCATCCGCTTGGCCGCGCGCTTGCGAACGCCTTCCGCTTCGCCATCACCCCAAACATCCGGCGGCAAAATCTGCTTATGCCGACCATCAATGTTGTCGCACACAGCCTGCCCAACCAGATGCGCGCTGATCGCGAACGCCCGGAGTCCGTATCGCTGGAGAATCTCCCATCGTCCCTTGCAATATCCCTTGTCCGCCAAAGCCGCCTGAACGTCGAAATGATCGCCCCAGCAGGCCAGTTCCAAACCGTCATAACCAAATTTCTTCGCCTTCTGGCAAACCTGTTCAAATTTCAAATCAGCCCATTGGCCGGTAAATAAAGTAACGGGACGCGGCATGTGGTTTCTCCTGGTCAGATGCTATTCACAAAGCGTTTACGACACTCCGAATAAGACATTTACGCCTGTTACTTGTCAATCGCCCACGCGTGATACAATAAGGCAAATGAAAGCTGTATGTGATTCTCTTCCCGATTCCTCCGGCCATTTCGGCTCCTACGGCGGCGTCTATGTCCCCGAAACCCTCATCACCGCCCTCACCCAGCTTGAAACCGAATACGCCAAAGCCAAAGCCGATCCCGCGTTTCAGCACGAATTGGATTTATATCTTCGTGACTTCGTCGGCCGTCCCTCGCGCCTCTATTTTGCCCGCCGCCTGACCGAACATTACCGCGGCGCCAAAATTTATCTCAAGCGTGAAGACCTCAACCACACCGGCGCGCACAAGATCAACAACACAATCGGCCAGGCTCTTCTGACCCTGCGGATGGGAAAGAAACGCGTCATCGCCGAGACCGGCGCCGGCCAGCACGGTGTCGCCACCGCAACAGCCGCCGCCGCGTTCAATCTTAAATGTGATGTCTATATGGGCGCGGAAGACATTCGCCGTCAGAGTCTCAACGTCTTCCGGATGCGGCTGATGGGAGCGCGCGTCATTGAAGTCACCAGCGGCAGCAAAACACTCAAGGATGCCACCAACGAAGCCATGCGCGACTGGATGGGCTCCGTCGAAAACACCCATTACATCATCGGCAGCGTCGTTGGCCCGCATCCGTTCCCCATGATCGTGCGGGATTTCCAAGCCATCATCGGCCGCGAGGCGCGCGAGCAGTGCCTGGAGCTTGAGGGCCGCACTCCAGATTACATCGTGGCCTGCGTAGGTGGCGGCAGTAACGCTGCCGGAATCTTCGCCCCATTTGTCGCGGATAAATCCGTGCAACTCATCGGCGTCGAAGCAGGCGGTCGCGGAACTGAACTCGGCCAACACGCCGCCTCCCTCACCGCCGGCCGGCCAGGCGTTCTCCATGGCTCTCTCTCTTACGTCCTCCAGGACGACGACGGACAAACAGCCGATGTTCACAGCGTATCGGCCGGCCTCGATTATCCCGGCGTCGGACCGGAACACGCCTATTGGAAAGATTCCGGCCGCGTGCAATACGTCAGCATCACCGACCAGCAGGCTCTTGACGCCTTTCAAAAGGTCGCCCAGCTCGAAGGCATACTTCCCGCGCTTGAATCCGCTCATGCTTTCGCCCACCTCGAGCAACTGGCTCCGCGCCTCTCAAAGGACAAGATCATCATCCTCAACCTCAGCGGCCGAGGCGACAAAGATTGCCAGGAAGTCGCTAGGCTAATTGGCAAATAATCCTCACGGCCCGCAGCCAGCTGAACATCCTTGCATCAATTGATCGATGACCCTTATCATCGCCGACTCGTCGGGAACAGATTATGCCCACAAAACCGCGATCCATCGCTCAATCCTTCGCTGATCTTCGCGGTCGCATAGGGTTGATCCCTTTCCTTCCCGCGGGATTTCCCGACCTCGATACGACATCCGCTTGCCTGACAGCCGTCGATGCCGTCGGCCCCGCGGCAATTGAAATCGGTTTCCCATTTTCCGATCCAATCGCCGATGGACCCATTATCCAGCAGGCATTTACCGCCGCCCTGAATCGCAAGCTAAAAGTTCATGACATTTTCCAATGTGTTCGACAAGCATCGCCGCGCATCTCCGCCCCGCTTGTAGGAATGCTTAGTTACAGCATCGTCTTCCGCTACGGCGCCGAACGATTTTTCGCCGATGCGCGCGCAGCTGGTTTTGCAGGCGTAATCATTCCCGACCTCCCGCCGCCCGAAGCCGCCAAAACATGCCGGCAGATCAGCGCCGCAAGTTTGGACGCAACCCTGCTCATCGCCCCAACCACCACCGCCGAGCGCCGCCGCGAAATCGTCGCGCTGTGCACCGGCTTCGTTTATTACCTTTCCGTTTCCGGCATTACTGGCGCTCGCAGTGAACTACCGCCGGACGTGGCACAAAATGTCCGCCAGCTCAAAACCATGACCACTCGCCCAGTCTGCGTCGGCTTCGGTATCTCCAAGCCAGAGCACGTTGCCGCACTATCTGGCATCGCCGACGGCGCGATTGTTGGAAGCGCAATCGTCAAACGGATGCTCGATGCCGCATCCGCCGGCCCTTCGGCTATCGCCGGCATCATCGGCAACTATTGCCGTGAGTTGCTCTCCACCTCCCGCAGACCAACCCTCCATACGCCCGCATTCACCGCAGAGGGGCATATGCGGACACCTCTATCGTTTATCGCGTTTATACCCCGTACGAGCAGCATGGATCTGACGACAAAACAAGGGTTTACGTTCGATCCGGCAGCCGTTTTACTAAGAGGTGCGAACGTGACGGTTCTAAATTTCATCCCTTCTTCTAACCTCCCCATCGACCTGGTGTCTTTCAATACGGCACGACGAGCGATCGCCGAGCCGACAGATGCGATGCTGGTCCAAAGGACTTTGACCGGACATCGCGAAGCGTTCGATGAGCTGATCCGGCGATACCAACGCCAGGCCGTCGCCGTGTCGTATCGACTGCTCGGAAGCTCGCACGATGCGCTGGAGATTACGCAGAACGCGTTCCTCAAAGCGTTCGTCAATTTGAGATCGCTGAAAAAACCTGAGGCTTTCGCTGGCTGGCTTATGAAAATCGTATCGAATCTCTCCCTCAACCATCGGCGCGGACGAAAGTCTCGCATGCAGCTGCCGCTCGATGATTTGCTCGTCCCGACGGATCGAATGTTTCGGGATGACCGTTCGGTTGCCTGCTACATCGATCCCGCTCATCAATTACAAAGCGCCGAAATGGGCCGGCATCTTCGCAAAGCGCTGCAGGAATTGCCCGACAGGCAGCGGTCAGCCATCATACTGTTCGCGATTGAGCAAATGCCGCAAAAGCAAGTTGCCCAAACATTGGGTTGCAGCGTCGAAGCAGTGAAATGGCACGTATTCCAAGGCCGAAAAAAGCTTCGAGAAAGTCTCAAGGAATATCTCTAACTCAGATACGATGCATTCCCAGGAACTCGATTTTCTTCTGATGAAATATCTGGACGACTCGCTGCCCCCGGAGCAGCGAGCCGCAGTGCGGAAAATTCTGGATACCTTCCCGGAGGCAAGAGCGCAACTGCGATCCCATCAAAAGATCGACGATCTCCTTCGCTCCGCTCCCCCAATGCCTCCCATTCAATGGGACAGGCTGGCAAAACGAATCTCTGCGGCAATCAGGCTGCCGCCCCCTACTGCGTAACCGCCCCAAAGCACGCTGGCCCAACTAGCTTGACATACTTCACCAATGCCCCGGTCGTATATCGCGGCTCCGGCTGCTTCCATCGCGACTTCCGCTTAACCAAATCTTCTTCACTCAACTCAACGCTGATCGTCCCCTTCTCCGCATC
This sequence comes from Phycisphaerales bacterium, assembly GCA_003153655.1. Classification (GTDB taxonomy): domain Bacteria; phylum Planctomycetota; class Phycisphaerae; order Tepidisphaerales; family Tepidisphaeraceae; genus PALSA-1353. The sequence continues at coordinate 54,771 of PMAK01000052.1, forward strand.
AACGCTGATCATATCGCCATCCTGCAACAGCGCGATCGGGCCGCCGACAAACGCCTCCGGGCCGATGTGGCCGACCATCAGCCCGCGCGTTGCCCCGCTAAATCTGCCATCCGTCATCAGACACACGTCATATCCCAATCCTTGCCCGACAATCGCCGCGGTCACGCCAAGCATCTCGCGCATTCCCGGGCCGCCTTTCGCCCCTTCATAGCGGATGATCACACTGTCGCCTTTTTTTATCTGCTGCGCCTGCACGGCAGCCATACACATTTCTTCGCTGTCGAAGATTCGCGCCGGGCCTCGATGTTGCAGTTTCTTCACGCCCGCCGTCTTGATCACGCATCCTTCCGGCGCGAGGTTTCCTCGCAGGATATGCAGGCCGCCCGTTTTCTCCAGCGCGCGCGAAACCGGAACGATCACATTCTGATCCAGCTTCAGCTTCACCCCTGCAAGATTCTCCGCCATCGTTCTGCCCGTGCAGGTGAGACAATCGCCATGAATCAGTTTTTCATCCAGAAGCACCTTCAGAATCGCCGGAATCCCGCCTGCCTTGTATACATCGAACGCGTTATATCGTCCGAACGGCTTGAGATCCGCGATGATCGGCGTTCGCCGGCTGATCCGATCGATATCATCCAGCGTCAGCGTCATCCCGCATTCGTGCGCAAGAGCCGGCAAATGCAACGCGATGTTCGTCGATCCGCCCGTTGCGGCGGCAATCGTCACCGCATTCTCAAACGCCTCGCGCGTCATGATGTCGCGCGCTCGGATATTCTTTTCCAGCAAACGCATCACCTGTTTGCCCGACTCAACCGCAAACGCGTCGCGATCCACATCCACTGCCGGTGGAGAACCACTGCCCGGCAATGCCATACCCATCGCCTCTGCCGCGCAAGCCATCGTATTGGCTGTGAATTGTCCGCCACAGCTTCCCGCTGATGGACACGCGCCGCACTCCATTTCGTAAAGATCCGCGTCGCTCATCTTCCCCGCGCTATGCGCGCCGACCGCTTCGTACACATCTTGAATTGTCACATCCCGACCTTTGAATTTGCCCGGCATGATCGTGCCGCCATACAGAAACACGCTCGGCACATTCAGCCGCGCCATCGCCATCAGCGTGCCCGGCAAACTCTTGTCGCATCCCGCCAATCCAACCAGCGCATCGTACCCATGCGCGAACATCATCAGTTCGATCGAATCAGCGATCACCTCGCGCGAGACGAGCGAAGCCTTCATTCCCTCATGCCCCATCGCGATCCCGTCAGAGACCGCAATGGTGACAAATTCCCGTGGCGTCCCCCCCGCCGATTTCACGCCTTCCTTGGCTGCCTTCGCCTGCCGATCGAGCGTCAAATTGCATGGCGTCGCTTCATTCCAGGTGCTGGAGACGCCCACCCATGGCCGGTGAATCTCCTCATCCGTCAAACCCATGGACCTGAAAAACGCTCTCTGGGGAGCCCGCTGGCTTCCTTCCGTCACAACGCTACTACGAGGCCGATTCATCAAAATCTCCATTCAAAATAGGTTCAGTAGGTTACACCCGCTCGCATGGTCTTGCCACCGCGAGCGGCAAGCCATGGCGATCCTTGTTTTCCCACCTACAATACAGGATAACCGATCCGTCGTTTTCACTCAGGGAACCATGAATCGCCAAGCTGTTTCACGACGTCGTATTCCGCCGGTTTCCAGGGCTTTGCCGGGGCTGGATATCCGTCTCGTCGCTGTCGACCTTGATGGAACCTTACTGAACGATTCCAAGCAGATCAGCGACCAAACTGTGCGGGCCCTGAGTTGCGTCGTCGATCGCGGCATCCGCGTGGTCATCGCATCGGCGCGGCCGCCTCGCAGTGTCCGGCATATTTATAGCACGCTGAAGCTCGACACCTGGCAAATCAATTACAACGGCGCCCTGATCTGGGACGAGCCTAAAAAGCACGTGGTCTTCCATCGCCCCATGCAGTGCCAACTGGTCAGGCGCATCATCAACACCGCGCGATCGCGCTTCGCGTCGGTGCTGGTTAGCTGCGAAATCCTCGACCGCTGGTATACCGATCGTTTCGACCAATCCTACACAACCGAGACCGGCCGTATGTTCAAACCCGATGTCATTGCCGGCTTCGATGAATTCTGCACGCAGCCAATCACCAAGCTGCTGCTACTGGGCGACCGCAACATGATCGATCAACTCGAATCAATGCTGGTCGCGGCAAACGATGGCAACGTCACCATCGTCCGAACCGATCCGCAGCTCTTGCAGATCATGGACAAATACGTGAGCAAGGCGACCGCATTACAGATGGTCGCTGAGCACTATCAGGTTCCGCTGGAAAACGTAATGGCCATCGGCGACGCCCCCAACGATGTCGGCATCGTCAAAATCGCCGGCGTCGGCGTCGCAATGGACAACGGCAGCGAGGTCGTCAAAAGCGTCGCGGATTGGGTTGCCCCGTCAAACAACGATCACGGCGTCCATGCCGCCCTCGTCAAATTCGGATTATGCGATTGAATGGGTCCGCTGAGAGGCGAGACTGGACACTTTCATACACTTTCGTACACTTTTGACGGATTAAAATAGTATTTACTAACTTTATGTCGCCTTTTCTGAACTGACACAATGTTGTCTGCGGCTTAATTAATCCTGTGGGCCGGAATTACGCCGCGTCCTTATCGTCGTCATCATCGGCTGAAAAGTCGTCCGTATCCGGCTTTGGCGGGGGTCCTTTCACCGCCAGGGCAAGGTCCGGCGGTAAATCCTCCGGCTTGATGCCGCTGCCGGCTGTTTTTGCCGTCAGCTTCTCCTTCACTTCCGCCAACCATTTCGCGTCCGGGATCGCATAGGGCCGGAATTTTTCCATTGATCCCTGCTCTTCGCTGTAGGCAAGAGCCCGATTCGCTCCAAGTTTGTTGCCGGCGGGTGAATCGATCAGGTTGCTGCTGTCCGTGGCGCTCATTTGGAAAAGGATGCGGTTGTCGAGCTCGCGCATCGAGCCGCGGTCTACCGAGCGATCGAGGGCCGTGGCCGTGTCGATCCAGGCCATGAGGTGGATGCCGTTGGCCGGGCCTTCGCGCATGATGTCCGCGAATTCCTTGCCGGGATCCAACGGCTTTTCTTCGTCGCCGCTGCTGGAGGAGAAGCTGAAGGACTCCTCCGACTTTCGAAGGGCTCGATAGCGCTGCAAGCCGAAGACGAATACGAATATCGATGGGGCGCTCGACGCATCGCTTGATTGCCGTCGTTCCAATTCCAAAGCCAACTCGTGAACGGCCTGGGGAACGGCGCGGTAATCAACCACCTTGCTTCGATGCGGAAGCGATGCGGCGACGCTGGCCAGATATCCATACGTCGCGGCGTCAACCGGCGTCCCATCGAACAGATAAAAACTGGCGGACTTCGANNGGCGGGGAGAGTTGGGCGGCCATGCTGATCATGGAGAGGGCGGTAATCGCCAGCGCGCTTTCTTCGTTTTGGCCGACGATCAGAACATTCGAGCCGCTTTGGCGGCGGAATGGGATCGCGCTCGGAGCCTTGATCGCAACGTGATCACCCAGCCACATAAGCGGCGCCGCATTTGTTGCCGCATATTTGGAAGCCGAGATGTGCTGAGACAGCGCGGGATTTTGGCGATAGTCGGCCGGCTCATTTCCTTCAAACACGATCGGCGGCGCTGCCGTTGGATGCTCCTTGGCCGCCTTGGCGGTCACCGCATCGAGAAACCGGTCGCGCTGCTCGTCCGGCAGCCACGCCACCTGGAACGGGCTGTTTCCCTCGACCGATCCGTTGGTATCGTTGTAGATCGCCTCGCCAGGACGGGAGAGCAAACGCGCGGCGGAATTGCCGTCGCCGAGGATCATCTGGGAATCCGCCTCGCTTGTCTGCAAGGCGACGCGCACGCCGATCTGGCTGATGGTACTGCGGGAAAGGCCTGATGATCCGCCGATGGTTTGCGAACCAAGCAGGAGATGCACGCCAAAGGCTCGGCCCTGACGGACGATGCGGTCGAGCAGCAGGCTGGCATCTTGCGCGAGTTTGTCGTCTTCGGAGAAGAATTCCTGGAATTCGTCGATGATGAGCACTGATCGAGGCATCTTCTTGCCGGACGCCTCGCGATACATTGCAAGATTTTGGGCCTTAAATGGGCGAAAGAGTTCAGCGCGCTGGGCCATTTCGAAATCGATGCGCTGCAGGACGCTGAGGCCGAATTCGCGGTCGCTTTCGACGGCAATTGCCCGTGCGTGGGGCAGTTTATGCATCGCGTAGGTCTTGAATTCGACGCCCTTCTTGAAGTCGATCAGATAGAGCTCGACTTCATCGGGTGAATACCACATTGCGAGATTGGTAATCAGTGCATGAAGCAGCGTCGATTTACCGGAGCCGGTTTTACCGGCCACCAGGGCNNCCACGCCCCTGCCGAGTCGGAAAGTCTGCACGCGCGTCGCGCCGGACCGGCCGACGGCAACACCCACATCGCCATCGCTCTTGAGCGTCCAAAACTGCGGCGGCTTCGGCGCGATCAGATCAAACGCCACTTCCACGCGTTTGGCCTCGCGCGCACCCTTGCCGACGAGATGGAGAATCTTGCTCAACTGATCATCATCCGGCGGCGGATCAAGCGACAGCGGGAATCGATTGAAAATCGGATCGCGCCAGACAAATCGCGGCCCCTCGCGCACGAGATTCACGCTGTGCGCCTCCAGATCATCCAGATGCATCGTGCCGCCGGCGGTGCTGACGCGCGTGTCGCGCATGACCAGCGTATAGACGCCGCAGCGCGCCCCGGTGCTGGCGATGCTGCTCAGGCGACGCATCGCGTCATCGCTGAAATTCACCGGAAAATCCGAGATAACCAGATATCGATATGGCTCGGCCAATTCCCCCGCCTGGGCGTTGTAATCGTCGATCGTCGCAAATTCATTGCGCAGATATTTCTGAATGACCGTCTCCATATGCTCGGTCAAATTCTCCAGCCGCTGATCGATTTGATCGGAATCCGTCCAGATTCGGCTGGTAATCAGTGCGTCATCGTAATCCGCCAGGTGCATGAAGCCGGCAAAGTTTTGCCCGAGGCCCACCGGATCGATCAGCGTGAACCGCACCCGCCCCGGCGGGATCGACGTGAGCAGCCGGGTCATGATCATCTGCATGCCGCGAATCGCATCGAGCCGGCCCTGGCGATCGGTGTGAATCAGGATCGACGACTGCTTTGGGTATGCAAGGAGGGCTGGAACGCTGAACGTCTCCGGCAACGGAAGCGTAAAGGGCGTATCCTTTGCCACATCCGAAATCATCGATTTCAGATCAACCTGTAACTGGCCAAAGCGAATGGTCGCCGGAAATTTGGTTGGGCCTTTCCATTTATCTCCCCAGATCGGATCGCTCCACGCGGGATAAGATCCGCCATCCTCCTGCATCGGCTCTTGAATGTTCTTGAGCCCTTCGCTCCAAGTTTTTTCCAGCGCGGCCCGGTCGGCGGCATGCTGCTGATCCAACTGCGACTGACTGGACGAAGCGCGATCGCCCAGCTTTACGGTCTCAGTGTCAAACAGCTTCTTGACCTCGTCACTCTTTCGAGTGCGCCATTGCTCAAGCTCCGCAACGGCTTTCTTTTTTACCGCGACATATTGCGCGGATTTGGCGTGAACTTCCACCTGCGCCGCCTGCAAGGCCGCATCGCGTTTTTTCGTCGCCGCATCCAGAATCGGAGCCGCGCGGTCACGCGCCGCCTGCGATTCGCCCTTCTGCTGGCGCTTGGCCTTGGCAAGATCGTCGTCGTGCTTAAGCGTTGCCTGACTCAGCATATTGTCATTGGCGATCCGGGCGGCATCCAACGCCCGGCGGAGTGGCGTGTAAACCGCGACGACCTGCTTCCGCGCGACTGACTTCAGAATCAATAGCAGCACGATGACAAGNNCCGCCGCGATCACGACGGCCAGAAAACCGATTAGAAATGGCGTCGCCCCGACAAAAATCCGCGGCACGGACAGATTCTGCAAGGCTTTGATCTTCGCCTCGATCACCTCTTTGTGCTGATTGAACGAGGCGATCGGGTCCAGCGACGCTTCGGCATCCTTGATCGCCGCCAGCGCCTCACTCGGCGGCGGACGCTGGTTGTACCGCGTCATCAGCGCGTTCTGGTCGCCGTCCTTAGTATCCAGGAATTCCGTCTGTGCGACGTTGAGTTCGGTCGCCTTCTTCAGTTCCTCGGCGGCCTTCTGCTCCTCCGCCTCTAGAACGCTTTGGGTCAGCCAGATCGCCTGATCGTAATCCTTCTTGGCTTTTTGCTGCGACTGGTCATATTCGGCCTTGGCGCGCTGGCGCAATTTCTGATAGTTTAGTTTCAGAGCCGCGAGCGAATGCTGATATTGGCTATCGATCTGGCCCTTTTTCTCATCAAACTTTGCCGCGACCTGATCCTGAAGACTCTTATATCTTCGCTCGGCGTCTGTCAGTTTTCGTTGTCCGGCCCCAAGCGTTTCGGAAGACGCGGCCTGGAATTGCTGTTCAATCGCGGCCTCGCGATCGGCGCACTCTTTCGTCAATTCCAACAGGTCTTCCAATGCCCCGCGCTGCTGATCGCGATGTGTCTTGGGTTCATTGGCGGCTTCTTCCGCTTCAACTTCCGCATCCGACGGAACCGCTTCGGGCACCGGCAATTCCTCAGCCGGCGCTTCTTTGGGCGCGTTTTTCTCACCGAGAAATCGAAGTGGGTCGTTATCGTCAAAAAAAGATTCCATCAACCGTAACCTCTTAACGTGTACCAACCCACCGGCGACTACTCCTCGCAGTCGCTCTTGATCTTCTGAAGAACCTGGGCCATGTGATCCATCGCACCTATCGCGCGCTTGGCGTCGTGCTCAAGGGGGACCAGAAATTTTGCCTCGAAACCGCGCGCGTTTCCGTCGTTCCACTGCGACTTGGTCTCGTTCCAGCGCATCATCAGTTCCTTGACGGATTTATTCAACCGAGCCCGGCCTTCGTGCATTCCCATGGCATCTCCGTAATTTCAGGCCAATATCTAGGTCGTTGGAACGTTCTCATTCCGCTCGTTGAAGACGGCCGACAATCCCTTTGAATCAACGACCGCCAAAAAGCCTGCCGGCAGCTTAAGCAGCGTCGCGAGATCGGGGCGCCCCGCCCGCAAATCGCCGGCCGTTATCGTATTGTATACTCCCGAATCCGGGCCATCGACCGAGCCCAAACACCAGATGGCGCCGGGTGCGCCGAGTCGCAAAAGATATATTCTGTCCGACCCCACTGCCGCTGGCGAAAGAATGATCCGGTCCTCATCCCCCGGAGCGGTGGCGGTTGCGACCGGGGCTATTTTCGCGCCCTGCTCATCCGTCACGACGCCGCAGGATAGTTTTACGGGTCCTTTTTCCTCCGGCTTGGCTGCAAAAATCGCCTGGGCCGCGGGCGCACCTGCCCGAATAGCAGCCGGATCGACTGTGGCGGCTTCCTTCGCCGGCCGCGCTTCATCCGCGGCGCGGGACATTGAGGGTCCGGTCCCCTCGCTCGCGGCGCCAACTCCAGCCGCGGCGGCTTCCGGACTTTCGGCGCCGGTTCCGGCGGCCATTTCGATGTACTTATCCAGGTGATCGAGCGTCACGGCTAAATGGGCGATTGCAGCGGGCACGCCGGACGAAACGGTGTTTGCAAATCCCGAGACACCCCCGCGGTAGATCACCATCTCCTTCTGTAATTGCCGGGTCCATCGCTTCACGTTCGCGAGCTTTTCCTGCGCTTCACCCATTCTTCTTTTAGCAGTCTGCACGGCCTTCTGTTCCTCGACTGCCGACGGCATCGATCCACTGGCGTCCTTGTACAATCGCTTGAATCGAAACGCTTCCTCCGCCTTGGCCAGTTCCTCCTGNNCACCACCGCCATCCAGAAATTCAGCCCTTCTCCTTCGAGCCATCGGGCCGCCCGATTCACATCCGAATCGGCATCGCCGATCGCCATGCTGGCGCCCTCCTGGAACTTCGTCAGGTAAATGCGGAAGTCCCTGATGGGATCGATTGAATCAACACGTGCGGCTTCGGACATGGGGCGCTCCGGTCTGACAGGCCAGCAAAATTATCGCTGCTTGAGATAATCTTCGATGGCTGATGCTTTCTTCGCCAGGAATTTCACGTGTTCTCCGGAGTTTTCCAAAAAGGTTCCGATCGCCTTGACGGTCTGATCGAACGCCTCGGTGAACTTCCGCTGTTCCTGATCGCGCCAGGTTGCTTCCAAGCCATGCAGCTTGGCATTCAAGCCCGAAACCAGCCCGTGCAGTTCGTTGTTGAACCGATTCAGTTCCTGCGCGAATCGCCGCAATTCCGTAGGGTCTACATTAGCCTTTGACATACTTGGTTCTCCCTAAGCAATATCCCCATAATCATACGCAAGCGGCTGTCAAAGTCACCCGTCGGGTTTAGGAGAAAGCCGCTGGCGATTGGCCTCCGCCAGAACGACCGCCGCCGCATGCGACATGGGGAGGGAAGCCTTTCCGGGCATGGTGGGAATCGCAACGATTCCGTCGCAGATTCGCCTGACCGCGCCCGATAGTCCGCGCTTCTCGCCGCCAATCGCCAGGATAACGCCTTCGGCCAGATTCATGTCGTAAATGGTTCGCCGCGCCCCGCCGACACATCCCAAGAGCCGAATCCCACGCGACCGAAGCTGCTCGAGCAATTCCGTGTCTTCCACCTGAAGCAGCGGCAACCGTTCAAACGCACCGGAGGCAGGCCGGGCCACTTCTATCGGATCAAAATTCCAGAGATGTTTTTTGATCAGCACCGCCTTTGCCCCGAGCGCCTCGGCACTGCGCAGCGTAAACCCGAGATTCCGCGCATCCTCCACTCCCTCAATCAGCAGAAGCAGCGGACATTGATCCTGCTCAAGCATCTTCAGCAACTCGGCCGCGGTTGTCAGCGGCTTGGGCGAAACCAGCGCCAGCACGCCGCCATGTGTCGCACCGTGGGCCATCGCATCCAGCTCGCGGCCGCCCACTCGCTTCACCGGGACCCCGGCAGCCAACGCGGCATCCAGCACTTCCTGAATCTTTTCTTCATGCGCGCCCTGGTTGACGAGGATGACTTCAAACCTTCGCTGTCTTGCCGCCAGTGCTGCTAAAACAGATTGTCGTCCTTCCAGGTGTTCCATGTCGATTTCTTGACTTCCCTTCGTGCTCGACGCATAGCATATTCGCATCACCGCAAAGGAGCGACATGGATCTGCAACTCAACGGCAAGACAGCACTGATAACGGGTTCGACAGCCGGCATCGGCCTGGCAATCGCCTCACTTTTAGCTGCCGAAGGTGCAGCCGTGACCATCAACGGCCGTACCCGCCAGCGTATAGATCAGGCTATAGACGAAATCCGCAAAGCTCATCCGCAGGCGAATGTCAGTGGCATCGACGCCGACGTTTCAACGGCCGCCGGCTGTGAAAAACTCATCGCCGCCATCGGCAAGGTTGATATTCTCGTCAACAACGCCGGCATTTTTGAGCCTAAGCCGTTCATCGAAATCCCCGACGCGGATTGGGATCGTTTATTCCAAACCAACGTCATGAGCGGCATCCGCCTCAGCCGGTTTTATCTGCCGAAAATGCTCAAACAGAACTGGGGCCGCATTATCTTCATTTCAAGCGAATCAGCCCTACAACCACCACCCGAAATGATCCACTACGGCATGACAAAAACCGCCCAACTTGCAATTTCCCGCGGCCTTGCGGAGCTGACCATCGGCACGAGCGTAAGCGTGAATTCGATCCTTCCCGGCCCCACAGCTTCCGAAGGCGTGGAAGCCTTTGTCTCGCAGCTTGCCAAGGGCCAGAAGATCTCCGAGAAAGAAATGGAAAAGCAGTTCTTCAAGACCGGACGCCCGACATCTTTGCTGCAGAGATTCGCCACGCCCGAAGAAGTCGCCAATCTGGTGGCATACGTATGCAGCCCACTTTCGTCAGCCACAAATGGTGCGGCCCTGCGCGTCGACGGCGGCGTTGTGCGATCCATTAGCTGAAAACTCTTTGTAATTTCGCGGTTATTTCCATTCCCGCTATAATCGCCTCGTGGCAAGAAATCCCATACGGCAACTGCCTCCAGCCCTCGTCAACCGAATCGCAGCCGGCGAGGTCGTCGAGCGCCCAGCCTCCGTCGTGAAAGAACTCGCGGAGAATTCCTTCGACGCCGGCGCTACGCATATCACCGTCGAAATTGAAGATGGCGGCCGCGCCCTTATCCGCATCATCGACGACGGCTCGGGAATCCCCGTCGGCGAACTCCCGCTGGCCTTCGCATCCCATGCCACCAGCAAATTGCAAAGCGATGACGATCTCTTTCGCATCGGCACGATGGGTTTTCGCGGAGAAGCGCTGGCCAGCATCGGGTCGGTTTCGCAGACCCGATTGCTTAGCCGAACCGCGGATCAGGATATTGCCTACGAAATCGTCAATAACGGCGGGCAGATGGGCGATCCTCAGGCAGCCGCCGGCAACGTTGGAACCGTCATCGAGGTACGTAATCTTTTTTTCAACACGCCTGCCCGTCGGAAATTCCTCAAAACCGCTGGAACAGAATTTGGCCACGTCAGCGAAGCGTTGCTCCGCCTGGCGATTCCGCACCCGCATGTTTCGTTTCAACTGGTTCACAATGGCCGCAGCGTTCTGGAACTTCCGGCCGCCGAAGCGCGTTCGCGCTGGCTGGCCGCGTGGCCGGAGGATTTTGCCGAACTGTATCTGCCGTTGGAATCGCGCGATGCGGAGATCTCCCTCATCGGTCTGATCGGTTTGCCCGAACTGGCAAAGCCGGTGGCGAAGAATCAATTCTTCTTCCTCAACGGCCGCCCCATCCGCGATCGTTTCATCCAGCACGCCCTTCGCGAGGCGTATCGCGGTCTCACGGAGCCGGGACGGCATCCGGCGGCGATTCTTCTCGTCACCATGCCGACGCAGGATGTCGATGTGAACGTGCATCCAACCAAGAGCGAAGTTCGCTTTCGCGACAGCTCTCGAATCCACGGGCTGATTCTCTCCGCTGTGCGGGAAAAATTACTTGGCAGCGATCTCGTGCCGTCGGCGGTCCCGGCTCGCCAGTTTTTTTCGCCGCCCACAAGCGATCCCAATCGACAGAATCTTCGGGAGCAACTGGCGGATTTCTTCAAATCCGCGTCGCCGGATACATCGCCGCCCGCGCCTGCCGGGCAGATATCATCGCAAGCTCAACCGGCAAGCTCGCTATCGGCGCCGGACGCGCCGCGGCAAATTTCGTCTATCGCTGAACTGCCGATCCCTGCGATTCAGTTTCACAATAGTTATCTCGTAGCCGAGAGCGAAGATGGGTTGATCATTATCGATCAGCATGCCCTGCACGAGCGGATCATGTATGAAGATCTGCTCGCACGAATCTCGCGAGGCCCGCTCGAAAGCCAGCGGCTTTTGATTCCCCTCACGCTCCCAGCCAGTGAGCGACAACAGGAATTGCTCGAACAGATTCAGCCGTTGCTGAACCGCCTCGGCATTGAAGCGGCGGCGATGGGGCCCGGCGCGGTCGGCATTCATGCCTTCCCGAGTTTCCTCCACCGCCTCGACCCGCTTGATTTTCTTGGAGAACTCCTCGAGCGCGGCGAACAGGAAGCCCTTGACCTTCATCATGAGGAACTCCTGCACAAGATTCTCGACATGATGGCCTGCAAAGCCGCGGTNNCCCGGCGAGATCGAAGCCCTCCTGTCGCGGCGTCATCTCATCGACCGGAGCAGCAACTGCCCCCATGGACGGCCAACTACATTGCGGTTGTCGCTTCGCGATCTCGAAAAACAGTTTAAACGCACTGGATTCTGACGCGCGTATTAATAATGAATGCGGCTTTCGATAAGGCGGTTCAATTGCATCAGGCCGGCCGCTTCGCCGAGGCGGAGGGACTATATCGGCAGGCCTTGGCAATCGAACCGAATCTGGCCGAGGCTCAAATCGGTCTCGCGGCGATATTGTTTCAAACAGGCCGTCTGGAAGAAGCGGTTGCCGCATCCCGGCGTGCGTTGATCCTCCGCCCTAATTCGTTTGAAGCCTGCAACACACTTGGCATCGCGCTCAGTTCGCTCCATCGGCAGGAGGAGGCGCTGGCGGCCTATTCACAGGCGCTGACGATCCAACCTAATAACGCGACGGTCTATTACAACGCCGCCGCATCGCTCAATCGTCTGGGTAAACGGGACCAGGCCGCCGGCGCACTTCAGCGCGCGATTGAACTGAAGCCCGATTTCGCCGATGCGATGATCAATCTCGGCCACGCGCTTGTGGAAAAGGGGCAGTTAGAAGAAGCGGCTACTATTCTGAAACGAGCCCTGATCATCAGGCCGGATAGCGCCGAGGCGTTGAATCTATTGGGCAAAACTCTGAAAGATCTCGGCCGAATCGAAGAATCACTTGAAGCATTGCAAAAGGCGATTACCCTTCGTCCGGATTTTGCGCAGGCGTACAACACTCTGGGCAATGTCCTGATGGTCATGGGACGCTTGGGAGAATCGCTGGCTGCCTATCGCCGGGCCGTCGAACTCGATCCTCAAAATATAATCGCCCACAGCAATCTGATCTTCGCGATGAATTTCGATCCGCAATTCGACGCGGCGGCGATCCTTCAGGAAGCCCGCAAATGGGATGAGCGCCACGGTCGCGCGCGTCAACATTTGATGCAGCCCTATGACAACACCCGAGATTCCGATCGGAGATTGCGCATCGGATATGTCTCCCCGGATTTCCGCCAGCACGTGGTCGCATGGAATCTGCTGCCTCTGCTGAGTCACCACGATCCCGAGCAAGTTGAAGTCTTCTGTTACAGCAGCACGACACACATGGACGCGATGACCGATCGCCTGCGCGCCCATGCCCATCACTGGCGAGACGTTTCGACGCTGAACGATGAGCAACTTGCATTGCAAATCCGCGAAGATCGCATCGACCTGCTCCTCGATCTGTCGTTGCACTCATCGGGAAACCGTCTCGGCGCCTTCGCGATGGCTCCCGCCCCGGTTCAGATCACCTACCTGGGATATAGCGGCACGAGCGGAATGAAGGCGATGCAGTACCGCCTATCCGATCCCCATCTCGACCCGCCGGAGATGGATTTAAGCTGTTACAGCGAACAGACGCTTCGATTGCCGGAGACCTATTGGTGTTACGCGCCGCCGGACGAAGCGCCAGATCTTGCGCCCGCGCCGGCGGAGCAGATTGGACACATCACGTTCGGCTGCATGAACCAGCTTGTGAAAGCGTCGCCGGCGGCAATGGAATTGTGGTGCGAGATTCTCAATCAGGTCCCGCGATCAAGAATGATTCTGCACGCCCAACCCGGAAGATATTTGGAACCGGTCACTGAATTTCTGGCACGGCACGGCATCGCCCCCGATCGGCTGGAATTTCTCAGCCGCCAGCCGTGGAACCAGTACATGCGCGCGTATCATCGAATCGACATCGCGCTCGATCCCTTTCCATACAACGGCGGAATCACAACCTGTGATGCACTATGGATGGGCGTGCCGGTGGTGACGCTGTCCGGCCGCACTTCTGCAGGCCGCGCCGGGCGCAGCATTCTATCCAACGTAAACCTGCCGGAATTCATCGCGCGGGATTCAAATGACTACGTGCGCGTCGCGGTCGAACTAGCCGGCAAAACCGAGCGATTGAATGAATTGCGACAAACGCTTCGGGAGAGAATGAAAGCCAGCCCGCTATTGGACGCGCCGCGCTTTGCCAGGAATGTGGAAGCAGCGTATCGGGCTGCCTGGCAACGCTGGGTCAAAAAGGGGCTATAGACGAACGCCGTCCGCGGGAGCCGCAAGCTGGCGGCGAACCTCCGGCAAGTGCGAAAGACATCGTTCGATCTCCGCCTGCAAATCCGCAAGCCCGCCGCGCAGCGTCTCCAAATCGCCGGATTTTCCCGCTCCTTCCAACCGCGTCACCATCCGCACGACGTGATCCGATGTCAGATATCCGCAGCACCCCTTCAGCGCATGCAATGGCTGAACAAGAGCCGCCAGTTCCTCGTCAGAGGCATCGAACTGCAACATGCCGCGCAGCTCTTCGATCTGTTGTTCAAATTGATCCAACATCTCCGGGATAATCTGCGGCGTGCCGCTGAACCGCTTGCGGATATCATTCGCGTCCATCGGATCGGAATTCGCAGCTTTGGGCAAAGTTGCGGCCTGAACAACATCCAGCCGCTTGTTCTGTTTCACGTGCCGGGCGATGGCCGAAAAGAGCAGTGGAAGCTCCAGCGGCTTTGTCACGTAATCGTCCATCCCGACTTTTAGACAGTGCTCGCGATCTCCCTGCATCGCGTTGGCTGTCAGCGCAATGATCGGAATGTGACTCACCGGCGCGCCGGCTGCCGCGGCTGCCTGCTCGCGTTCGCGAATTACGCGAGTGGCCTCATACCCATCCATTTCCGGCATCTGNNCCTCCGATTGAAGCGATGCGGAGATCACGATCTGGTTAACGTTGTTGTCCTCCGCCACGAGTATGTGCAATCGATGCAGAGACGATTTGACCGGCTGGACAGCCGCCGTTGCAGGCGCCGGAACCGGCGCATCCGTTGCAAACCGAGCGGTGAATGTAAATGTCGATCCTTGTCCAAGGGTCGATTCAAGCTCAATATTGCCGCCNNACAGATGGCAAGCCCTAATCCCGACCCACCATATTTCCGTGTAGTCGTCGCATCCGCCTGGGTGAAGGAGTGAAACAATCGCCTGCACGCTTCAGGCGCAATCCCAATGCCCGTATCGCTCACCGCGAATCGAAGCAGCACGTCAGATTCCGACGTCTCCTGCACCGCAACTTTCAAATCAACCGATCCGTTTTCGCTGAATTTCAAGGCATTAGTCAGCAGGTTAGCCAATATCTGCCGCAGCCGCGTGGGATCGCCTTGCAAATGATCCGGAACTTCCGCCGCCACGTCGCAACCGAGCGTGATCTTCTTTTCCCGCGCGCGGAATTGGAACGTCTCCATCACATCGTGAATCATTGCCCGCAACCCAAATGGGACAACCTCAAGCTCCATCTTCCCCGCTTCAATCTTGGAAAAATCCAGGATGTCCTTGATCAAATTCAGCAGCGATGACGCGGATGACTGTGCGATTCGAAGATATTGTTCTTGCCCCGGATTGGGCGCTGATCGCTGCAGCAAATCAATCGCACCCACAACGCCATTCAACGGCGTGCGCAGTTCATGGCTCATGTTCACCAGGAACATGCTTTTTGCGCGATTCGCGGCCTCAGCAGCCTCCTTCGCGCGTTTCAGTTCCGCCTCGGCGCGATGCCGCTCAATCGCCAGACCCGCCAGGTGCGCGCCCGATTTGATAATCCGGAGTAGCGTCGCATCCGGCTTTTTCGACTTCCGGTAATACATCGCGAACGTGCCAAGCACCTCATTCTCTGTTGAGAAGATCGGATGCGACCAGCAAGCATACAAACCATGCTTTCGCGTTAGCTCCAGAGCCATGATCCAATTTGGATGTGTTTCGATGTCCTCGACGAATACCGGACACTTCAAATATGCAGCCGCTCCGCACGAGCCGACATTGGGCCCGATCGGCAGCTGGCCAATGGCCTTAAAATATTCCGGCGGCAGACTCGGACCGGCAACCCCCGACAGATTCTTCCCCTCCTCATCCAATAGCATCACCGATCCCAACATGCCCTCACATTGCTCTTCAGCCGCGAGAATGAGCGTGGAGAGAACCTTCTCAAGTCCCTCGCCCGTCGCCAGCGAAACCAATACGCGATGCTGTCCAGACTCCAATGGCGCGATCGCCTTGGCATCCGTCTGATCCAGACCGATGCCCATGATCTGATCGTTTCCGTGCGTGCCGGTACGCGCGCTCGTGAATAGAAACTCGCGGGTTCCGTCCTTTGTGCAAAATCGAAACGAGCCTGAGGCCTTCCCTGTAGAAAGCGCTCGTTCCAGGTGCGCCGCCAGCGCCGGCCGATCCGCTTCTTCCACCAGTTCTGAAAGTGGCGTATCCTTCAAATCCTCTGATGTCTTCCCAAAGAACATCTCATACGCGCTATTCCAGCGGACAAATTTTCCGTCCGATCCAACAATATTGAACAGCCCGGGAATATTTTTGATGATGCCCTGAGAAAATTGTTGTTCCTGCTGTAGAAACCCCTCATTCTGCAAACTGCTTTCGTCAAACTTCCGCTCGCACCGCCAGCCGTACCAACAGCTCCAACCAAACGCGATGGATGTCAGCAAAATTTCATAGACAAGGTCGATGCGATCATGCGTGTCGTTTTGGAAGTGATAGAGCGCAGCCGCCACGAGCAGACCGAGAAGTGGAAGCAGTGACCAAGCCGTCAGCCGCCGCGACTGTCGAACCGACTTGGACACACACCCTCGCTTTCGATTCGTTCCGAAAACAGTCTCTACATGAATACGCACAAACCCCTGCATTTGGCATCGACTAAGCAGGAGAGTGCCTTAATGGGCGTCCGCGCACGCCAAAGCACCTGGTCTGATAAATCCGCAGGGGGGGAAGATTATGACGCCTATCGCACCAATCAGGCTCTCGAATTCACTTGAAGTTACCTGGGATGAGTCTGGAATAAATACCGCCAAAAGACTACCCTCGACGCCATGGAGAGCAGCGGCAACGACGATGCCAACAAAGGCGGCGGCCCCCCGGCCAACGATCTCGGGACATACGCCCAGCAGTTTCAGCATCAGCCGGTCTCCGCCCGTGTTCCGGAGAGACTGACGCGCGGAGCGATCACAACTGGCGTGCTGGTTCTGGACAGCCCCCACGAATTCGTGCTCGATTTCCTGCAAAGCCTGACGCGTCCTTATCAAATCGTCGCGCGGGTCGTCGTCGTTCCCCATGTCATGGAGCAGATCGTCAATGGCGCAACTGACAACCTCGCCAAATACACCGAGGCATTCGGCGCGCCGCCCACGCTGCCCAAGCCGCCGCAGCGACGTCCGACGATCGCCGAGATTTACGAGAATTTTAAACTCTCCGACGACATCATGAGCGGGGCCTATGCCAACAGCGTGATGATCGGACATTCACCGGCTGAGTTCTTCTTAGACTTCATCACCGGCTTCTATCCCACAGCCGCGGTTTCGTCTCGAATTATGACCGCCGCGCCGCATATGCCACGAATCGTGGACACGCTAAAGATGGCGTTGCAGCAATATCGCAATCGATATGCCCCTCCCTCGCCATAGAATGCTTGATGTACATCTAGAGCCTGCCCGTTATCATTGTGTGTCGTGAGCAAACGCGTCGCAATTCTTGGATCCACCGGTTCAATCGGATGCAGCACGCTGGATGTAATCCGGCATCTGGGCTCGCCCTACAAAGCATCGGCCCTGGGCGCACATCGACAAGTGGAAAAGCTGGCCGCGCAGGTGAAGGAGTTTTCTCCCGCGGCTGTGGCTCTGGCCGATGAATCGCGAGCCGAAGACTTGCGGCGATTGCTGGGCCATGGCGGACCCAAAATATTCCTCGGCGAAAGCGGAATGGTGGATCTTGCGAGGCACCCTGATGTGGACGTGGTCGTCGCCGCAGTCGTAGGCGCAGCCGGCTTACCCGCGGCATTGGCGACGATCCGCGCGGGAAAGAAGCTGGCACTGGCGAATAAAGAAGCTCTGGTAGTTGCCGGCTCACTCCTGATCCCCGAAGCCCGCCGCAGAGGCGTCCCCTTGTTGCCTGTCGATTCGGAACATTCCGCGATTTTCCAGGCGATGGCCTGCGGCCGATCACGTGATGTTCGCCGGGTCATCCTCACCGCCAGCGGCGGTCCGTTCCGCACCACACCGCTCAAATCCATTTATAATGCAACCCCCGCCGATGCCCTCAATCATCCGACCTGGCGCATGGGCGGAAAAATCACGATCGATTCCGCGACCATGTTCAACAAAGCCCTCGAATTGATCGAAGCATGCTGGCTTTTCGATCTTCGGCCGGATCAGATTCAAATCGTTATCCATCCCGAATCGATCATTCATTCGATGGTCGAATTCATTGATGGCTCGGTCATCGCCCAACTTTCGCCGCCGGACATGCGGACGCCAATCCAATACGCCCTGACCTATCCGGATCGAGCCGATGGATGCAGCCGGCGGATGGACTGGACCCAGGTGCAGGCTCTGCATTTTGAACCGCCAGATTTTGAAAGGTTCCCCGCCCTGAAATTGGCATATCAGGTCGCCGAAGCGGGCGGAACGTCCGGAGCGGTGTTAAACGCGGCAAACGAGGCCGCCGTTGCCGCCTTTATGGCTGGGAAAATCCCCTTCGGGGAGATTTGTCGCGTCGTTGAACTTACAATCTCCCAACATCGTATTCAGACCAACCCGGGTCTGGACGATCTGCTCGAAGCGGACCGTTGGGCTCGCCAGTGTGCGGAGACCTGTATCGCCTCGGGTGCTGGCGCCGCCAGCGCCCCGTTAGCTTAAAGTGGATGGGTTAACTTCATGGCTGTTCTTCATAATGCGTTGGATTATCTGCTGCTGGCGCTGGGATTGGGCTTTGTCATCTTCTTTCATGAACTCGGCCACTTTCTCGCCGCAAAATATTGCGACGTAAAGGTCGAGCAGTTCGCTGTTGGCTTTGGCCCCGCCATCGTCGCCTGGCGTAAGGGTCTCGGATTCCACTGGGGAACAACAACCCCCGCCTACGACAAACGCATTGAACAAGAGTTCATCGCCGGACAACCACAGCAAAAGGAAATCGAATTCAACGCGCCAATATCCGAAACCCAGGCCAGGGCCATTGGGGCCAAACTGGGAATCGGCGAAACGGAATATCGTCTGAATTGGGTTCCGTTGGGTGGATACGTGAAGATGCTCGGCCAGGACGACATGAAGCCGGGCGCGACTGCCGAAGATCCTCGGGCCTACAACAAAAAATCCGTCGGAGCGCGGATGCTCATCGTTTCGGCAGGCGTGATCATGAACGTGATCCTCGCCGCCATCGGGTTCATGATCGTCTTCATGTTGGGATATCCGGTCCCGCCGGCGGCGGTTGGCGGAGTCGTCTCCATGAGCCCCGCGGCGCGAGCAACACGGGCGGATGGAACGCTCGTCGGACTTCAGCCCGGCGACAAGATCATCCAGTACGACGGCAAATGGATGTACGGCGATTACAGCCGGATTCAACTCGATGTCGCCCTCACCCATGACGGCACGCGCGTACCGCTCCTCGTCGAGCATCCGAATGGCCAAACGGAAACCCTTTATGCCACACCACTAAAACCCGGCGATGACAAAGGGCTCGTGGAATTGGGAATCAGCCAACCCTTCGCTATGACGGCGATGGATGCTGATTCGGAAGATCCACCGAATTACGCCACGCTGGCCAAAACTGATATGCCGGACCTCAGCGCCCTGCGCCCGGGTGACGTCATCACCCAAATTGCAGGCGAGGATGCAAAGGCCGACGGCAATGCAGCCATCGCGCAACTCTATGCAGCGATGGAAGCCTCCAATGGCAAACCGGTTGATCTGACCGTGAAATCCCAGGATGGAAAAATTTCGCACAAAACCGTGACGCCGCATTTCGGCGAACCGATGGGCGGCGAAGAGTTGAATTTTCTGGGCATGATCCCCCGAGCAATGGTTGCCGGATTGCTCGAAAAATCTCCCGCGCTCGACAAACTCCGTCCGGGCGACACCATCCTCGCGGTGGATGGCGGCTCGGATCACCTTCAAAATCCGACACTGGAGCAGATCAGGACCACCCTTGCCGCCGCCGGTGACAAGGATATGAAGATCTCATTGACCGTGCTTGATCCCAATGAATCGAAGCCCCGGTTCATCGAGGATTTGAGCGCTTACCGCATCCCCAATAGCGGCGGACGAATGGGTCTGGGAATTCAGCTCGGCTGCGACGAGACGCATCTGGTCGTGGCTCATACATTGCCCAATACTCCCGCTGCCGACAAAATCCCGACCGGCGCGACTCTGACCGCCATCGACGGCAAACCCGTCTCGAATTGGTTTGAGGTCCGCCGCGCAATCGCTTCCGCCAAGGCAGGCCAGAGCATTTCAATCACCTTCATCCCCGCTGATAAAGATGCCAAGCCGGCGGTCGCCAAAATCGAACTTCAACAGCAGGATATCGACCTCGCAAAGCAAGTGACGCTCACAAACTACCTGGCATTGCGACAAATGGTCAGCCCTCTCCACACGCACAATCCATTGGTAGCCCTGAAATGGGGCGTCATCGAAACGCACGACCTCATCCTGCAATTCTACGTCACGCTTCAACGAATGCTCACCCGGGACGTAGCGCTATCGAACGTCATGGGCCCAGTAGGCATGGCTCATCTCGGCGCTCAGGTCGCCAGCCGCGGTCCTTCCTGGCTGCTCTGGTTCCTCTGCAATATCAGTGCGAATCTGGCGGTTGTGAATTTCCTGCCGATCCCCATCGTGGACGGCGGACTCTTCACCCTGTTGATCCTGGAAAAAATCCAAGGCAAGCCACTCTCACCCGACGCTCAGCGCATCGTCCAGATGGTGGGATTGGTGCTGATTCTTGGAGTATTCCTGATGGTAACGTTCCAGGATATCGCCCGGATGGCAGGCTACTAAAGCTTCAGTAGATCCAGCGGCCGAGAATCGCGAATTGACTCGGCAATAAGCGCCTTCTGGCGCTCGGTCCACCAGCACGGGCGAGAATCGTTCGGCCCTACGACGCCGAGACAGCGATGAATCTCGCGGCGAAGTTTTTCCAGCCCGGCGCCGGTCCTCGCAGAAATCTCAATCGCATCCAGCGATCGAAAATCCCAACTCGAAGGTTGATCGGTTTTATTGACCACAACCAGCGCACCAGGACGATCGACAGCATTCGTCGGGCGAGCCGTGGCATCTAACACATTGAGTACCAAATCGCTCCCCTCAATTTGTTCCTGACTGGCCGCTATGGCCGCGCGCTCAATAGCATCTTCCGCGTCGCGCTGCCCCGGCGTATCAACCAGCACAACCGCCAGGCCACCAATATCCGCAAACTCGCCAACCCAGTCGCGCGTCGTCCCCGGCAGATCCGCGGTGATCGAAAGCTGCCGGCCGAACAGTTGGTTCGCCAGCGTCGATTTGCCAACATTCGGCTCGCCGACAATCGCAATCCTCGGCGGATTCAGCAATCGCCAAAGCGTCTGATCCGCCAGGACGCTCCGCGCATCCATTCCCGCGCCAACGGCCCGCCGCCATGCGTTGGGCTGATCGAGAAGCATCCGAATCGCCGGCTCGGTCCGAGCCAGAGGAAGATAGGCCAGCACCTCGCGTTCAAACGCCGAGCCGGCATCGCTCACCGCCGCATTGGGCAATGGAAGTGTGCCGCCCGGAACGAGGTCAAACCCTTCTCGCCCGGCTAGAGCAAGCGCCGATTCCACCACCCACGCCCCGCCGTGCAGCGAGACATCGGCCCATGATCCATCGTCAGCCAAAACGACAATCGGATCGTCGATGACGAATTCCCCATCCCGCAATTCGCCATGAACGCATCGATTACGCAGCGGATTTTTGGAAAAGCATCGCTGGAGGAATTCGCCGACCAGAGGCCCGCTCAGGCGAACCACCGCGATTGCCGAGCCCCCCGCCGCCGTCGGCGCTGTTAACAGGATGGCGGTATTGAGTGCTGGCATCGCCACGGCTCAAGCACTTTTACCGTTTGTGCCTTAGCATTGAAACGTCGGGAAGGAATGAGTCAGATTCCATTATCGTGCCTGACATGATGATCCGTATACGCCAGCGCAATGCCGTAGAGTGTCAGATCGGGGGCAATTGCGTGGATCAATTCCCACCCCTCAAAAAGCTGCTTTGCATTGCCGCCGGTTGCGATGATCTCCGGCCAAGACCCAAGCTGCGTCGAAAAACTCTCAACGGTCTCTTTCACCAATCCCCGAACCGCGTGAAAGACGCCCAGTGAAATCGCGGCCGCCGTCGAATCGCCAAATCCCACCTCCCCCGGCACGGCGAACGTCACGCGCGGCACCTTGGCCGTCTTCTCATGCAGCGCATCGAGCATCATGTCCAAACCAGGTGCAATCGCCCCACCCAGAAAATCCCCATTGTCATTGCAGCAATCGACGGTAATAGCCGTTCCCGCGTCCACCACAACGCAGGCTTTCTCCATCTGCTGATAAGCAGCGGCAATATTCAGAACGCGGTCAATCCCCGTCTCTGTAGGATTTTGCGTGCAAACTTCAATTGGCAAATCGATCTGCCGCCCGACCCATTGAATCGATTGCCCCGTCTCCGTCTGAACGATCTCATCAAGCTCTGAATTAAGATCGGGACAAACGCTGGCCGCAACGATGGCCGGCGATTGCAAATCGCCGACGCGCGACCAGACTTTCCGGATGGATTCGCCCCANNGCGCATGCGCAGCCCGGCTCGAATCCACCAATTCACCGCCAACAAATGCGCCCGCCGCCAGGCGCGAATTGCCGACGTTCAGGACGAGAAGGTTGATGTCCATCAATTATTGAAGAAGCTGATTGATTCCCGATTTACTATCGTCCAGCAATTGCGAAGAAACCGTGTCACCGGAGCCGCCTCCGATGGGCGTCGCAGCCGCCGAGAATGTGTCCGGAGCGACGCGCACAACTGCCGCGGGAGTGGCCGAGTCATTGGCCAGTTTCTGGGGATCGTTGTTCGCCGCGAATATCTGCGCGACCGCCGCCGCCGACGGGCCGCTCTTGGATGTAAAGAGTGGCGCATTGCGCAATTGCTCGAACAAAATCGCCGGCCGGCTCAATGCGGCACCGTTGAACGTAAAGTGCAGCGGGACCGGAATCGGAACGACCACGAACGAGTTGGAGGTCACCGACAGCAAACCGTCTGTGGCAATCAACGTATAGGTGCCTGGGATGGCGAACGTGAGGTTCGTGAAAACGGCTTGGCCATTCGCCGCCGTCGTAGTGGTGTTTCCCATAATCGTGCCGCCAAACGGCCCGCTGGCGATCGCCAGCGACACGATGGAGTTTACAGACGTAACAACGTTTCCAAATTGGTCCTCAATTCCCAGAATAAGCGGCGTGCTCAGGGTGCCATATTGCCAAAGCGAGCTTGGCTGATCGATGAAATTCAACTGCGCGATTGGACCCGACGTGATTGCGAACCCGCCGGAATCGCTGCCGTTGGCCGCATTGCTTGTCGCGATCAACTGGTAATTGCCGTCTGTATTGACCGTCAGGTTGGTGAACGTGGCAACGCCACCAACGGCATTCACTGTCGTGGTGCCGCTCAAGGCTGAACCAGGAGGCCCAAGAAGGCCCAGGGTAACGCTCCCAGTGAATGCTGTATCCTCAACGCCATCTAAGAACGCCGTCACGGAAACGGGAATAAGCTGTCCCGCAACCTCGGTCGACGGCCCAACGGAAAATGCCAATTGCGGCAAAAATCCATCGGGAACGGTAATATTCAGCGCATCGTCCGCATTGGTTTCACCGCCGACCATGTCTTCGACGAAATTAAATGCGCCTCCGTCCGGGGCTCCAAAGCCGGTATTCCCATTAGAAGGAACCGCCGTCAATGTTGGGCCGCCTGGCACCGGCACTGGCCAAAGTGGAAACGAAGTTGGCGCGGGAATTGTCAGAGTGTCGAGGTCGTTATACGTAATGTGGCCATCAGGTTCCGAGAACGGCAGGTTGTTTGGCGGCCCCGAACCCGTTTCTTCGAGACCTAGAATGCCATAGGGATCCGCTACTTGATTTGTCCTTTCATCGTACGAGCTTAGACCAAGAGCTTGCGAGTTGTCCAACGAAGCAATGCCTCGGAGTTGCAAACCCTGATCGACGATCGCGATCAACCCTGCCCAGGCCGGACACGAGAAGCTGGTTCCACCAACAACGCCCCAACCAACCTGCCCATTGTCAGGTGTGGAATCGTAAACCCAAACGCCAGATAACGGATCCGCGTCCAACGCCACAATTGGAACGTTGAAATGCGACGTATAATTGGGATCAGGGCCGCCACCACTTGCGCCAAGGAAATTTGACCAGGCTTTAACCCCCTGGAACGAGCCATTGACGCCCACGCCGGTTGTCTCCCCGCCTATCGACAACACATTGGCCGACGTCGCGGGCCAAGACAAACTAAATGCGGTTGCGACGGTCGGCACGTCGGTGTCGCCGGAGGCCGCCAAGAATACGACCCCCGCACCGAACCCGAGGGCGGCATCATTGTCCTGATGGTCGAGGGGTGTCACCATAAAGCCGTCGTACAGGAAGGGCTCAACCAATAGTGCATTATCAAACTGCCAGCTCATGGATACAGCAACCACACCCGTCTGCGCCGCGGCGAAAACGTCGGCATCCATCAAATCCAAAATGTTTTCCGAAGGAGCTTCCACCAGCAGAATGTGGGCGCCAGGCGCTACCGCATGCGCCCATTCAACGTCCAAAGACGTTTCCCCTGCCCAGGACTGTTCATCAGCCACCGTGGCCGCACTGGTGTTCACCGTTGGCGCTAGGGCCTGGACAGTGAGAGCAAAGTTACCTTCTCCGTCGTTGTTGCTGATTCCCCAGTGCGCATCAAACGTCTCCAAGTCCTGGATGATCGTCGGGCTGCCGAAGGGATCGACGATTGCGATCGTCTGGTCTGTGCCGTTTGCGGCGCGAAGCACGCCACCGACGTTGTACGAGATCGCGTTGAAACCATAAACGTCGTTTAGTAGCTGCGGATCAAGGCTCAGCGGTGTACCTACGACACCCTGCAAGGGAGTGGGCTGACGTGGCATCGGCGGCGGAGGGACTGGGTTATTCTGAAGAGCCGGCGAAACCGAAAGCATAAGCCGGCGTTCCAGCATCTCGAACTCAATCAAACTCGCCACCTGATGGAATCGTGAAGACCGGTTGGACAACTTCCGCATAGCACGTTTCCTCAACATCGCACACCTTCGTTCCGTAAAACTCTGTTGGAAGTACATCAAGAGAACATCTAAAAGTATGGGTAAAAGGGGAGGCTACCGGAGAAATTGCCCCATCTCGCTACTGGAGCACATACCGATCCCCAGCACACACCGTTCCTCTCGCCGCGAAAGCAGTTTTAAGCGGCGGTGATTATATCCGCCGCGAACTGGTGTCGCCAATAAATCTTCCGGCCATCACAAGGACGATGCTAAACTCAAAAATACCCTAGAATTTCCAGTAAATGTCCATGGAAGCGGTCAATTGGCCGAAGTTCGCGAAGTCGAAAACGGCCTCATCCGCATAGTCGTATCGCACTTCCGGACGGATAGTTAGAGACTGAAAGATCGGGTTGTTCGGTAGCGGCGTAACCGCCACGCCAACCGTCGCTTCAGTGTAGTTAATGTCATTCCCACCCACCCCGGTCGTGACGCCCTTGCCGTCGTGGTAATACTCAAACCGCGAATTGATCGCCACATGCGGGTCAATCTGGTATTTGAGGTAAAACGCCCCGCTGAACCATTGTGTCAATTGGGTGGCATCGCCGTAAAGCAAATCGCCCGAGATTGTAAACTGATCCGAAACCTTCCAGTTCACAATCCCTTCGGGAACAACCCAAAGGTGGGAATCATCCGACGGACCATACGGCAGCACGCCTTCAGGGCCGACCAGCATATTAAGCGTCCAGTCAAGGCTGCCCGAGACATCATGTATCTGGAACACCGCGTCAGGATCGCCATTGTTGTCATAGATCGATTGATTCCATCCACGGGTGACGCTGCCCGTCACTGTCAGCACGTTATCCGTGCTGGGGTCGCTGAATGTATATTTCATCAGCACGCCGGTTTGCGTGTATGGCTTGCCGTATGAAAATTCGTAGCTGTGTGTGTAGAAGCTGTTCTGCGTGGGATCGACCGATTCAAAACCCAACAGGCTGACGAACTTTCCCGCCTCGACGCTCAGCCCCGTTCCCACGGGAATTCCGAGCGCGACATAAGCCTGCAGCAGATCGAGCTGATCGTCCGGTCCAGTCAGTCCGCCATTCTTATTGCTGTTATCCAAAATGCCGTTGGAATGCGTGAAGAAGGCATCCCGGCCATAAATCCCTTCAATCTTAAAACCAGCATCCCAGCTTCCTTTGCTGAGATTTACCATGTCCCGTTCGATAGTGAGGTCCACCTGATCCAAGCTAAGGGAATTTTTGTATGGCCCGGCAAACAAAATGTCATCGCCAGGCGCGGTCTTGGCCGGTGTGATATCCTTGGGCACTGTGAAATCGTAAAGATATCCGCCATCGACGTAGCCATGGATATTAAAGCCGAGGTCTTCCATCGGCTTTCCAATGCCGATCATTTCCAATCCCTGCATGAACGCGCCGTAGGTCACGGGCGCGGGCGCTACTGCCGGTGCAGCTTCGGGCGCCGGATTTTCAAGTTGATCCGAACTCGGATTCTGATCGGTGCTACCTGTTGAATTCGAATTTGAGTCTGAATTCGAATTAGCGTCGTCCGCCAGCGCGGTCCCTCCAATGGCAAGGACCACCATCAATAGGCCGGCGAATCCATTCCAAAGCCTCATATTCACTCCGTCCCTTAACAAAGGGGTTACGAGTCCAATTTATCGACAGCGGTACCGATGCACCGCCCTACCCAACCATCAAGTTAGCGAACTGCTCATCAAATACAACTTTCGGCGTCATCGGTAACAGAGGAGGTTATCGGCACTTCGGCGTAAACCACTCTCAAGAGAGCAGCACCGCACTTTGCGGGCGGCGAACAAATAATTGCGATGAAGAATGCCATCATTAACCGTCTTACTGCAATGGGCATTTTCTGGAGAGAGATATTTATCGTCGTTGAACTCATTTTTGATAATGACGTGACATCCGTTTGCTCAAACTGGTGAACGCGGGCGAAAACCAACCCTTCCACAATTTCAAAGGATTGGTTGAGATATCAGGCTCGCTCTCCGCGTTCTTTTCCTACCTCGGCCCAGGGAATTCCTAGAAATCCAGATCCTCAACATGCGAACACCTATAAATTATAGGTATTTAATGGTATTCGTAAGACAATATCTAAATTATACTTATGCTCAATCGATTAGTTTTTACTGAAAAACATTCGTTGACAACTGGCCGATTGCCATATAATCTATAAAAAATATAGGAAAGACATAGTTCCCTGCCGATAGTTATTCGGAGGGGGCAGCGACGTTGTCTTCTAGGAATTGGCGCCCCGGTTGGGGCTCTTTGGGAAGAGATCGATGATCAAGCATCAAACAAAACGTGGATTCACCCTGGTTGAATTGTTGGTTGTTATTGGAATTATTGCGCTATTAATTGGCATTTTGCTCCCCGCATTGAGCAAAGCCCGGGACAGCGCCAACGCCACCAAGTGCGCTTCCAATCTGCGGAGTATCGGCCAGGCATTTCAGGAATATCTGGACGAGAACCAGGGTGTTTTCCCGCCGTCCAATTTCTATACCGGCCTGACAATCGATTCCAATCACACAGTGCAGAATCCCCAGACGCCAGTCTATGGTTATACGCACTGGTCGGCGCTCATTAAGGGCAATCAATGGATGGCGGCATCGGATTACCTGACGAACAATCTCACGCCAAGCTTCAGCGCGCCTCAGCTTGCGGCATTCATGAGCACTTCCGGCTGGGAACAGTTTCAATGCCCATCGCTGATCAATNNNNACTTCCTGGAATCGTGGATCTGCAAGCTCCCCGGTTGGCATATACGGTCAATGAGGCGCTCTGCCCTCGGTCAAGATTTACCGCACATGAAATGAATGTTCTCAATAGCCCCTACCACTTCGTCCATGCGGGTGAGGTGAAGCAAAGCGCCGCGACAATCCTGGCGACAGAACTGTGGGGATTCCAGAACGCTGCGACGACGACGTCGCAGATAGACGGCGTCTCGATCGTCAGCAACAGCCGTCGGCCGGTGAACGGCTACACGAGCGTCGGAGTGAGCCAACCTCCCGACAAGTTCTATGCATTACTTCAAAGCCAAATTGGCCTCCTGCAGCCGGCCTCGCCCGCCAATCTGACGCCGAATCCGGAACAGACCTTGCAGCCGGGTGCGACTGTCCAATCCAACCTGGATTATGTGGGCCGCAATCACGGATATCCCAAGAGCTACGGCCATGTGGCAGGCGATTCGCGCGGCGGGTGGGATTTACGCCGGTCTAATTTTCTGTACGTCGATGGTCATGTGGATATCAAGAGCATTGTGGACACGATTTATCCCAAGAGCGAATGGGGCGACAAATTCTATAGCCTCGCGCAATGATCGAATTCATTACTCGGAATTGAAAGGAATCTTGCCATGAACCACGCCTGTTACTGTAGCTGTTGCCCTTGTCCGCGCAGCTGAATCGGAATCGTTTTTTATAAAGCATTTAATTCATCAGGACCCATTTTGAAAAAATGGGGAGAGGAAATTCCATGTATACGTTACGCAAAAAGAGCGCGTTCGCGCTCGTGGCCGCCGCTGCAACCGTCGTTATCGATCTCAGCGCAATGGCCGGTACTTCAACAAACACCAGTGGCCCCGTTCAACAGGGCACGAACGGCGGCGTCAATAACCCCGCGGTTACCATTTCCTTCAGTGGACAGACCGCGCTAAGAACTTTTGATACCTCTCCGGGCATCACCGAGTTGGCGCCGGGGACCAGCATTGTCCTGCACGATGGAACGAATGGCGCGCCTGTGGAATACGTCGCTCCCAACGACGCTTCGACGTTCGTTCAGCTTGCCAGCCCCAATTTCACGACCCCCGATACCAATCCGGGGACGCCCTCCAGCCCATCCACCAGCAATATTCAATCTGCGTCAGCCATCCGTCTGGAATGGCACGAGCAAGGGTCGATTGACGGATTTTATGATCTGATCAACGACGAAGTGGGCTATAACCAGACCACCGGTCCGATCTCCGTCGAGGCCCAGCGAACGCCTTCCAGTTCCAATCCGACATGGATCAACACCAACAAGTTCACTGCCGCCGGCACGATCAACGGCTTCTCTCTGGACAATTCCGCCAGCGATGATCTTGCCAATACCTACAGCACCACGGTTTACAACCAGGCGACAGGAGCAAATCTGCTCGGCGGACAAAATCGCATCCAATTCTCGGTCGGCGAATTCCCAACTGAAGCCTTTTCGGTCGCAGGAACCCCAAGCCCGAACGCCAGCGCCGGCTCGCCGGGATATGGTCAGGGGAATCCCGCCCTGAAATCGGCAGTCACGCTGACCGGCCTGGGAGTAGGCGGAACCCGTCAGACATTTCAGTCTTCGTCGATCGCCAATGAGTCGACCAGCATTGAGAATCCGCAAACCGATGCGAACTATGCGGCCGGTCCGTGGAACACCGCAGGCGCAAACAACATCACGAGCACCGCAGTCGCAGCGACAGCCGTCACCTACTCAGCCAATCCCGGCACAGGGCTTGAGCGAATTAACAAGGGAGACGCCCAGTGGCTGCAAACAACGGGTCGGCTTCAGAATGGGGCGCTTTTCAACGTGGTCGCACGTACCGTCGACACAGGACAGCGAGCCGTTTTCGCCCTGAACACGGGCGTCGATCCGTCCTGGGCGGTTGGAAGCAATGATGATGGCAACAGCACTTCCACCGCGGCCGCCAATGCCCAGCATTCGATCGGCAGCTCGTTGCGATTTGATGGAAAGACCAGCGGCTCGGAGGCGGAGAAGACAATCGCCCAAAGCCGCATGGCCGTTGGAGCTTTGTCCGTTCCGGAAGCCACTGCCGCGGTTGGCAACGCACCTGTCCGCGCGCTGAATGTAGATTTCAACGACCTGACCGATCCTACAACAGCTGGCGGCGCAACCGATGACAGTAAATTCATCGAGGCGAATTTCAACACCATCGTCAGCAGCGACCCCAGTACGCGCTACCAGGCTGTATTGATCTCACACTACAACACAGTCAAAACTCCCAATGCGACGGCATTGAACGCTGAGTTGGCAGTCCTCTACGGAGCCGGCAGCAATCAATCCAACACCACTGCGGCACAGCAGCAAACAGCGTGGGCGGCTGTTCCCAGCTATGATCCCACAACAGCGGAGACCGATGGCACCCCTTCTATTCCTGTTTCGGGGATTAAGGGTGACACAACCGGCGACGTCGCCGCCTTCATCAGCAATATCGTTAATAGCGTGGGCACCGCCGATGCGGGCCTGACATCCGCCAGCGTAAATAACCCGGCCGACGGTCTTCTCACAACCGGTTTCCTGCCCGTCGGGTTATTAAACTGGACGCGTACAACCGATGGCGGAACAATCACGCCCGTTACCCTGAGCTCCGCGGCGCTAGCCGAACAGAGTGACGCTAATTCCAACTACGGATTTCTGTTCACGACGGATAGCTCGATAAATCCCGGCTCGTTCGCGTCCAACAATGAAACGATCGGTAGCGGCGCTTTCTACGGCGCCGGCAATACCGGTACGCCCGCGATCAACGGCAACATCGCCATCACGGCCAAGGATGCCACCGGTCAAGCGGTCGCCAATGGCACGATCGCCGCGGCCGGAAACTATCTCTTCGGAAACTTCAACCAGAACGGCGTGCGGGATTTCTCCGCGGTCGAGCAGTCGGTCAATGCCGCCCTCTCTCTGGCCCAGGTCGATGTCGTTCAAAACGGCGGCAAGAACAGCATATTCACCGCCGATGGCGGAGTGACCAACAGCACCGTCATCCCCTCGCTTGACAATTCCAGTGGAACGCCGGGATGGGTTACCACCGGCACCGACACCAAGGGCGACCTGATTGTCCTTGGCGATTACAACGGCGACGGCAAATTCGACGGGCAGGACCTTTACCTGCTCGGCATNNCGACGCAGTGAGAAACCCCGACGCCGTCCTGCGAAAAAATGCGGCGCTGGACTACATCCAGAATTATCTGAACACCACCAGCTTCACGGCCGCCGCCGCGTATCTCAAAAAGACCGGTGCGGCAGTTCTGAGCGGGTCAACCGTTCCCGTCGGAGCGACCGATTTGGGCACGCAGGACCCGATCACTGGATTGGAGCAGTTCACTTATGATCCAACAGGCGCGAATGCGTTCAACAAGAGCGACGTAAACCGCGACGGCACCGTCGATTTTAATGATGCTGTGCTGGTCGATGAATACAACGGTCAGACCTATGCGAACCAGACGGAATCTCTGGCGGCGGTTGCGCCGACTCCCGTAACCGGCGTGACCGAGCAAATCAGTCTGGTTGCCGTCCAGCAGGTCGATGGCGAAGCGGCCATCGGCTCAGCCGACCTGAACGTGGTCAATGCCGCCCTCACCGGAACTGCAACCACCAACTGGTATGGATACAACCTTCAGAAGATCGGTCCTGGCACGATTGACTGGGCGAGGACCGGCGGCGCGGTCAACGTTTACACCGGCGCAAGCTTCGAGGTATCCAGTGGCACCGTACAGATCGGCGGCAGTATCGATCCCTTCTCCGGGACCGGAGCGACAGCCGGCAATCACGTTGCCCTTGCAATCAACGACGGCGCCAAGGTTCAATTCACCCCCAATGCCGCAAGCAGTCAAATCGGCGGACTAAGCATCGACAGTAATAGTGTGTTGGACCTAACCAACAACCAGCTCATTATTGACTACACCACGGGGACACAATCCATCGCTGACGCAACGATCCGCAGCTACCTCATCAACGGTCGTAATGGTGGAGCGTGGAACGGAGTTGGCGGCATCAATAGTTCCACCGCAGCTCTACCGGCCAATAGTAATTATGGCGTGGGCTACGCCGATGGCGCCGACGATGTGGTCGCAGGACTTTCTTCCGGCCAGATTGAAGTCAAATATACGCTGCTCGGCGATGCGAATCTCGACGGCGTAGTCAACGGCGATGACTTCACCATCCTGGCCGGTAATCTGGGCAAGTCGGTAACGGCCTGGGACGAGGGTGATTTCAATTACGACGGCGTCGTCAGCGGCGACGACTTCACCGCGCTGGTCGGCAATCTCGGCAAGCAGGCCAACGGGGCGACCGTGCAGTTACCCGCCGCCGACCTCGCCGCAATCGACGCGTTCGCAGCCGCAAATGGCCTCTTCGCGGATGTGCCCGAGCCGGCATCGCTAGGCGTCGTCACCCTACTGGGCGCAACCCTGCTCCTCCGCCGGCGGCGGGCAATTCTGTGATCGTAAATCGACAAGGCGGGAACATAGAGCGAGCAGCGCAACGATCAAACCATTGGCTGATCGCCCAATTTCTCGCCGACTCCAAATGATCCTCATGTCATGAAATGACGATAGGAGGGGGTTGGGGGCATCTCTTCCACAACGGAAGGGTTCAGTGCCCGCCGATAGCCGAAAAGAGCCGTCATGTCACAGTATGTTCCCGCACAGCCGGACTGGTACGTCCTGTCAATCGCGGGCGGCGTCGAATCCAGGCGAGACCCCATAATTGCCTGGAAAATCGAAAGCGACGAGGTCGGACCGCTGCCAATCACCTCGGCCCGTGTACAAACACCACTCGATGCCAATCACGTAATCGTGACACCTGAGGGCAGCGTCGTTACCGATAATCCAGGCCAGGGAACCCCCGATAACGTTGAGAGCTACCTTCACCGCATGTTGCTGACCGAGGACAAAAAGGAAGAGCTCGAGCAAAACGAAAAAAACGGCCGGCTCATCGCCTCGCGAATATCCGGAGGCTCCCCCCTCTTTCACAATGACGAAAGCGGCCCGTTCAAAACCCGCTGAAGTCGTCGCACGACCATTAAAAAAAGGCCCGGAATCTCCGAGCCATCCGGACATCCCCTTGAATTTCAACTGAGCACGCTGGGACTCGAACCCAGGACCTACGGATTAAAAGTCCGTTGCTCTACCAACTGAGCTACGTGCTCGTGATCAACCCGAATTCTCAAGAATAGGCGAAGTCCGCTTGCGGGGCAATTCCTATTATCATCTCTCCAAATTCATGCTAAATTAAAGCCCGCTCGTTTCGGAGAACTCATGAAAGCAATTCGTGTTCACTCGTTCGGAGACCCCAGCGTTTTGAAATGGGAAGAAACCCCCAATCCATCCGTCGGCCCCGGTCAGGTGCTCGTGCGTGTCAAAGCCGTCGGCGTAAATCCCATTGAAACCTATATTCGATCCGGAAACTACGGCCCGCAGAAATTTCCGTTCACACCCGGAAACGACGCCGCCGGCACCATTGAAGCCGTCGGTGACGGCGTCAAAACTTTTAAGCCCGGCGATCGCGTTTACACGGATCAGACCATCACCGGCTCCTATGCCGAACTCACCCTCTGCGATGCCGGCCGCGTCCATCCGCTTCCCGCACGTGTCACCTTCTATCAGGGCGCATGCGTCGGAGTCGCCGGAGGAACCGCCTATCGCGGACTATTCCAGCGCGGCCGCGGCAAGCCGGGTGAAATCGTCCTGATCCACGGAGCCACCGGCGGCGTGGGCGTCTCCGCCGTTCAATTGGCCCGCGCCGCGAAAATGACCGTCATCGGAACTTCCAGCAGCGACAAAGGCAGAAAATTTATTCTGGAGCAGGGCGCCAATCACGCCGCCACGCATCAGATCACCGAGCGGCCGGAAGAAATCAAAACGCTCACCGATGGCAAAGGCCTCGATCTGATCCTCGAGTTGGCCGCCGGGAAAAATCTCGCCTCCGATCTCACCGCCATTAACAAAGGCGGAAGGATCGTCGTCATTGGCAGTCACGGAAAAATCGAAGTCGAACCCAGAAACCTGATGAGCAAAGAATCCGACGTTTTGGGCCTCATGCTCTACGGAGCCACCGCCTCCGAACATCGCGCCATGTACAACTCACTCACCGCCGCACTCGAAGCCGGAACCTTCCGCCCCGTCATCGGACTCGAACTCCCCCTCGCCGAAGCCGCAAAGGCTCACAAAGAAGTCATCGACGGCGATCAATTCGGCAAAATCGTCATGATTCCATAGGCGTCAACTCACGCCCTGCATTTTGATCGCAAATTCTTTTTCACGGCGTCGTAGTTGGCTCGGCAACCGCCGGCCCAAGCGCGGCCGTCACCGCCGACAAAACTGCCTTGTCATGTAAATCTCCCGCAACGACCTTCCCATCCGGATCGATAAGCCACGCGCCCGGCGAATTATTCTCAACCGAAAAATCCGCGCCAATGATCGAATAGGTCGCCGCGTCCGGAATCATCTCAGCCTGTTGCCACGCAATATCAGGCCGTTTGGAAGCCCGTCCCAATCCGGTGCTCATCCCAGCCGTGAGCATCGCCAGACGATTGTCGTGGCCGTACTTGAGATAGACCGGGTTCAGCGCAAGAGCCCCGGAATCGGTTGGCCCCCGGCGAAAGGCAAGTAAGACATACTTGCCGCGAAAATCTGACAGCTTCAAATTCTTCCCATCGAACGATTTCATAGGCAGGTCATACACCACATCGCCCGCGTGGTATTTGCCTAATTTCATAATGGCTATTGGATCCATTTGCAGCGGCTCGTCGCTGCGCCCGCCGGGCATCTCCGGCACCACCAATCGCGACGATCCCAAACCAACCGCTTCGCCCACCCCATTCTGTGCGTTATTCGATTGCAGACGCACCGAAATCTCATAAGTTCCCGCAAGAACATCCTCAACGTGGAACGTCCCATCCGCGGCAACGTTAAACGAATAACTCCGGCGCCCAGCATTCACTTTCTGCATAGCGGCCATCCATGTCTTGCCGGCATCAGTCTTGACCCAATTCTGATACCACTCCTGTTGCCTTTGCTGAGACGCCTTGCGAATTTCATCCGGGATCGGCACCGATGAAAGCGCCTCATTGTTCATCGGCGTGTACATCTGGGAGAACCCAAAGCTCCAGTCCGTCCGGCTCGCGAGTTCCGGCGGAATAATCACTTTTCCCGACACGGGCCGCCCCATTCCGCCAACGTTAACGGCAACCGTCTTCCCAGCCGAAACCTCGACGGTTGAGAGCGTATAGCTCGTCCACGAATTCGGACCGGAGTTGATCCTTCGCGATATGCTCCACGAACCGGGCGAAACGCGATCGACAAGAAATCGCCCATCATCATCTGTCTTGGTGTTGACTTGATAAAAAATGCGCGGCGACGTCGGATCGTACTGCATGTTCTGAGACTGCATCATCACATCCAGGTCCTGCTGCGCGCCAGGCTTCGATCCAACCATCACCCGCCCCTGAATTTGGCCCCAGGGCGTCAGCGTAACATCCGCCGACTTTTCGATCGCGCTGCTCTCCACCTCCGCGGACCCGGCATCACCAAAAATCGCGNNACTGAGGCGTGAAATCAATGCGCCCATCCGCTCCGCTGGTCTCCTGCGGCAAAGCCGAAAACTGCACCTTTCGTCCATTCAGAATATTCACCTGCTGCCCCGGCGTCGCCATCACCGCCGTCGCGCCTTCCACCGGTTTCCCATCCGGCGTATGGATCGTCAAGACGATGTCCTTCGCCGGCTTCATCTTCAATTCAAGCGTCACATCCCCTTCATCCGATTTCACAATCCGCGAGTCAGCCGGCATATACCCCGGCTTTTCAATCCGCACCGCCACGCCCGGATAACTGAAACTATCCGTGAATTCGAATTTCCCCCCGGCCGACATCTCGATGCCCGGATTCCAGCCCCGCTGCCACACCACCGTTTGCTGCCCATTCCATAAAATTCCAAACACAAGGTGATAGTTATCGATCGGCTTGCCCGTTTGAATATCCGTCACGGTTCCACGGACGTGCGAAACCGAACGAAGTTTTACTACATTCTCCACATCGGGATTCAGCGTCTGATCGTCCACGCCCCGCAGGCCGCGGGCATTAATGCGGACGGTCACCGGATCGGCCGGCGCGTCATTCCAATGGAAATTCCCGCTCCCGTCCGTCTGGAAATTAGCCTCAATCGTGCGAAACCCGCGCCAGGTATTGAAATACACCGACGCATTGCGGACTGGCTTTCCATTCGCATCAACGACCTTCCCGCTGATATGGTGGGGCTTGGAAAGTTGAATGCTCAGGCTTTGCTTTTGCTGCCCCATCGTGAACTGCCGCATTTCCGGAGCAAATCCCCTGGCCTGAATCGTCAAAATAACCTGCTGTCCCGGATCGAACTGATAGACGAAGTGCCCCGAGCCATCCGTATTCTCCGCCGGAATCGCATTTGAAGTGCCACGCTGTTGCCCCAGCGCCACCAACGCTCCGCTCACCGGCGCGCCTTGCGGATCAAGCACAACCCCATCCACCGTAATCCCGCGATGCAACGTAAAAACAGCCGTACCGTCGTACAGCTTCGACACCAGCGAAAATGGCTGCGGCGACCAATAGTCACCCGTGACATACTTGTAGTCCCAGGCGGTCAACCCGATTTCATCGCAGTCCAGCGGCGCGCCGTTGAACACCCAGCTTCCATCCTGTCCGCTTCTGATCTGCCGATTTTGATCGTAAGGGCTCAGATCAACTTCCTCATGCGAACTGGGGAATTTCTTGTTGAACTCCAAATATACATGCGCCCCTGCCACCGGCTGGCCGCTATCGTCAACGATCTTTCCGGAAACCTTTGTGGAATTCCCCATCTCCACGACAAAGCTCGTCGGAACTTCTCCTTCAAGTTCCGTTCGAAACGACGCCCATTCCAGCCGCTGCGGAATATAACCCTTCCCGCTGATGCGCATCATAAATTGATTGATGACTTGCCCCACCGGAACTGGAACGCGAGCGCGTCCATCGGCGCCCGTACTCCCGCTAAATTGATACTGTCCGTAACTCTGCACCCGAACGCCCGAGATAGGCTGCTTGGTTTCATGATCAACCACCAGCAGATCCATCATTTTCTCAGGCGGCGTTCTATTTGCCGCCCGCCTGCCGTTCACCGTCGCACCGTTGTTCGCGGCCACGCCGTTGTTCGCCGCAACCTTCGGCGCAGGGATAGCTACGCCCGTATTCGGAGCACTTAAATCCGCCCCAGTCGTTCCGTTGGGAAACGCGATATTCGCCACGATATAAACACCCAGCGGCACCGCCACGGCAAGAAAAACAATCAGCCCGATAATGATCGCGGGTTTCGCGCCGCCCCATCGCCGCCAAGTTGAATAATTCGCCGAAAACTTCCGCCCGTTAGCCCGATAGGATTTCATGAGCGTTCCCTGGTCCGGTGTTTCGCTCCGCCAAAAGTTCCCCAACAGCAACCGCCGTTCGCCGCAATTCTATCATCCGGATTGAAGATGCAAATGGGCGGCGAAATGCCGAACACCCGGCATTTGGCAATCCGCAATCGCCATTGGCTATAATTCCACCATGCCCCTGGTGTCCGATCGCTGCATCTGCCTTCGCAAGCTCGACTACAGCGAGACCTCGCAAATCCTCATGCTCATGTCGCACGATCACGGCATCATTCGCGTCATGGCCAAGGGCGCCCATCGCCGAACCAAAGCCGGAGCCAGCCGCTTCGATGGAGGAATCGATCTACTCGATGTCGGCCAGGGCGTCTTCTCCGACGACACATCGCGCGACCTTGCATTACTGACAGACTGGAAACTGGAAGATGGACATCTGAATCTCCGTCAAAGTCTCCGGACGCTTTACCTCGGCCTGTATGCGGCTGAACTGGTCTCTCTTTTATTCCAAGAACATGATTCCCACCCGGAAGTCTTCGATCAATTGGAAAAGGTACTGGAAGATTTGGCCACCCCCCGGCTCGAGCAATCATTCCTAGCCTTCGAGTTGGATCTTTTGCGCGAGGCCGGCTTCATGCCTGAATTGACCACCTGCATCAACTGCGCCGAGCCGGCCATCGATCGAAACGGGATATTCTTCGCTCCATCGCGCGGCGGCGTCATCTGCCGGAATTGCCAAGCCGGATTTCCGGATCGGCTCGGTTTGGATATCCGTCTCCTGCGACTCCTGCAAATGATCCAGTCCCCTATCCCACAAGGAAGCCCCCGCCGTCTGCCCCAACTAACCCGGCATCAGACGGACCCCCTCAATCATTTGCTCGCCGAACATATCCAGCACACCCTGGGCCAGCGGCTCCGGTCGGCCTATTATGTTCTTTCAGGCCCGCGGCTTTCCGATGCCGAAGCCAAGCGACAATTGGCGTGCAATTCAACGGGTCACGGGGCATAATGCCGATGGAGCATATGCGGCTTTCCGTTTTTGGCTGGGGACGGTTTATGCGATTAAAAGCGATCGCCGTTTTCTTCGTCTTCTCGGTCTTCCTGACCGTCTCGGCCGCCCTCGCGGCTAAGATCACACTTAAAGACGGAACCGTCCTCGAAGGAACGGTCATCAAAACCTCCGATGGATATTGGGTCAAATCTTCTGATGGAACCACCAAGACCGTCGCCGCGGAAGACGTTCAAAGCGTTGAAGCCGATTCCGACTCCTCGGCAAACCCTGATTCACCCGGCGCGGTCACCGATGACGCCTCACAGGCTTTTAGCATCGCCCGCAACCGCGCAACGGAAGCCGAATCCTCGCTGGCGGCAGTCTCCATCTGGCAACAGTTCGTAGACAAATATCCCGACAGCTCCGACATCACCACCGCCAGGCAGGAATTCGACCGCTGGAAAAAGCTCGCCGCCGAGGGCGCTGAAAAAATCAACGGCCAATGGGTCGGCGGCGAGGATCGCAAACATATCCTCTCACAGGCCGAAGACCTCACCCGCCAGGCCGTCGATATGCTCGAAAAAGACGAAACCCTCCAGGCCATTGATAAGCTAAAGCAGAGCGTCAAAATTTATCCCAATAGTTTTCTCACAAATTACTGCCTCGGCTATGTAACCATGCAAGAGCGGGACTACGAGGGAGCGTCGCAGTATTTCACAACGTCGATACGGCTGCGACCCCAATCGGCGGATGCCGAAAATAACCTCGCGGTCGCCAATTTCTTCCGCCGCCGCTTCGAAGTCGCCATCGACGAATTTGCCAGCGCCGTCAAGATCGAGGATAGCAAAGACGTCGTTCAAAACCTCGTCACCGCCCTCGCCCTCGCTCCATCCGATTTCCGAACGCTCCCGCGTATGAAGGCCACCCTCGAAGCAGCCAGCCTCCTGCAATCAAAATATGACATCTCAGGCCCAACATCGGATTATCACTTCTGGCTCCTCCCCCCGCCCGTTTCCCACAAGCACAACGTCCCAAATCCCGGCGAGCACCCCGGCTCCCTCGCCTGGAGCGGCACCGGATTTTTCATCGCCGACGACGGCCTGATCCTCACCAACCGCCATGTCGCAAAGGACAGCAAAAATCTTCTCGTCGTAATGCCCGGCGGCGAATCCGTCTCGGCCGAGGTGGTGGCCATCGATGACGCATACGACCTTGCCCTCATTCGCGCAAAAGTGAAACAGAAAGTCCCCTTCATGCATCTCTCCCCAACAGATTCTCCCAACGAAGGCGCTGAATGTCTCGTTATGGGATTCCCAATGATCGACCAGCTCGGCGCAGACCTGAAAATCACCCGCGGCATCGTCTCCTCCAGCGCTCAGGATCAGGGCAACGGCGCGGACGTCCTCACCGACGCCAAAGTAAACCCCGGCAACAGCGGCGGCCNNCATGAAGAGTCTCACAACTGGTGATTTCGACAGCTATGGCATCGGAATCAGCGCGGGCCACATTCGTGATTTCCTCAAACGCAATCACGTTGACGTCAAGCCCGGAGCCGACGGCGGCGTGCAGCTGTCAACCGAAGACACCGTTACGAAGGTAAAACCCGCGACAGTATGCATAATGGCAACCAACTGAACGAAGCCCGCATGGTTGCCGAAAATTCACACCCAGCTTTAGCCGCACATCACCTACATTGAATTGCCGGTGCTGAACAAGTTCAACAAACTCCGCCGATCCGTGACTCGCCGTCTGATCCCGCGCGATGCTCACAGCTCCCTCCGCATGTGGCTCGTCGGGCCGTGGGAAGACAAGACGCCAGAGTTGATAACTAATTTCGACGCTCAACCCGTACTCGTCCTCGCCCCCCACCCAGACGATGAAGTGATCGGCCCCGGCGGCGCCATTCGCCACCACATACTCGCCGGCGCTCCCGTCACTGTGGCAATCCTCACCGACGGACGCTGGGGCGGATACAACGGCGACGGCTCCCTCGTCGATCGAAGAAAAGACGAAAGCCGTCGCGCTGCCGAAATCATCGGCACATCACCCCCGCGGTTCTTCGACGCCCCCGATGGAAACCTCGTCGAAACCCCTGATCTAGTCGCTCGGTTAACCCAGCTCTTCACCGAAAAAACCCCAAAATACATCTACCTCCCGGCATTGACCGACCTCCACCCGGACCACTGGTCAACCAATCGGCTGCTCAGCGCGGTGCTGCCGAAACTACCTACGCCAATCTTCCAAAATCTGATCATCCGCGGCTACGAAGTCTGGAGCCCCACTCTGGCCAACTGCTGCGTGGACATCACCTCCACCGTCGATGCAAAGCAGAAAGCCATCAACGTCTTCGTAAGCCAAACCAGCGCCGACGACTATACCGCCGCATCGCTCGGACTGAATCGATATCGCTCATTACAACACCTCCACGGCCGCGGATATGCAGAAGCCTTCATGCAAATGACCCCGGAGGAATTCAGCGATCTCTATCAGGCGGCAAGTCTGCGGCACGAACCGAAATGAGATATCCATCCGCCTCCGCATCCCAATCGCTCCGTCGGCCTTTCATTTCCTCTCCTCCGCGCGCACACTGTGATCTACGAGCGACATTGCTTCCAATTCGATTCAAGACGAGCTCCCGCAGGCGCGCAAGCTCAAGCGGCCCGCCGTTGAAATCGTTTTGCGTGCCCATTATCCCCGCGTTTGCCGCGTCGCTTACGCCCTCTGCGGCGACGATAATGCCGCCAGGTCGGCCGTAAAACTCGTCATGAACCAAAGCCTCCGCGCGCTCCCAAATTGGCGCAACGAAGCGCAGGCCGGCAACTGGTTTCTCCACCACACAATCATCAAGAGCCGCGATCTCGCCCCGCCTCCGCACGCAGTGCGTCAGGACTCTCTCTTGCGATCCCTGATTCGGCCATCCCCAGAATATCTCGCCTTCCTTCGCGCGTTTCGTCAGCTCCCGCCCCAACAGCGCGAGGCATTCGTCCTCTTCCGCGGCGAAAAACTGGATCCGCGCCGCGCCGCTGTCGGAATGGACTGTTCCACCGCCGCCGCCGCCACTCACCTCGCCGCCGCGAATAGCGCCCTCGCCGCGATCGCCGTCGACACCTTCGAAACCCGTGCCGCCGCACTCCTGCAGGTCTACGCCTCCCTCACTCCGCCCGACGATTTAATCGTCGGCGACGTCGGCATAGTCTCCCGCAAACTAGGCCGGCGAAAATTCCTGCGATTCATGGAACGAATCCTGGCCCTGGCCATCCTGGCAGCCATCGCCTGGATCATTTGGCGACTCTCAAAAATAATCGTGATCTAAATCCAATGCCCAAAACCTACTTCTTGGAATCACAAAACTTTTGATCTGGCTCTACTACATCCTCCTGCTCCTACTCACGGTCGCCGGACTGTTCCTCGTCCTTCTCACCCTCCCCGGTCTCTGGCTCATCACCGCCGCCGCCGGCGTTTATGCCCTATTAACCCACGGCATCCACCTCGGATTCAANNGCGGAATCGTCGGCGGAATTCTCGGCGGAATCATCGGCAGCTTCTTCCTACCCATTGTCCTCAGCATCGTCGGCGTCTGCGTTGGCAGCTTTGTCGGAGCATCCATCCTCGAAATGTTCGGCGACCAAAACGCCGTCCACTCCATCCGCGTGGGCTGGGGCGCCGCCAAAGGCCGATTTCAAGGAATGATTCTGAAGCTGGCGATAGGCATCGTCATGTCACTCTT
This sequence comes from Phycisphaerales bacterium, assembly GCA_003153655.1. Taxonomy (GTDB): domain Bacteria; phylum Planctomycetota; class Phycisphaerae; order Tepidisphaerales; family Tepidisphaeraceae; genus PALSA-1353. Next base: position 96,486 of record PMAK01000052.1, read on the forward strand.
GATCCTCATCGCCGCCTTCCCCTAGAGAAACCAAAAACATTCGACTTCAATCCAATGTTAGGCTATTGTTTGCCCTAGCAAGGTGGTCCCTACCATGGCGGTTCAATTCATCCTCGGCCGGGCCGGCACCGGCAAAACCCAATGGTGCTTCAACAGAATCGTCAAAGCGATTCAAAGCGAGCCCCTCGGCCCCCCCATCTATTGGATCGTCCCACGCCAGGCCACTTTCCTCGCCGAACGCCAACTCGCCTGTGCCGGCGGCCTCGGCGGATATTTCCGTGCCAGAATCCTCGACTTCCAAGACCTCGCCACCGAAATCCTCGCCGAGCATGGCGGAACCGCCCTCCCCGAAATCACCGATCGCGGTCGCCGCATGATCCTCGGCCATCTCCTCCGCCAACTCCAGGACCATCTCCAGTTCTTCTCCTCCGTGGCCCATCAACCCGGCGTAGCCGCCGAACTCGATGGCACCTTTTCCGAAATGGAACGCAGCGGCCAGGAAGCCCCAACCATCGAGCAACAATTATCCCAAACCTCCGCAGGTCTGAATCCCGCGCTCCGCGCCAAGCTCCACGATCTCTCACTGATCTATTCGCGATACACCCAATTTCTGGGCCAGGATCGCCTCGACCCCAATCGCCGCCTCACCGGCGCGCTCGCCGCCATCGAACATTGCCACTCCCTCCGCAATTGCGATGTCTACATCGATTCCTTCTACGATTTCACCGGCTCCGAACGCCTCGCCATCGCATCCCTCGCCAAAGTCTGTCGATCACTCTCAATAACATTAACGATTGATCCCCAGGACCCCTGCATAACCAATCCCCACCACGCGTCACCCGACAACAGCCTCTTTCACCGCAGCCAGCAGACCTATCGCCGCCTCTATTTCGCGCTGCAGGAAAAAACAGTCGCTANNGCCTGCTCAACGAGCCACAACGCTTCCACGCTCCGCAACTCATTCAACTCGAACACGCTTTTCTTCCATCGCCCAACAGCGCGAAAGTACCGACAAACAACCCCAATCCACCCCCAATCCAGCTCATCGAAGCCCCCGATCGCCGCGCCGAAGTCGACGCCGCCGCCCGCTGGATTCGCCGCCTCACAACCACCGGCTTGCGCTATCGCGACATCGCCGTCCTCATGCGCACTGATGCGGATTACCACGACCTCATCCAAGCCTCCTTCCGCGAGCACAACATCCCCTTCTTCGTCGATCGCCGCCGAACCGCTTCGCATCACCCGCTCCTCCGCCTCATCCGTGCCACCCTGGCCGTCGCCATCACCAACTGGTCGCACGAGCCGATAATGGCCCTTCTCAAGACCGGCCTCGTAGGTCTCTCCGATGCCGAAACCGACGCTCTNNGCTCTAGAAAATTACGTGCTCCTTCACGGCATTCATCATGCCGTCTGGACCGCAGACCGTCCCTGGACCGGCCGTCGCCGCCATACCGAAGAATCCGACGAATCCACCAATGCGCCAAACCCCGGCAACATCGACGCCCTGCGCCGCCGACTGGTCACCCACATCGCCCCCTTCGTCCGCGCCGTCAACGCCGCCCCCCAAACCCCCGTTCGCCAACTCGCCGCCTCTCTCTTCCGTCTGCTCGAAGCCTTCCAATGCCGCCAACAAATCGTCGAGTGGATGCAACGCGCCGCCGACGAACACAACCTCGAAGAAAGCGGCGAGCACGAACGCGTCTGGGACGAACTCATCAAACTCTTCGACGAACTCGTCGATCTCTTCGGCGACGAACCCATCTCCCTCAAAAATTTCTCCACCATCCTCGATTCCGCCCTCGAAGGTTTCGACCTCGTCCTGACGCCGCCAACGGTGGACCAAGTCCTCATCGGCACTGTCGATCGCACCCGCACCCCCGCAATAAAAGCGTGCGTACTACTAGGCCTAAGCGAAGGCCAATTCCCCCACGCCGGCCGCGAAGATTCCGTCTTCACCGATTCCGACCGCCGCGTACTCGGCAAAAGCAATATCGACCTGGACCCCGACACCGCCCGCCAACTCCTCGACGAAAACTTCCTCGGCTATCTCGCAATGACCCGCGTCAGTGATCGCCTGCTCGTCACCCGCAGCGCCACCGATCACAACGGCCGCCCAACCGCCCCATCATCCCTATGGCAGCGCATCATCGACAACATCCCGAATGTCCCGATCAACCCCGTCCCGCGCGAAGATGATTTGCCGCGCGAGTTGATCGCCACTCCACGCCAACTCGTCTGCAGCCTGATGCGCTGGGTCCGTTCCGGCGCGACTGACCCAGACTGGCTCCCGATCTACCAATGGCTCGCAACCCACGCCCCCGCCGATGACGCCATCGACACCATGCGTTCCCGCGCCTGGAAAGCCCTCAGTTATAAGAACGATGCAACGCTCGATCCCACCCGAGCCGCGTCACTTTTCTCGTCACCCTTAAATGTCACAGCCCGGCAACTCGAATCCTTCCGCATGTGCCCCTACCAGCACTTCGCCCGTCACGGCTTGCGCCTTTCCGCGCGCGAGCGGCGCGACGTCACCGGAGCCGATCTCTCCCACATCTATCACGAAGTCCTCAACGACCTGGTCAGAAGCCTGATCGAATCCAACCAAACCTGGCAAAATCTCGACGACAACGCGTCTAAGCGAAAAATTTCACAACTAACCGAAAAACTTGGCCACCAACTCCGCGACGAGCTGATGCTCAGCACCGCCCGCAACCGTTACCTGCTCAGCCATATCGAAAAAACACTGACGCTGGTCGCCAGCGCACAGAAAGCCGCCGCCGATCAGGGCGATTTTCGCCCCGCCTTTCCATCCCTCCGCTTCGGCCCCCAAACCGGCAACCCCGCAACCGATCCGCGCTTGCCGCCTCTAATGATCAATACTCCCGCCGGAAACCAAGTCCATCTCCGCGGCAAGATCGATCGCATCGACTCTCTTCCCGATGGCTCCGCCTGCACAATCGACTACCGCCTCCGCGCCGATCGCCTCGACCCAACCAGCACATTCCACGGCCTGACCCTGCAACTCCTAACATCCTTACTGGTCCTGGAAAAAAACGGACGCCATCTCAATCCCAACGGAAACCTCACCCCATCAGCAGCCTTCTGCGTCCAACTCTTGCGAGGAATCCGCCGCCAAAACCCCGAAAATTCGCTGTCCACCGACGACCCACTCTTTCACCTGACGGTCAAACCGCGCGGCTTATTCGACCTAAGCCTCGCCAACAAATTAGATAAAACCCTCACCGAAGGCCCCTCAAAAGTCCTTCACCTCTACATAAAAAAAGACGGAGCCATCGGCCACCCCAACACCTCCGAAGCCGCCGCACCCGACGAATTCGCCGCATTGCTCCGCCATGTCGAAGAGCGTATAGGCGAAGCCGCCGACGAAATCATCGCCGGCCGAATCGACATTCGCCCCTATCGCATGNNAACCCAGCCCCGGATGTTACGACGACCTCGAACCCATGGGCCGGCAAGAAATGTTCCAGCGAATCAAGGAGGGAAAGTGAAACCGGCTCTTCATTCGGTCATTCTGGTTTCGGATTTGATT
>PMAK01000052.1:100080-134435 GCA_003153655.1 Phycisphaerales bacterium
GCAAGACCGCCGTCCTCGCCGAGCGCTGCGCCCACCTCGTCTGCGAAGCAAAAAATCCCTGCGATGTCGATCAGCTCCTCGTCGTCACGTTCACAGAATCCGCCGCCGCTGAAATGAAAACCCGCATCCAGCAAGCCCTCCGCCGCAAGATGGCCGACCACCCCACCGATCGCATCGCCCGCCAGATCGACCTCGCCGAGCACGCTCACGTCAGCACGGTCCACGGCTTCTGCGCCCGCCTTCTCCGCCAAAACTTCACCCTCGCCGGAATCGATCCCAAATTCCAGATCCTCGACGCTGACGAAGCCCTCCTCCTTCGCCGCGACATCGCCACCGAACTCTTTCGCTCCCGCTACGAAAACGACGAGACCGGCGAATTCTCCCGCTTCATCGATTCCTACGGCGACGGCAAAGACGAATCCCTCATCCAACTCGTCATCTCCACCCACGAGCTTCTCGGCAGCCTGACCGACCCCGAACATTGGATCGAGAAAAGCGCCCACGACATCNNCGCGCCCTCGGCAGCGCTTTCACTCCCTACGTCGACCACCTGGAAGAACTCTCCCCCCTATTCGTCCATCTTCAAAACGTCCTACATCAAGACGGCCTGGACATGCTCATCAGCGAGATCGCTGACTTCCGCGCCGCCAAGCCGCGCGCCCCGGCTATCCGCCACCAACCCCCAAACAAAGAACTGGCCAAATCCCTCGTAGATTCCGTGAAAAACGCGGCCGATGAACCGCCACTATCAGACCTTCTCTCCTTCACAAGCGAGCAATGGCAAGAAGGAATGGCCCGCGTCGTACCTCACGCGCATGTCTTCCTATCCCTCGTAAAAGATTTCGGCAAAGAATATTCCGCAGCCAAGGACGCCGACCGCGCCCTCGATTTCGCCGACCTCGAGCGCCGCACTTTCGATATCTTGCGCGATGGCAATTCCACGCGACCATCCCTCCTGGCCCGTTCGCTCCACGAGCAATATCGCCACGTCCTCGTCGATGAGTATCAGGACATCAATCCCATACAGGACGCCATCCTCCGCCTCGTCAGCCGCGAATGCGTCAGCGACAACAACACGAATCTCTTCTGCGTCGGCGACGTAAAACAAAGCATCTTCCGCTTCCGCCTCGCCGAGCCAGCCCGCTTTCTCCATCGCCACGAACGCTTCTCATCCGCCACGGACAAACGCGACGGCGAAGTCATTCACCTGCGAGAAAATTTCCGCAGCCGCGCCCCGCTACTCGCCGCGATCAACGGCATCTTCGAGCGCCTGATGACGCAAAAGGCCACCGAGATCGAATACGATGAATCCCATAAACTAGCCCCCGGCCGAAAATTTCCTCCGCCAGCCGCAAAGGCAAGCTTCACCGGCGCCCCAATCGAACTCCATTTCCTCCCCAAAGAACCCGGCCCCGCAGATGAAACCCCAGACGCCGAACCCGCCGAAGAACTCGAACGCATCGACTACGAAGCAATCCTCCTCGCCCGCCGAATCCAGCAATTAATGGGCCAGGACGGTTCCCCGCGCATGCACGTCGCCGGCACAAACGCCGCCGGCCAACCCGATCTCGTCCCGATCCAATACGGCGACATCGTCATCCTCCTCCGCGCCATGCAACACAAAGCCGATCGATTCGCCGACATCCTCCGCGCCCACAAAATCCCGGTCCATAACGAAGGCGGCGCCGGCTTCTTCGAAGCCACCGAAATCCGCGACATCCTCTGTCTCCTCCAGATCCTCGATAATCAGCAGCAAGACATCCCGCTCGTCTCCGTCCTCCGAAGTCCCCTCGGCGGCCTCCCCAATCCCGACGACGCCCTGGCCCAGATTCGTCTCGCCTACCTAGACAACCAAAATCCAATCCCCTTCCACGAAGCCATCACCCGATACGCGAAAGAACAACCCGACGAGCTAGCCGCGCATCTCAAAGATTTTCTAAACCATCTCAGCCAATGGCGAAACCAGGCCAATAAACGCCCGGTCCCCGAATTGCTCTGGCGGCTCTATGAAGAAACCGGATATCTCGCCTACTGCGGCGGCCTCGAAGACGGCGAGCAACGCGTCGCCAATCTCCTCCATCTCCACGAACGCGCCGGCCAGTTCGGCTCCTTCCTTCGCCAGGGCCTTCATCGCTTTCTCCGATTTCTCGAAAACCTTCAGGAACAAAAAGAAATCAGCCGCCCCTCCCCCGTCGGCCAGGGCGAACAAGTCGTCCGCATCATGAGCATCCACCGCTCCAAGGGCCTCGAATTCCCCGTCGTCCTCCTCCCCGACCTCGGCAAACACCACAATCTCTCCGACACCCACGGCTCCATCCTCGTCGATCGAAAAGTCGGTCTCGGCATCTCCGTCGTCGATCAGGATCGCCTCATCCGTTATCCCTCCCTCGCTTCCACACTCGTCGAGCAAAGCATTCTCCGCCAGACAATGAGCGAAGAACTCCGCCTCCTCTACGTCGCAATGACCAGAGCCAAGGAACACCTGATCCTCGTCGCCACATGCAAGGAAACCGAAATTCAAGGATGGACAAGCCAGTGGACCGGACACACCGGCCCGCTCCCGCCCGACGTGATCCAGGGCGCGCGCAGGTCTATCGATTGGCTAGGCCCCGTCGCCGCCATCACCGCAAATACCCCCGCGCCAATCTTCGATATCCACCAGCACACCACCGCCGAGGTCTGCACCTGGAAAAATCCGCGGCACGAACTCACCACGTTTTCCGACCATCAACAGCAATTGGCCAGACTCGAACCGTTGCCGGCCAACCCACCGGCATCTGACGCAGCTAATCAGCTCATCAAGCGATTTCAAACGACGTACCCATTCGATTCCTTCTCCCACCTGGCAGCCACAGCGTCCGTAACTTCTCTCGCCAAAGGCGCAGCGGATAAGCCAAACGATTCAACCCAATCGCTGCAACGCAAACTCGATCTGCCTCGCTTTTTTCTGGAAGAACAAACCCCCAAAGCCACCGACATCGGCAACGCCACCCACACCGTCCTGCAATATTTCGATTTCGCCGCCGGCCCAGAGCGCGACGACATCGAACGCCAGATCGCAAGCCTCGTCGATCGCAAACTGCTCCTGACCGCTCAATCAAAACTCGTCGATCGCGACGCGATTCATTGGCTTCTCCACAGCGACGCCGGAAAGCTCATCCGCGCAAATCACGCAAGCCTAATCCGCGAACTCCCTTTCGCCCTCGCCTACGAGCCGCCGAACGGCAACCCCATCACCGATCCCCTCGATCAAATCATGATCCGCGGCCGCATCGACTTATTGGTGCCCACACCGCGGGGTCTCTCTATCGTCGATTACAAAACCGACAACGTCGGCGGCCAGGAAATGAACGAGCGAGTCGAAACCTATAGCCGGCAAATGCGCTTCTACGCCCAGGCAATCAAAAAAGTCGCCAAAGTGCCCATAGCGGCAATTCACCTGATATTCCTGCGCCCCAGGCAGATCATCACAATAGACGCGAATCTCTAAACCGTCCGCTTAACCGTCTCCGCCCGACCAAGCATCAAATCATTCGCCAGCCGCGCCGCATTCCGGCTAGCCCCCGGCCGATTCAACCCGCGAATCAGATTCCGCAGCCGATCCCGTTGCTCCGAAAGCATCTCCGGATTCCGAAGATACTCCAGCGCCTTATCCGCCAAGGGCTGATTCGACCCATACCACGGAATATATTCCGGCACGATATTCTGCCGGCTGTCGTTCAGCAGATTCACCAGCGAATACGTCCGCGTCTTAACAACCCACCGCCCAAACAAATGCCAGTAAAACGGATTAAGCCGATAAACCACGATCTGCGGCGCCCCATGCACCGCCGCATGAAGCGTCGCGGTGCCGGACACCGTCAAACAAAGATCACACTGTGGAACCAGTTGGTTAAACTGATTGAGACCCAGCGAATACGGCCCAATGATTTCCAACCCATTCTCATTCCCCGCCCCGCGCGCGCCGCCAGGATATTTCCCCTCCAAAATTCCCTTCACCACGTCATGCGTCGCCGGCATCGTCGGTATCAAAAATTTCGCATTGGGAAACGCTTCCAGAATCCGATCGCACACTTCCGCGAGATGACCAAAATTTTCCCTCGCCACGGTTGATCGCGACCCGGGAATCACCCCAATCACCGGCGGACGATGTGGAAACCGTCGATCGGCATCTTCCGTCGCCGGCGCCTGCAAGTCATCAAAAAGCGGATGCCCCACAAACGTCGCGTCCACGCCATGGTCATGCAAAAACTTCTCCTCAAACGGCAAAATGCACGCAACGCGATCGACATAACGCCGCAGCCGCTTGATTCGCCCGGGCCGGCTTGCCCACACCTGCGGCGCGATGTAATACATCACCGGAATCTTCAATCCATACGCCAGCTTCGCCCAATGCCAGTTCATCCCCCACGAATCGATGCAGATGAGCAAGTCCGGCGGATGCTGCCGAAAATATTCCCGCGTCCATTTAAGAATCCGCCGCAGCTCGGTGAATCGCAAAATCGCCCTGATCCCCATCGCCGCCCGCTGCACCGTATCAAAATGCACCATCGCCCCGGCCGCCGCCATCGAGGGCCCGCCGATCCCTTCGACGATGATGTCCTTATCCATCTCCTTAAGTTCGCGCACCAGCAGCGCCGCATGCTGATCGCCGCTCGCCTCCCCCACCGTGATGAATACCCGCCGGCTCATGGCCGCAGAGTCGAGCGAAACGCGAGGCGAGTGTCAAGCCGCCCACCGTCCACCTCACCAAAATCCACGACGAACTCCCGCCGCGACGCCTAATTGTTATGATCCCCCCCGTCACTAACAATGAGGCCCGCATGTCCATCCCCTGGCACGATATGTTCGTATTGCAATTGCCGATCCTGGAAAAACTCCTGCGCCCGGTTTGCGTCTATCTCTTTCTGCTGGTCGGCCTACGCCTCGCGGGAAAACGCGAGCTCGCGCAGCTAAACCCCTTCGATCTCATCGTCCTGCTGACGCTTTCAAACACAGTGCAGAACGCCATCATCGGCGNNACCGGCGGCCTCCTCGGCGCAGCAATGCTGCTCCTGGTTAATTATCTTGTCGTCCGATTTGTTCATCGGCACCGCGGACTTGAAAAGCTCGTCGAAGGCAGCCGTGACTATATAATGCGCAACGGCCGTGTCCTGAAAACACATCTCGACAAAGAGCTAATGACCCGCGCGGAGCTAACCGCAGCAGCCCATCGCCAGGGAATCGGCTCGCTGGCGGAAGTGGAGAGCGCCATCCTCGAGCCCACTGGCACCATCACGTTTGTCGCCAAGAAGCCGTCTTCCGACGACATCCGCCATCATGAATTGATGGACGCCGTGGAGCATCTACGTACGGAATTGGCCCAACTGCGAGGAATGAGCGGAGCCGATTCAGGGACGGCTCACTGAAGGCGAATGCCGCAGACTCGCGACCGACGGATAGATATATGCCTCGCAAGCTCCCTCATCTCCGCCAAAGAACTCGCTATGCACCGCCGGCCCCACCCCCATTTCCTTCGCAATCTGATCCGCTAGCCCGTCAGGATCAATCAGCGTGCTGAAAATCCAAAGCGGCCCATCGGTCAGTGTCGGCAAATCCGACAAGTGCACATCCCACACCAGCCGATGCGGCCATTCATGCAAATACCATCGCGTCAGAATCGCCGACTTATATCCGCTCTCCAGCACAGCCACCGTCGCATCCGCCGGCGCCCGATGAAACTCATCCCGCAGAAACTGACGGTTGGCCAGATCCCGCTTCACTTCACTCGTCGGCTTAATAACCGTGGCCGCCGACCCCACAAATCCCACAATTAACAAAAAAACGAATACCCCCAATTGTGCATCGCGCAGCAATCGCGGCGTCGCGGCAAAGAAACGCTCGACAATTGCGGCCGACCCCAGACCGACCAAAAGACAAATCGCCGCAACAAGATGCTGCCCCACGCGCGGACTATCCCCATACGGATACCGCCGCAGCACCGCCGCAAAGAACGTCAGCACAAACGGCGCGAGAAGCAAACATGCAATCCTCCACTGCCGCCGGCGCAAAAGAACCACCGCCCCCACCACCAGCAACGCAAACGCGATGCCCGACCACGGCGACGCCAAATCAATCGGATATCCGAAATAGTTGCCGGTATGAGTCCACCAGAACCAGATAACAAATTGCACCGGATTAAACGGCGGAAAAACCCAGCACCTCACCTGATCCGGCCCCGACCCCGCGAATTGCTTCCCAATAAACGCTTCCACCAGCAACCCAAAACTCGCCGCAATCACGATCACAAATATCCCCCCGAGCACGCGCTGACGCACCGAAATCTGCCGAACCATCACAAAAAGCGTCGCCGCGATTCCTCCCGCGACAAACACGCTCGGCAATGACATGAACAACGCTATCGGCGTCACCAGAATCAAAAACACCAGCCACCGATCCCGCCTCCCCAGCACAAACATCGTTGCCGGAACCAACAGCATCATGCTGATCAGCAGATCAATACTATACGGCTTCAACTCCACCGCATGTCGAATGCTAAGATCCGAAACCGCCAGAACACCGGTAGCAATCGTCGCAGCCAGCGGCTCCAAAATCTTTCTCGCCCAAAAACCAAACAGAACCACTGCCGACACTCCCGCCAGCATCGGAACCAGCCGTATCACATATTCCGACATCCCCATCGCCCGATACATCGCCCGCTCAATCCAGAGAAACCCAATCGGCGCAACCTGGATATATTCCAACGGCTGCAGCAACCCCCGATACCCGCGATCCAGAATATTAACCCCAAGAAACCCCTCATCCCCCCAGAGCGGCAAGCCTAACGAGTACCGAAACAGGCGCAGCACAACGCCAACAACCATGAACAATACCAGCCAGCGCTCCAGGCGCAGACCTCGAATTGGCTGTGCTGCCGAATCCTCCATGAACACCGTTGAATCTATGTGGCCAACTACCGGATGTACAACCCATCGCTCATTTTTGTTGCCGCCCACCACTATCGTCCGATAATGCTCAAATGGACGTAGTTTTAATCGGCGCTGGCGGCCATGGACGCGTAGTTTTGGATATCCTCCGAGCCGCGGGCGTTCACAAGCCCATCGGTTTTCTCGATGCCGATCCCCAACTTACTGGCCAAACCATCGGCGGCCTGCCGGTACTCGGCCAGATCAATCTCCTCCCAAAACTCAAAAGCCAAAAGGTCAAAGGCGCGATCATCTCCATTGGAGATAACTCCCCCCGCCGTCGATACTTCCAAAAAGTCGCCGATCACGGATTCGAGCTGGTCAACGCCATCCACCCCGGCAGCCATGTCTCCTCAACCGTCCGTCTCGGCCGCAATATCGTCATTGCTGCCGGCGCGGTCGTCAGCACCGATGCCCAACTAGCTGACGGCGTCATCGTCAACACCTCAGCCGTCATCGATCACGAATGCGAAATCGGCCGCGCCGTCCACATCTGCCCATCCGCCACCCTCGCCGGCCGCGTCCGAGTCGGCGATGAAACTTTTATCGGCCTGGGATGTAATATCATACAGTGCCTGAAGATCGGCTCGCACGCGACCGTCGGCGCCGGCGCAGTCGTCATTCAGGATGTCCCGGACGGGGCAACTGTCATAGGCGTCCCCGCGCGGGTCATTAAGATCGATCAAGTGGCCATGGATGCATCCAGAGAACCAGCGCCGGTCTAATCGAATCTTTTACCTAAATCCATTGCCTGTAAGGGCCGACAAGCGTAAAATTGGCCAGTACATGGAGGCTTCAATGAGCGCAGTTTATAACCCCGAATCCGAGATGATCGCTCGGATCGAACAACTTGAACTAGAGGCCCGGCAAATGCGCCGCACCATCGAGCACGTTCGCGGCCCGGAAGACCGCCGCGTGCTAAACCGTCAGTTGCAGGAATTGAAGGATCAGATCGAATTTCTGCGTCAGCGGGTTCCATGACCCTCCCGCACTTCTGTAAATATCAAACAGGACCCCTCGCCGGGGTCCTTCTTTTTCGCCACCACATTGCCCGTCCATGAGACTGGTCATCCTCTGCCTGCTCGCCGTCAGTTTTTTCATCTCGTGGTGCATCACGCGCTGGATGAGAAGCTTCGCCCCCGCCATCGGTTTCGTTGACCAACCCGGCGGCCGAAAAATTCACGGCAACCCCAAACCCCTCGGCGGCGGCATCGGAATCTTCTGGGGACTCGCCCTTCCGATTATCGCCGCACTTGGATACGTAACATTCGCCGGCCCACCCGATTTCTTGCGTCACGCCATCAACGGCCAAATCGACGCCTACTGGTCCGGCGCACGCCTGCAAACCCATTTAGCCTGGACAATCCTCTTAGCCGGCGCAGCCATTCACGCACTCGGCCTATGGGATGACCGAAAATCCCTCGGCCCATTCTTCAAACTCTTCATCCAATTGCTCGTCATCACCGCCCTCGTTCTCTCCGCCAACCTCCGCATCCTCACCTTCCTCGATCACGCAATCCCCGGCGGCAACATCGTCTCCATCATCATCACCATCCTATGGATCGCCGCCGTCACCAACGCCTTCAATTTCCTCGACAACATGGACGGCCTCTCCGCCGGCGTCGCCTCCATCTGCACAACCGCCTTCCTCGTCGCCACACTCTCCATCGGCCAATGGTTCGTCGCCGCAGGCCTCGCCCTCTTACTCGGCTCAATGCTCGGCTTCCTCTGGCACAACTTCCCCCCCGCAAAAATATTCATGGGCGACAGCGGTAGCCTATTGATCGGCCTAATCCTCGGCACACTCACCGTCCGCACAACCTACTTAGCCCCCGGCGTCAGATTCCAAAACCACTGGTACGCCGTCCTGGCCCCGGTCATTGTTCTCGCCCTCCCCTTGTATGATCTGATCGTGGTAAGCATCATCCGCCTCATGCGAGGCAAAAGCCCCTTCGTCGGCGACACCAATCACTTCAGCCATCGCCTCGTAGCCCGCGGCATGTCCCGCCGAACCGCGGTCCTCTGCCTCTACTTAGTCGCCGCCGCCACCAGCATCTCCGCAGTCATGCTCCCCCACGTAGACGGCAACATCGCAATCCTCATCTTCGTCCAAACCGTATTAATCCTCGGCATGGTCGCCCTACTCGAACAACATCCGCTACCGCTACAACAAAAAGATATTGGCCACAGATGAAAAATCAGATGCACACAGATAAGACCAATTACGAATTGCATTTTCATCTGTGTGCATCTGATTTCCATCTGTGGCTAAAATTCTTCTCTGCGTTCTCCGCGATCTCTGCGGTAAAAATGATTTCGCATCCATGACCAAAACCCGCTACTACCAAGCCGTCCAGGATCCCCGCCCCGCCATCGACTGGTGCGCAATGCTCACCCAGCTCGCCTTCGGCCTGGCCCTCTCCCTCGTCGCGGCCCGCTGCATGCTCCTCGAAACCATCCGCGACCCATTCGAAATCCGGGTCAACAGCACCGCAATCCCCAGCGGCCCCGGCGCCGACACCTCCCTCATCTTCGATCTCCTCTGCTGCCTCCCGGCCATCCTCGTCCTTCTCCGCCGATCCCTCGACAAAACCTACACCCTCCGCTGGAATTGGTCCCTCGTCCTCATCCTCCCGCTCGCTTTCTGGATGTCCGCCAGCGTCCGATGGGCTGACGACAAATTCGCCGATGTAATCTCCACCGCCAATTTTCTATCAGCCCTCGCCTTGCTCTGGGCCATGTCCCAGATCGTCCGCAGTTGGATGCGCCTGCGCATCGTCGCCGCCGTCGCCTATGGCCTTCTCCTCGTCTTCCTGGTCCGCGGCTTCTATTACAAATTCGTCGAAATGCCCATGCTCCTCGAACAGCAAAATAAGCTCCTCGTACAGCAGGGCTTCGATCCCAGCAGCTTCGCCGGTATCCAATTCGCCCGCAAAATCAACGAACTGATGGGCTTCAACTCCTCCGCCAATTCCTTCGCCGGACTCCTCATCCTCCTCATGACCATCGGCATCGGCGTCGCCATCCAGCGAATCAAGGACCGCGACGATCCCGGCTGGGCCGTCGCTCTCGCCATCTCAGCCCCACTCGCAATCTGGCTGTTAATCTACACCCACTCCAAGGCCGCGCTGGTCATGCCGGTTCTCGTCATCGCCCTTCTAGCCATCCTCTGGAAATGGCACAGCCCAATCGCCCGCCAATCCAAACGAGGGTTCTGGATCGGCTTCTCCATCCTCATCCTCGCCATCGCCGCCGTCATCGGGCACGGCCTCTATCACCACGGCCTCCCCACCGACAGCCTCAACTTCCGCTGGCGATATTGGTCCGCTGCCTGGAAAATGTTTCTCCGACATCCCATCCGAGGATTCGGCTGGGAAAACTTCGGCCCCAACTACGTCCGTGATCGTCTCCCCGTCGCCAGCGAAGAAATTCGCGACCCCCACAACTTCCTCGTCAGATTCTTCGTCGAACTCGGCGCCATCGGCGGCATCTTCGCCATCGCATGGCTAACCCGCCTCTGGTGGGATCTCACCCGCCCCGTCACTCCTCCAGCCACAATCCAGACCCCAAACCCCACTCCCAAATACGGCGAAACCCTCTTCCTCGGCGCAATCGCCCTCACCGCAATCGTCATCAACATCGCAACAAGCCTCGACTTCGAACAAAGCACCGCCTACATCACCCTCGAAATGATCAAGCGATCGCTCTATTTCTGCGCCCTGATCATCGGCTGCCTCGTCGTAGGCCTCCGCACACTCGAAAAACCCCAGATCGATCAGCGTCCCGCACCCTGGATTCTCTACGGAATCCTCGTCGGCGCCGGCGTCTTCCTCATCCACAACCTCATCGAATTCTCACTCTTCGAGCCCGGCCCCTGCTGCCTCTTCTGCATCCTCATCGGAGCCGCCCTCGGCATCCGTCTCGGCAATCCCCCCGTCCGCAAGCCCCACATCTCCCGCTCCGCCATCGCCGCGCTAGCAGCAACCGGCGCGATCTGGATTTCCGCCCTCATCTGGATCGCCATCCCCACTGCCCGCGCGGAATCCGCCGCCGAGCTGGGCGACGACCAACTACGCGGCGGCTACTATCAGGCCGCCGCAGAAGAATACGGCTACGCCTACCAACTCCAACCCCTCAACGCCGACTACGCCTATCGCGCCGGCCGCGCCCTCCATTTCTCCATCGGCCCCCCCGTCCCACTCAGCGACGCCCACCAACTCGATCACGCCGTCCGATTGAAAAAGGAAATCATCGCCTGGTACTCCATCGCGATATCAAAGGACCCCGCCCTCCTGGCCGCCTATCACCTGCGGGCAATCTTCTGGCTCCAGATGGACGACCCCGACGCAATGATCGCCGATTTCAACAAGGTCATGGAACTAAACCCCAACGACGTCTCCCTCCGCCTCGAATACGCCCACGACCTCGAAATGTTCCACCTCCGCTCCCAAGCCAAAAAACAATTCCAACTAGCCCTGGCTTATAACGACCAGCTAGACCCCGCCGAACCCAAGCGCCTAAGTCAGGCTCAAGTAGACACAATCAACAAGGAAATCGACTCCCTCCCCGACTAACCCCACCCACCTCAAGGAAGTCCATATCTTGTTCGGGCCAGCCAGCGGCATGGCCAGCGCCCGCGCCTTCCTCTATTCGAGAAAACGCCCGTACCTCGTCACAAAAACCGCACCGATAAGCATTTGCTTCTTCATTGACGGCCACTCTCCATTGCGCCCTTTACAATTCAATCGATTCCAAAGTTTTCCACATCCAAAACAGCAACCCTTGTGGATAACATGGCCTCCAACACCCTCCAAATTCCCACCCAAAAAATTCTTCGCTAATCTAACCCCCAGTCGAACCATTTGTTAAGAGCAGATTTGCGTCCCGATACCCAACATTTAGTAAAGTTTTCTTTGACGAATACCAGATGTTGTGTATATTGCCGGAATCCCGTTAAGCGGGCCTTTTGGGAAAGTTGGCCCATCGATTTGAGGTTTTGCGGGTTAGTTTGAGAATAAGATAGTAACCGGTATCCGACATCGCCCCACGGCATGTTTGTGGAGTTTCGTCGCGCCTTGGAAATGTAAAGATCCTGTTCGGGAGGCATCAGTATGGGAATCCTTTGCGACAGCCAAATCCGTGAACTCATCGGCATCGAGCCCTTCGAGGACAACGTCAAACGCCAAGGCAAAATCAGCTATGGCGTCTCCAGCTACGGCTACGACCTCCGCGTCGGCTCCGTCTTCAAAATCTTCACCAACGTCAATTCCGAAATCGTCGATCCCAAAAAATTCTCCGAGCGCAGCTTCGTCACCATCGACACCGACGAAACCCGGCAGGATCACGTCCTGATCCCACCCAACAGCTTCGCACTCTGCGAAACAGTCGAGATCGTCTCCATGCCGCGCGAATACTTGGCCATCTGCGTAGGCAAAAGCACCTACGCCCGCTGCGGCATCATCGTCAACGTCACGCCGTTCGAGCCGGAGTGGGAAGGCTTCGTCACTCTCGAAATCTCCAACACTACCCCGCTGCCCGCCCGCGTCTACGCCAACGAAGGACTCTGNNCCGACAAAGCCGGCAAATACCAGGACCAAAAAGGATTGACGCTGCCGATGGTGGATTAAATTCCTTCGGCCGCCGCTTATCGCATCTTTGTGCAAAGTAAATCGGATTTCAGGGAAGGATCAGCAACATGAAAATCAGCCGTCGTTTTACTAAGCAGGGACAAAGCCCCCTCGACACCGTCGAATACGAAAAGCGCACCAGCCGAATCTCCAACCCAGACGGCAGCGTCGTATTCGAAATGAACGACGCCGAAATCCCCCGAAGCTGGTCACAGCTCGCCACGGATATCATGGTCAGCAAATACTTCCGCAAAGCCGGCGTCCCCCAGCGCGATGAATCCGGAAATCCCCTCCGCGATGCCAATGGCAACATCGTCACCGGACCCGAACGCTCCGCCAGGGAAGTCATCCATCGCCTCGCCGGCTGCTGGCGATATTGGGCCGAAAAACACGGCTATTTCGACTCCGCCGAAGACGGCCAAGCCTTCTATGACGAACTCTGCCACATGCTCCTCCATCAGATGTGCGCCCCCAACAGTCCCCAGTGGTTCAACACCGGCCTGAACTGGGCCTACGGAATCACCGGGCCGGCACAGGGCCATTTCTATTGCGATCCCAAGAACGGCGAGATGCTCAAGAGCAAAGACGCCTACAGCCACCCGCAGCCCCACGCCTGCTTCATCCAGTCCGTCAGCGATGACCTGGTAAATCCCGGCGGAATCATGGAACTCTGGACCCGCGAAGCCCGCCTCTTCAAATACGGCTCCGGCACCGGCTCCAATTTCTCCATGCTTCGCGGCGAAAACGAACCCCTCTCCGGCGGCGGAAAATCCTCCGGACTCATGAGCTTCCTCAAAATCGGCGACCGCGCCGCGGGCGCAATCAAATCCGGCGGCACAACCCGCCGCGCCGCAAAAATGGTCTGCCTCAATCTCGATCACCCCGACATCGAGCAGTTCGTCAATTGGAAAGTCCGCGAAGAACTAAAAGTCGCCGCCATGGCCGAAGGCATCAAGAAGTTCTCCCCAGAACTGAAAGAACAAGCCAAGCGCCTCGGCCTGAAGCTCGACTACGATTTCAACGGCGAAGCCTACATGACCGTCAGCGGCCAGAATTCCAACAATTCCGTCCGCATCCCCAACAGCTTCTTCAAAGCCATCGAAGACGACGCCAATTGGGACCTCACCTGGCGAACGACCAAAAAAGTCGCCAAATCCCTCCGCGCCCGCGATCTCTGGGAACAAATCGCCTTCGCCGCCTGGCGCTGCGCCGACCCCGGCGTCCAATACGATGACACCATCAATCAGTGGCACACCTGCCCCAAGAGCGGCCCGATCAAAGCCTCCAATCCCTGCGTCGTCGGCGAAACCCGCATCCTCACCCCCGGCGGCATCTGGCGTCGAATCGATCAGATGATCCACCTCCCCAGCCGCGTCGTCACCAGCCTCGATGGACACGAAATCCATTCCACCGAAGGCGCGTTGCCCACCGGCACCAAGGATGTCTACGAACTCCGCACCCTCGGCGGATATACCGTCACCCTCACCGCCGACCATCAGGTCTGGACCCGAGTCCGCGGCTGGGTCCAGGCAAAAGACCTCACCGCCGAAGACGAAGTAAAATTCCCCAACGAACCCGCAACCGTTCAGGAAGTGGGCGAACCCCAGGACGCCCGCTTCTTCCAACTCCTCGGCCTATTCTTCTCCTCTACCAATGCCAGCCACGACGCCATCCGCCTCGAAGCCTGCCTCGGCGGCGGCGAACTCGCCGAACCCTTCGCACGTTACGTCGCCCAGACCTGGTCGCAGCGCCTGTACGATGACGACTACGTCAACCAGCTCATGGTCAACGACGACGAAACCGCCGGCGGAACCGCCACCGCCGCCCTCACCAATCGCCGCCTCCTTCGCCGCATCCGCGCCTACGTCAGCTACGAATCCTCCGAACGCCGATTCAGCGACGATGTCTTCACCGCCGGCCTCGCCGCCCAAAAGCATCTCCTCCGCGGCCTCTTCACCGCCGATGCAACCTTCAACAACAGCAATCTCGAATTAACCAGCGACAGCGTAGGCCTGCTGCAGGATGCCCAACTGATCCTGCTAGGCTTCGGAATTCAAAGCGCCGTCTTTAATTTGGGCGAGAGTGGAACCATCGCCGGCAACTCCGCCAAAGAATCAGACGGAATTTCTCGTCGTCACGGCCTCCGGATCGATCCCGGCAGCCTCCGCAATTTCGCCAAGTACGTCGGCCTCCTCCCCGGCAAAAAACTCCAGCAACTAACCTCCGCCATCGAACTCGCCCCGGCAAATCGCGGCAATTTCGATCGCGTTCAATCCCTCACCCATCAGGGCCGCCGTCAGGTCTTCGATCTCACCGAGCCCGTCACCAGTTCCTTCATCGCCAACGGCCTCGTCGTCCACAACTGCTCCGAATACATGTTCCTCGATAACACAGCCTGCAATCTCGCATCCCTGAATGTCCTCACATTCTTCGATCCGGAAACCCTCCGCTTCGACATCGAAGGCTACAAACACGCCATCCGACTCTGGACCATCGTCCTCGAAACCAGCGTCCTCATGGCCAGCTTCCCCTCAGAAGACATCGCAAAACTCAGCTACCGCTACCGAACCCTCGGCCTCGGTTACGCCAACCTCGGCGCGATGCTCATGCAAGCCGGCATCCCCTACGACAGCCCCAAAGGCCGCGCCATCTGCGCCGCCCTCTCCGCGATCCTCACCGGCGAAAGCTACGCCGCCAGCGCCGAGATGGCGAGCGAACTCGGCGCATTCGCCGGCTACGAAGAAAACAAAAACGAGATGCTCCGCGTCATCCGCAATCATCGCCGCGCCGCCTACGATGTCGCCACCAACCCGGCCAGCCGCCGCGGCATCGGCGAATATGAATCCCTCGAAATCAAACCCGTCGGCATCGACGCAACCCAATTCGCCGACAATCACCCGCTCGCCTCAACCGATCTCCTCAAGAGCGCCCAGGAATGCTGGGATCGCGCCCTGCTCCTCGGCGAACGCTCCGGCTACCGAAACGCCCAGACAACCGTCATCGCCCCCACCGGCACCATCGGCCTCCTCATGGACTGCGACACCACCGGCGTCGAACCCGATTTCGCTCTCGTCAAATTCAAAAAACTAGCCGGCGGCGGATATTTCAAAATTGCCAACCAATCCCTCCGCCCGTCCCTCGTCAACCTCGGCTACAGTGCCGAGCAGATCAACGAAATCCTCAAATACGTCATGGGCACCCTCACCCTCCACGATGCCCCGCTCGTTAATTACCAGGCCCTCAAGCAAATGGGCTTCACAAAGCAGGAACTCGACGCCATCGAAGAATCCCTGCCCGGCCAATTCGAAATCTCCTTCGCCTTCAGCCCCTGGTCGATCGACAAGAAAACCCTCGAACGCCTCAACATCCCCGAAGCAACCTGGCAGGCGCCGAATTTCAATCTCCTCCAACACCTCGGATTCACCAAGCGCCAAATCTCCGACGCCAACGATATCGTCTGCGGCCGAGGCACCGTCGAAGGCGCTCCTCACTTGAAGATGGAACATTACCCCGTCTTCGATTGCGCCAACCGTTGCGGCCGCCACGGCCAGCGCTTCATCGCCGTCGAAGGCCACATCCGCATGATGGCCGCCGCCCAGCCCTTCATCACCGGCGCAATCTCCAAAACCATCAATCTCCCCAACGAAGCAACCGTCGAGGAGATCAAGAGCAGCTACTACTTAAGCTGGAAGCTAGGCCTCAAAGCCAACGCCCTCTATCGCGACGGCTCCAAGCTCTCCCAACCCCTTAACGTCAAGAGCGATGAAGTGGATGATGCGGAAGAAGACGAAGAAGGCATCGAAGCCGCCCGGCAGGAAGTCGCCGCCGAGGTCGCCATCGCCGCCAACGCCCTCTTCATCGCAAAACCCACAACCAGCGACAATCTCGCCCCAGCCCACATGCACGTAGTCGAAAAAATCGTCGAGCGAATCGTCGAACGCCCCCTCCGTCGCCGCCTCCCCGATACCCGCAACGCGACGACCCACAAGTTCGACGTCGGCGGCCACGAAGGCTACATCACCGTCGGCCTCTACGAAGACGGTTCCCCCGGCGAAATCTTCATCCGAATGGCCAAAGAAGGCAGCACCATCGGCGGCCTCATGGACACCATCGCCACTCTCGTCTCCGTAAGCCTCCAATACGGCGTCCCCGTCGAATCCCTCGTTCGTAAATTCGAGCACGTCCGCTTCGAACCCAGTGGCATGAGCCGAAACCCCGAAATCCCCTTCGCCAAGAGCCTCGTCGATTACATCTTCCGCTGGCTGGCGATGGAATTCGTTCACGGCTACCGCGCCGCCAACGCCCCCAAACGCGAGCCGCGCCCGCTGCCAAGCGATACCGAACCCGCGGCCGAAGCGCCCCCACAAAATCCCCCGCAAACTCCCCTGGCCAAAAAAGGCGGCAACGGACACGGCCCAAGAATCGAAGCCGATTCCACGCGCCCCTTCGCCTACACCGAACAAGAGATGAAAGCCGAAAAGCCCCCGGGAATTCTCGAATCCACCGGCGTCGCCAATCTCCGTCTCGCTATCGTCGCCGATCCCCTCAGCCGCCTAAGCTCCGAACTCCAGGCAGACGCCCCAGCTTGCGACGTCTGCGGCAGCATCACCGTACGCAGCGGCACCTGCTACAAATGCCTCAATTGCGGTAACTCAATGGGTTGCAGTTAAGAGCGTCGATTCTACCTCTCGACGACGCCGGATGGCATCATCAAGCATCCGGCGTTTTTTCGCCTGATGATCTGATGTGACAGGAACTAATTCAGATTGAAATTAAAACTGCGAACAATCTGACCCTTTTAGCCGCGTCGCCTGGTTGCACTGAGCTTGTCGAAGTGCGACGCGCTCGGACCTCAAGGGCGCGGAAATAACAAATCCACTCTAAGCCGCCGCCGATTCCTTCGTCGCTTCCTGGATCGACAGCCGCTGCATCGCCCCTATCGCCCGATTCACCAGAAACAACCCCCGCCGCCCCTCAATATTGTTTTCCAATTTTCGAAACGCCAGCCCCACGCGTACAGACGCATCCGCGGCCGACTCTCCCCGGTAAACCACCGTCGCATCCAAAATCGCTTCCGAATCCTCAAACTTCATCTCGATCCGAATCCGATCATCCTTCGCAACCGATTCCGGCCCAACACGGTGCGGCAATATATTCAAGCACATCCCCCCCGTGCTCAGATCAATCATATCAACTTTCAATTGAACCGACGGCTTTGGCTTATCCCGCAAAACCCAATGCGGCGGAACCTTCCAAACCACAATCGCCAGCGGCGCGCCCGGCGGCACCGGCGTGCGAAAATTCGCCCGACGCTGCAGCACCGAAACCTCCGCCGGCTCCGCGCAGCAAACAACGGCTACAGAAGTCCCCCCGTCCCCCTGCTTCAGTTCAATCGACCGCACCTGCGCTTCAAACTTCACGCATTTGCCGTCCACCCCAAATTCAAATACCGTCGTCAACCCCGCCGCAGACTCACCAGCCGGCCAGCTTTCAGGCCAGTTCTTAGCCTCAAACCAAAAACTCTCTTCCCCTCGCTTCACGAAACACGCATCAAAAATATGCATCTGCTCGTCGTGGCAGACCGAAACCGCTGACGCCCATCGCTCGTCGATGAATCGCTCGAATGAAGTTCGATCCGCAGCTTCCATAACGTGGATCACAAATCCCAAAGAACTTTGGTCAGNNCCGGAAATTCAGCCGCAAAAAAGTGATGGCTTCAATCTTTTTCAGTTATCGGGCCGCTATTTCTTGGCGTTTTTGTCGCTTCCCCCAAACAATTGCTGAATAGCGCCCTGTCCATTGTTATTGATGAGGTTGCCAACGTTCCCCGGTACCTGCTTGCCCAGAGACCCTGTCAGCCCCGAAACCTGCTTGCTGAAATCCGCACCAAGCTGCTGGGATATTCCGCCAAGCTGACCCGAAAGCAGCATCTTCACCTCCGGCGGCAATTTTGCTCCATCCGCCCCTTTCGACGCCAATGCCGTCGCAACCTGCATGATCACATCCTTGATCGCCGCCCCATTCTCGCTTCCATCCGCGTTGCCGATGTTCTTCAGCGTCAGCGACGGAACCGATACCTGCATCTTGTCGTCCAGCCCCGGAATTCCCGGCATGAAAGTCACTTCCGCGCCATTCAAATCCAACTCATCGATAACAAGCTTGATCGGCTGAGTCGGCTGCCCGCCGCTCGTTTGCGGGGTCTGCGGCATCTGGTCCATCAGCGATTTCAGGTTAAGCGTGCCGCCAGTCTGCTCAATCACCAATGCAGGGTGATCAATCGTAATCTGCTGGATATGAATCGGCTCACCCGTCAACTGGCCATAATGCACCGCCACGGCAATACCGCCGAGACTGAATATCTGCGGCGCCGAAAACGTCGGCGGAGAACTGACAAGCAAATCATCCAATTGCACGTTCCCGCCAACCAGAGACAACCGTGCTGATCCCAACGTCGTCGGCACACCCAAGGACGCGCTCGCTTGACGCTGAATAACCGACCTCACGATCGAGTTCAGTGACAGATAGACCGCCACCACTGCAACAACAATAAGCAGCACGCATACCACGACGATTCGCTTGACCCATTTCATACTCGCTCCATTTCTATATTCCTCCATGAATTCTCTATCTATTATCGAAACCGCACAACTGCCGAATGCGCGCAAAACACGCTGAAAAAATATTGCCTTTTTTTTCAGCAACGCCATGATTTTCATTGACACGAGTCTCTGTCTCCATACAATTTCACTCGCTTGACCGCCTAAGCCGCTCAGCACTAGAGCGGCGCGGAGAACCCAATGCGGGGAAGTTTTTCCTCGCATCGTCGATCTGAACGATAGTTGTTTGATTCAGGTCTACCGGGGCGAATCGGTATTCATGACGTGAAGACAAAACCTCCACTTGGGGGTTTTGTTGGAGCGACCGAGGGAGACTTTCAACTCCCAGCCCGTCAGCTAACTCCGTAGGCACATGAAAGGGATCAATGCGCCTCGTGGCGTTTAGATCCTTCTGGTCTTCCAGGCTGTTTATACCTGGGTTGCGGTGTTGTCTTGCCGCTTTCCAGGCCTTTTAGCGCCGCCACGGCGCAAGGAGAGATCTATGTCGTTTCAATCCGAAACGCTAAGGAAGGCGATCGAGAATCTCATCGATGCCAAGCTCGTCGACGCGATGGCGCGCCCAGACGGCTTGAATCGGCTGCTCGCGCATCGTCGCACCAATGTCGCCTCCCCGGACATCCGCAATGCCGAGCGGCGACTCGAGCAGACCCTCAGTGAATTGCTCACCTTGTCCGAGCAACACGCTGAGCAGGCCGCCTGACACTTGCGGACTGTTTTCACGGAACTGGCGTTCAATAATCAGGGTAATGAATGTCGTGGCGGTCGGTTTGCCTGCAACGGGCGAACCGGCCGCCATCTCTTTCCAAGACGCGGAATAATCGCCCCGCCAATATTCGCCAGATTAAAATCAGGCATCGGCGGCCGCTCCGCCCGCGGATCAATCGCCCGCACCAAAGACCCCAGCATCCGCCCCATCGCCCCAAACTTATCCTGCAACCGATTCCGCGGCCGCCGCTCGCTCGCCCGCAATAACATCACCGTCACATCATCCTCAGACAGATTCTTCTCATGCCGCTCAGCGATCTTTCCCAGCAGCCCTTTAATCAGCGCCTCCCCCGGCTGAAGATCCAGCCCCATCACGATCTCCAACAGCCCCGCCTCCCCGATAAACTCCCCATCAGAATTCTTCGATTCAATCAGCGCATCGGTATAACAAAGCACCAGATCACCCACCTCCAGTTCAACATCAAATTGTTCATAGTCCGCGAGATCAATAATCCCCAGCGGAATATTCTGCGCCGACCGATCTTCGCTATGCGCCATTTCCAGAATCGACCACTGCTTGCTCTCAGCTCGATAAAGCAGCGGCCGAGGATGTCCCGCATTACAAATCGTAAACAACCGAGTCGGCGCAAAAAACGTGGTCGCCAGGGCCGTTGCAAAAGTCCCCTGCGCCGACAAAGTCACAAACTGCTGATTCATCGACCGGACAAACTGCGTCTGATCCAGATAATTCACGTACCGCCGCATCAGCTTACGAAGATCCCCAGCGGTAGAAGCCACCGCATCCCCATGCCCCGACACATCCGCAAGCAGCAACCGGCTGATCCGCCCCGTCGCACAACTCGAAGCATAATAAACATCCCCACCCCGCCCGGCATTCCCATAAGGCTTGCTATAAACCCAAGCATCCAATCCCCCCATCTGCACCCCACGCTCAGTCAACTGACTCCCGCCCCACACCTCCATGCAGGTCATATGCTGTTCATCGCCATTCGCCATGCGGAGATTGTAGTCTGAGCCAATGCCAAACCAGACCACATGCCATTATTTTTTATGCGCGATGATCATCGATCCATGCATGTAACGCTAATCTACGCCCACGCCTCGCAATTTCCGATTTCCTATTTTGCGTTAAGCGGCGGGAAGCCGAATGCATTCCAATTACCGTCGTCTGGATCATGCCTCGATTTCAGCCGAACCCAATGAAATGCCGGCTTTCGCTGCAGATCGTGCTCAAGCGTCGGCAGCAACCCATCATCCGTTCGAAAACTCAGCACCCACACCGGCCCGGGCAAATCCCAAACATTTTCCGTGCTCGGATTCCATACCATCTTCGCGTTCTCCTCCCGCAGATACCACTGATACTCATCCGCCAAAAGCGCGGGCGGCACCAGCACCACCACCGTCGGCCGCGGCCCGAACGCCGACAAATCATGCCGCATGAACCGCCGCATATCGCTCAGCGCGCGCCGCACATCGGTCGGCATAAAAACATCGGCCATCCCAATAACCCCACCGATCGCAATAAGTGACACAAAAATACATCCAACCCAGGCCCTCCGCCGCCGCTCTCCCAATCTTTCCAAAAGCCACGCCGCCCCAACGCCCATCATCAGCACGATCGCCGGCGCCAGATGCTGCGCCACGCGGTCGCTCCCCCCGTACGGATACCGCCGCAGCGCCGCCGCCAGTAACGTCAGCACAAATGGAACAAGCAGAAGTCCAGTCAATGCCCACCGCCTCTTGGAAATCCAGCTCACAATTCCGATGACAAACAGCACAAAGAATCCCGTGCACCACGGCGCATCCCCTTCCAGCGGATACCCGAACATTCTCCCGATATGAATCTCGACAACCCACCGCGCCAGTTTTAGCGCCGTCCCCGGCGGAAAGGATTCCGCCCAATACGCCCGCATATAGTCGCCCGTCTGATGATACTGCCCAACGGAAATCGGCCACACCACACCAGCCGCCGTCGCCGCCAGCACCAGCGCAAACAACACGATCAGCCGCAAGCTCCCCCGATTTCCCCTCCCCACCGTCCACGGCAACGTCAGCAACGCGCCCGCTAAAACAAACACCGCCGGATATGACATCAACAGCGCAACCGGCGTCAGCGCAATCAAAACCACCAACCAACGCCGCTGTTTCCGAAGAATAAACAACGTGACTGGAACCAGCACCAGCAGGCTCGCCAGCAGATCCCACGAGTAAGGCTTCAACTCCGCGCTATGTCTCACCGCCGTCGCCGACACCGCCAGAATTCCCGTCGCGATCGCCGCCGCCAGCCGGCTGGTCACGCATCTCGCCCAAAAATGAAAGAGCAGCAGCGAAGCGATCCCCGCCAGCAGCGGCAGCAGCCGCATCGAATATTCCGACATCCCCAACCAGTCATAAATCGCCCGCTCCGAAAACAAAAACCCAATCGGCGCCACCTGCTGATTATCCAGCGGCAGCAGCAGGCCCCCAAACCCGCGATTGACAATATTCAACCCCAGCCCCGCCTGATCTCCCCACACCGGCACTCCCGCCACAAATTGCACCAGCCGCAGCACTATCCCCAACCCCAGCAATGCCGCCCCCCATCGGCCAACCCACAAACCACTTGCATCCGCTTCCGGCGAAGACTCAGGCATTAGCGCCGAGGATACCGCTGCCTCCCGCCACCCGCAAAAATGAACCCGAAAGCACTTTCAGAAACGAGCGTAGCGAAATCCCGCCGCATCAGCTTACGCAGATCCGCCGCGGTAGAAGCCACCGCATCCCCATNNCGTGATGTGAACCGCATCTTTTTTTCTGATGCGGCCGGTTGGCATTCTGCCGCAGCATGATCAAAGCACATCGTCCGGGCACCGAAGAGGGGCGCCAGATCATCGGCGGGCAACGGCCCAGCCGAATGAGCAATTGTTCGTGACTTCGGACTACACGGCACCGGTGCTTCAGGTGGTCGCGGCAATGAATCCGTTCTGGGAGCCATCCATAAATTAAGTTAACATCGTTCAAATGAACTCCAGATTTGCTCTCTCCTGCATCGCTTCAACATTTCTCGCGTGTTCGGCGGGCGCGCAGATTACCATCGACAATCATCCTCCCACGTATTCCACCGAGGGGATCTTGCAACCCTGGACCTCCTTCGGCGACGCCCTCGAAAGGGAGATGGGCTATTACCTGCGCTGCCCAATCGAACATGGCTATCCTCGTTTTGTCGTGATGACTTTCATGAATAAAGATTACACGGCCTTCCCGCATCGCTCAAACTTCATCCCCGCCATGCAAAACGGCATGGGCATTATCTCCTATTTGAAGTACTACAAATTCACCGACAAAAAGCATCCCGAGGTTCTTCGTTTCGCGCAATATATGGGTGATTATCTGGTCAATGAATCGCTGACGCCGGATACCGGCCACTATCCACGCTTCCTCCGCTCAACCGGAATCAGCGAGCGCTATCCACAGCCCGACGATGCGGGATCACAAGCCGATCATCAGTATGAAATCCAGCCGGACAAAGGCGCCATCGCCGGCTATGCCCTTGCTCTTCTCTATCAGGAAACCGGCGACCATCGCTATCTGGACATGGCCGTTCATGTTGCTGAAGTGCGCGTCAAGAACATGCAGCCCGGCGACGCCACCCATTCCCCGTGGCCATTTCGGGTTGACTACCGCACCGGCGAAGGCAGAGGCCCCATATCGGCCGACATGTCATTCCCCCTTCGGCTGTTCGACAAGCTGATCGAATTGAAACATCCCGAATTCGCCACCCCGCGCGCTCAGCTATGGAAATGGATCGTGGACTTTCAGATCCGCTCCATCGAAGACGAACAATCCACCGGCAGCCTCTGGGTCCAGTTTTTCGAAGACCATGCAGAGCCGAACAACCGCAATTCATGGTCCCCCTTGAACCTGGCACGCTATCTGTTGGAACGCAAAGACGCGATCGATCCCGAGTGGAAGCAGCACGCCAAAACCCTGATCGATTTTGTCAATCGGACTTTCACACATGTCGTCTGCGGCGTCGCCATTTGCGGCGAGCAGGACAGCGACCACAACCCGTGGGGCGGAGCCAACACTACGTATGCCGCCGTGCTGGCGATGTACGCCGCCGAAACCGGCTCCGACGAATACAAGCTGGTCGCTCATCAGGCCATGACTTTCGCCCTTTATGCAATCGAGGATGATGGCCATCCCTTCGGCATCATGGGCCCGCAGCGCAACGATTCATGGCAGGAAGACTCTCACACCGACGTCGTACACAACATAGTGGACACGTTGCAAGCCTTTCCCGAATGGCGGTGAGGAATTGGCCCTCTCTCGCGCTCTCGTGCCATCTGGCCCAAAAGTGAGCGGTGTCTCAAGTGCACTCCGCATAGCGCTCACGAAGAAAAGCCGTGGGCATAATTGGATCAATCCCGCCTCAATTGTACCTTCTCTGTTAATTCGGCGAATTGGCACTCAAGTCTGAGCAGTTTCTCCCGCGTCCGCAAGTCCGCCCGCTTCATGTCATGCCCAATCTTATTAACCCCGCCAAATATCAGAATACCCAATCCGAAGCCAAGAAGTTGAAGGCCACCCGGAGAGCCGAAAAAGGAGTTGAACGCAAAGATGCCGAAGATAATGACGTTCATGGTCCAACCCAAACCTTCAAGAGGCGCATTGTAGGTTCCCAGGTTGACTTTTCCCCGGATCATGATGCGAACCAGGTAGATCGCCATTGCGAACATGAAAACCGCTATCACAGACAAGAGCCGGCGTTCCAAAGCGGTCTCCGCGAATAGCTTGTCGCCGAACGCGGCCAACACTGCGGCAGCGGCGCCAACCGCGAGGGAGAGGGTCGTCTGAACGATCAACTTCCGTTTGGGCATACCCTCAATGTTTCGATCGGAAAATAACATGTTCATCTCCTTTTCGTATTTCGCTTTGAACTCCGGCGTCGCCGGATCGGCGGCCATCAGCCGCTGACAAAACCGTTCTTGTGATTCATTCATGGCACGGCTCCTTTGGCCAGGGCGGAGCGCAACGCCCGCTTGGCATGATGGAGTCTGGACTTGACCGTTCCTTCGGGTACGTCTACTACCCGAGCGATCTCACCGACCGACAGTCCCTGTAAGAAGAATAAGGTTAGCACCTCACGGAACGGCAGCGCCAGATTGTCCAGGGCACGGTGAACCTGCTCGGCGTCTTCGGGTGTAAAGTCCTGATCGGGCTGTTCGATATCGCTCAGATCTTCCGGGTATTCCCGAAACTCGCGATCGGCGCGCCCCGCTCGAAAATGGCTCGCGGCTGAATTGCGGGCTATGCGGTACAACCAAATGGGCAATAACCTACCATCGTGTAGCATTCGGATGCCACCGATGACTGCAAGCCATACTTTCTGCAAGACATCCCAGGCATCTTCCTCCTGGGGCGTCAAACGCCGGATGTAATAGAAAAGTCGGGCTTCCCACCGGCGGATCAGGTCTTCAAAGGCCTCTTTGTCACCTTGTTGACAACGAACGACGAGCCATTCGTTGTAGGCCGCCTCCTTTTCATTCCCAGTTGGCAAGTGCATTCGGTGCCTTCATTACAATAGTCGCAGATCGGACGTCGGCGGTTCAAATATTCTCAGTCCTCTTCATAGAGCACCCGCAATCCGCCAGCCACGCAACGGTTTCACCCTGCCGGAGCCGGATTTCGCCGCATCCAGTCATCCGGCAACCATTGGCTGATTTGGCTGATCAGCATGGACGGCAGGTTCGTCAGCAACGGCGTCAAATATCGTTGCGGGTCGATGCCGTGCCGTCGGCAGGTGCTGGCTAACCATCATAAGATCGTTTATGGCCATACCGTACAGGCGACTATCGGCCCGGTTCATGCTTCGCCACCGTCGATGTTATCAGTCTATTGTGGATGCAAGCGATGTCACTACCGCAAATAGGCGCAGTGAATTGCTTCTTCCTGCGGCTATACTTTCAAGACGTTTCATCAGGTGGTCGAATATTCCATATATGGAGGACTGGAGTCGATCGGAAGAGCGCCGCCTTGTCGCATTGCGGCATCTCAACATCCTCAACACGCCTCGCGAGAAAACATTTGACGATGTGGCGCAACTGGCTTCGCAGCTTCTCGCTGCTCCGATCGCGCTGGTGTCCCTGGTCGAGCGAGAACATCAATGGTTCAAGGCATGCGTGGGTCTTAATGCCAATGAGACCTCCCGGGAAGTATCGTTCTGCTCTCACGCGATTGCACAAGAGGACCTCGAAGCCGTTTTCGTCGTCCGCGACGCGATGCAGGACCCGCGATTTTGCAACAATCCTTTGGTGACCGGTCCGCCCCACATCCGCATGTACGCCGGGGCTCCGCTGGTAACAAGAGACGGACAGCCGGTCGGGTCGCTATGCGTCATCGATACCAAGCCCGGACAACCGACACAGGGACAGCTTGATGCATTGAGAGTTTTGGCCCGCAGCGTCATCGCGCAAATGGAATTGCGGCAAAGTGCCCAAGACCTGCGGGAAAGCGAAGAACTCAATCGCCTAATCGTGAATACCGCGTCGGATGCCGTCATTACGGTCAATACCGAACGACGTGTAATGGCCTGGAACCCACAGGCCCATGCGATCTTTGGCGTGTCGGAAGCCGATGCGCGTGGGCAGCCGCTCGAACATCTTATCATCCCACCGGATTCACGCGGCGTTGACGCCGCCACTTTTTCCGGCTTATTCGCTGTGGATAAAGATGCCCGTCTCAATCGACATATCGAGACGTCGCTGCGGAAACTGGAGGGACCGACGTTTCCCGCCGAAGTCTGCGTACCGCCGTTACAGACGCGTGACGGTTGGATGTTTTCGGTATTTGTGCGCGATATTTCAGAGCGTAAACGGGAGGAATCGGAACGTCGCGAGGCGGAGACGCGCGACGTGGTGATCTTCGCGATGGCTCGGCTCGCCGAATCCCGCGATCCCGAAACCGGCGCGCATATCGAGCGGGTTCAGAGTTACTGTCAAGCCCTGGCCGAACAACTTGCGGCCGCCGGGCAGCATCAGAGCCTCATCGACCCCGAATTCATCCATTTGATGTACAGGACCAGTCCGCTGCATGACATCGGCAAGGTCGGCATTCCCGATGATGTACTGCTCAAACCCGGCCGCTTGAGCGACCGTGAATTCGAGATCATGAAGACACATCCAACCATCGGGGCGGAAACGCTCGAAGCTGCGATGGCGCGATTTCCTAACACCCGGTTCCTGCAAATGGCGCGCGACATTGCCGTGACTCATCACGAGCGCTTCGACGGAACGGGGTATCCCAGCCGATTAAAAGGAGAAGACATTCCACTCTGTGGACGAATCGTCGCGCTCGCCGATGTGTATGATGCGCTGACGAGCCGGCGTGTCTACAAGGCCGCGTTCACCCACCACGTTGCCCGAGGGATCATCGTGAGGGAATCAGGCAAACAGTTTGACCCTGCCATCGTGGCCGCTTTCCTGGCGATCGAAGACAAATTCGAGGCCATCTACAAGCGGTTTGGGGTAAGCTCCTCTGTTGCGGCCTAGCGACTATTCGTCTGATTGAGTTACCCATCGCGATCGCCGTCACTGCCGCATCTTCATCAGCTCAACCAGCGCTGCTGGCGGCGCCACGCGGCAGCCGATGCAGAATTCGATGAATTCCGCCACATCGAGCCGACGGCTGCCTGACTCGCTTCTCGCGATCCACCATTGCCTTTGTCCAATCCGGTCAGCGCGAGCTGGCGCAGGATTACCTGCACCGAAAGCCGACGCGGATACCCCATCAGTTGTCCTGTCACTTGCTCAAGCCAACTTGGATATTCGGCGGCGTCAACCTGTCCAATTGTGATTGCGGAAAACTCGCCCAAAAACGGGGAAAATTAAAGAGGACGGGGAAAATTAAAGAGGACGCGATTCGATCCGGATCGGGAAAATTAAAGAGGACGGGAAAATTAAAGAGGACGCGATTCGATCCGGATCGGGTCAAAGGTGTTGGTCCGCTCCCGATTCCGGAAATCCCCATCAAACCGGCAAAACGTGCCAAAACATTCATTATATCCCAGACCACTTGTCGTTATGCAAAATCCCGCCAATAAACCCGTTGAGCCCGGTGATACACTTTTTTCATCCATCCAACGATAAAAATCACCGATCAGCCGTAAGTTAAAGCAGAATAAATTCTTACAATCACATCTATATTAGTGTACACTAATCAAAATCGAAAAAGTGTAACGTTCTGTAAACTTCTGTAACGCTCTGTTCAGCGGGGGGCTCCCAATTCGGCCGCCTGCATCCTATCCTCAACCCCCAATGACCGAAGCCTCCCAATCCATTCTCTGGCTCTCCGAAGTCGCCGGTGCTTCCTTCGTCGCCGGAGTCGTCGGCTCAATCAGCGGCCTCGGTGGCGGCATCGTCATCGTTCCCGTCCTCACCATCCTCATGCACGTCCCCATCGAACGAGCCATCGGAGCCAGCATCGTCTCCGTCATCGCCGTCTCCAGCGGCGCTGGCTCCGTCTACGTCAAAGACAAAATCACCAACGTGCGAATCGCAATGTTCCTCGAACTCTTCACCGCCGCGGGTGCTCTGCTCGGCGCAGGCTATCTCTCTCGCCACATCAACCCCGAATCCCTCTACATCCTCTTCGGGCTCATGCTCCTCGTCTCGCTGATCCCAATCTTCGCCAGGCTCGGCCAGGAACTTCCCGACGGCATCCAAAACGACCGCATCGCGTCATCCCTTCGCCTCAACGGCTCCTATTTCGACAAACGTCTCGGCCGCGAAATCCAATACAACGTCACCGGAATCCCCGCGGCCATCGGCATCATGTTCGCCGCCGGCATCATCTCCGGCATCCTCGGCATCGGAGCCGGCGTCGTTAAAGTCCTCGCCCACGAAGTCGCCATGAAAGTTCCCACCAAGGTCTCCACCGCTACCAGCAACTTCATGATCGGCGTCACCGCCGCCGCCGGCGCCGGCGTCTATCTCCGCCGCGGCCTCGTCCTCCCATTCCTCGTCGTCCCCGTCGCCATCTTCGTCCTGGTCGGTGCGTTCCTCGGCACAAGAATCATGGAACGCCTGTCCAATTCCCTTTTGCGAAAAATATTCGCCCTCCTGCTCGCCATCGTCGGCATCCAAATGCTCATCCGTGGCCTCGGAGGTAAATATTGATGGACAACCCAACTGCCCCGAAAACCAATGCCCAAACCGACGCCATCTCCGATGTCTCTGCCTGGGTCCTCCGCGCCGGCGTCATCCTCTCCAGTCTCGTCATGCTCATCGGAATCATCGTCACCTTCGCCCACGGAAACATCTCCGTCGCTCGCATCACTACCGACGGCTGCGACTATCGCCCCGATATCATCTGGAACGGCATCCTGCGCGGCGAAGGAAAACGAATCATCGAAGCCGGAATATATCTCCTCCTCTTCACCCCCATCATGCGCGTCTTCGCTTCCTCAATCCTCTTCGCATTCCAGGAACGCGATCGCCTCTACACCGCAATCACGCTCGTCGTACTGATCCTCACCCTCGCGGGATTGCTTTGGATCGGCTGATTGGAGACCATGCCCCCATGGCTAAGCACACCGTAGTTTTAATTCCCGGCGACGGCATCGGTCCCGAAGTAACCCGCGCCACCCAGCGCGTCCTCGAAGCCGCCGGCATGTCCGTCGAATGGGTCGAAATGCTCGCCGGCGCCAGCGCCCTCGAAGCCGGAATGGATAACGTCCTGCCCCAGCGCACCCTTGCCGCGGTGACGGCCCACAAGATCGCCCTCAAAGGCCCCGTCACCACGCCCGTCGGCAAGGGATTCAAATCCGTCAACGTGCAGCTTCGCCAAAAGCTCGGCCTTTACGCCGCCGTCCGCCCCGTCCGAAATCTCCCCGGCATCCAAACCCGCTACGAGGGCGTAGATCTCGTCATCGTCCGCGAAAACACCGAAGGCCTCTATAGTGGCATCGAAAACGAAATCGTGCCCGGCGTAGTCACCAGTCTGAAAGTCGCCAGCCGCCTAGCCTGCACGCGCATCGCTCGCTATGCCTTCGCTTACGCCACCCGGCGACATCGCAAAACCGTCACCGTCTTCCACAAAGCAAACATCATGAAACTGTCCGACGGCCTGTTTCTCGATTGCGCACGCCAAATTCACGCCGACGAATTTCCCGGCATCGAATACAAGGAACTCATCATCGACGCCGGTTGCATGCGCCTCGTGCAGGACCCCTCTCGCTTTGACGTGCTCCTGATGGAAAATCTCTATGGCGACCTCGTCAGCGACCTATGCGCCGGCCTCGTCGGCGGCCTCGGCGTCGTTCCCGGCAGCAACATCGGCGACGAAGCCGCAATCTTCGAAGCCGTCCACGGCTCCGCCCCTGATATCGCCGGCCGCGGAATCGCCAATCCCCTCGCTCTCATCATGTCCGGCGTGATGATGCTCAACCACCTCCAGGAAACCGCCGTCGCCGAAAAAATAAAACACGCTTACGACACCGTCCTCGCCGATGGCAATCACCTCACCGTCGACCTCGGCGGCACAACAACCACCGACGGTTTCGCCGATGCCATCATCGCCAAGCTATGAACGCCAGGACCGATAACACGCTGCCCCTTCAGTAACCCTTCCCCTCCGCCGATGGAACTAACGGAAGTGTGCTGAGGCGTCCCTGTGAAGTTTGCAGAGAAACAATTCACCGAAGTCGTCGAGCTGATTCAGGCCATGGGGCCATCCGCGCGCAAGCAAAGCAAAAATAAACGCCGCGCAAACCGCACCGAAATCCGCCTCTCAGTAAAAATCAAACCCGAAAACGGGGACGGCAACGCCCCATGGAGCATCGCCGAACTGCGCGACCTCTCCGCACGCGGCCTGCTCCTCGCAACCGACCAGGAAATGTCCGCGGGAACTTCATTTCTAATTTGCCTTCCCACAAAAAAGGAGGGACTAAGCGCCACACCGCACATCTGCCGCGTCGCCCACTGCAAGCCGCAAAGCAATTCCAACACCAAAAGCGGCTTCATGATCGGCGCCGAATTCATAGGCCGGCTGGATGCGGTCGCCGCCCCGCGGAACGACCGCCCCTCCGACGAACAGGAACGCATTCAACGCTCAATCCTCGACTGACCGAGCGTGTCATCCATCTGCTCGTTTCAGAAAATCGATACCGCCCCTGCTCCAGACTTTCAGCTAAATCCGTCAGATAAACCCGAAGCTTTTTATCCGCAATCCAAGCAGCCAACGGCGCAAGATTGATCACGGTGCCATCATCCGGCCACCGCAACCAACCATCAGGAATCGCCTGGCCGATCAGACTGAAAGCTGATCGCATAATCTGAGGATCCACCGTCAATGAATAAACAGCAACTAGCTTCCTCTCGCCGCGAAACCCCCAATACACCGGCCTCCCGCGATATTGTCGACCATGCCAACTCAAAAATTCCCCTCCCAAAAATCGATCAAGTCCACCAACCGCCGCTTCAATCTCGACCGCCGCGGATTCCCCAGCGCGCTCAGCCAATATTCGCCGCAAATCCCGGCGCAGTCCCGCATCCAGCGGCGATAGAACAGCAACATCTCCCAAAGCCGCCCCACCCCAACGTCCCAACCAAACCCCCAGCGCATAACCAACCCGCCGCCGCGCCAATTCCTCCGTCGTCTCCTTGCCTCTCAGCACCTTCGCGCATCCCGGCTCCGTACGCTCGATCCCATAAAGTTCCGCAACAATTTCATCCACTCTCCGCTGAGCGTCGCAAATTATTTTCCCCGCGTAAGCGGGATCGCCATCCCAAGCCTCCGGCTGCACAAAATCCAAACTCGTCTCATCAAAGCAATCAAGCCGTCGCGTTGCTTCAATCGCTCGACCAACTTCATCCCGAAGTTCATTCGGAAACAATCGAGGCACCGGCAACTGCCGCAAATCCCCCACCTGAAAATTCACCGTGGGATTGATCGCCGATAGAAGTTCACCCGCAACCGAAGAATTCAACACGCCCAGCAAAGCCAGCGGATCATCCGGAAAAAGCGATGACCCCGCGACATCAAAAATTGTCCCGGGTTCGAGCCGCCGAGCGCTAAACGCCCCGCTCGTCAAATACGAATAAGTAATCCCCGCGCGCCCATACCACGCACTGTTCTTGGCAACCCATTGCCACTCGCCGTCAATATACGGATACCGCTCAACAATCGCCGTCTTGATCTCGCGCCCATCATCCTCCCAATTCACCCGATGCCGCGCCGATTCATACCACCGCCGAAACCGCCCCCCCTTCGCATAAGGCATCCACTTGCTGCGTGACCCAACAAAACCCGGCGGCTCAACCTCCCACCAATATCGCACGAACCGTATATTGTCGGTCGTAGCCAACCCCTGCCGAGGCGGCGAAATCTCCCCAAGCTTCGGAAACTCCCGAAAAACCCGGCGCGAAGCCGGCGAAATCCAATACATCCAAGCCAACCGTGGCGACGACGCAAGCTGCTCGCCAGTCAATTCAAATCGCAATGCAGATTCGCCGCTGATCGCGTCCGCCAGCGCAGCACACTTATCCTCAGCATCAACCAGCCGAAAAAATACCCCCGTCTTTTTCTCCGCCGCCCCACGCTCCATCACCACCGCAGCCGTCTGAAGCGTCCCCGGATTCCCAACATCAAACAGTCCCGGCCCAAAATGCGCCACCGCATGAACATCCACCGACTCAAGCAACCCTCGCCGCATCTTCTCAAACGCGGACGTAAACATGAACGAGTGCATCGACAATATCCCCAGCGATCCGCCCGGCCGCAGCATCTCGATCGCTCGCAACATGAAACACGCGTAAAGATCCCGCCAACCCGCCGGATACCGCCCCTTCAATCGCCCCACTACAGCCGGCTCAAGATTCCGCGAACTCAAATAAGGCGGATTGGTAACAACAACGTCAAATTCCCCCCGAAACCGCTCGCCAAACAAAGCATCCCGCACGGCAAGCCCATGCCGCCTATTCTCAATCGCGCAACCAATCTTGATCTCAAGCGTCTTCAGCGCCAGCCTGATCGCCACTGGATCAATATCAAAACCAACCAGGTTGTTAGCGACGACAGACAACCCGATTTCCGCCGCAGAATCACACGAAGGCAAATCAGGCCACCCATCCACTCCAGCCCGATCCATCTCCTCCAAATACATTTCCCGAAGCATCTCCAGCGCGACCAACCCGAAATTCATAGTCCCACAAGCCGGATCGCAAACCCGAAGCTCACACGCCCGCCGCATCGGCATCTGTTCCATCGGCGCATCAACAAACCACTTCCACGTTTCCCGCAATCGCGTATCCGGATGCATTCGTACCCAAATCCGCCCCAGCGAATTCTGCAGAAGAAATTCAACAACCCAGCGAGGCGTAAAAAGTTGCGTGACCGCCGGAATCTCCTCCGACCTGAATTTCCGCCCCGTCCACGCTGTCCCCCGATATGCCGCCTCGAGCGCAGGCGCATTAATCGCCTGATAAATCCGCCCGAGTGCGTCGTCCTGATTCAGCAGAGATTGAAGCTCACCCAGAAACTCCGGCATCTCCCCCTTCACTCGCATCGCATCAGCCACAGAATCCAGCAGCGCCTCCGCCCCGCCAACCCGTGGCAACAGTTCCGCCACAATCCTGTAAAGCGTTCGCCGATCCACACCGGCGCTTATACCGGAATTGCCATCAGAAAAATAGCGGTCCTACCCAACCTTCAGCATCTTCCGCAATACCGTCTGCAATATCCCCCCATTCCGGTAATACTCCACCTCAACAGGCGTATCGATCCGGCAAGTGCAAACAAACGTCTTCGCGCCGGCCTTCACAGTCACATCCTGCCGCGGCTGCAGATTATCACCCACAACAATCTCAAACGTCTCTTCACCCGTCAGCCCAAGGCTCGCCCGAGTTTCCCCGACTTTATAAACCAGCGGAAGCACTCCCATCCCCACCAGATTACTCCGGTGAATCCGCTCAAAACTTTCCGCAATCACCGCCTTCACGCCCAGCAGCAACGTCCCCTTCGCCGCCCAATCGCGGCTGGAACCCATGCCATAATCCTTGCCGGCCAGTGCAATCAGGAAATGCCCCGGGAAATCGACGCCATGCGCGAGCCAGCCGACGGCGCGGCAGGCGTGCAGCCAGATCACACCCAGAGCGACCGGCATACCCTGGCGCCGCTCGATCACCCGGATCAGGTTGGCGTTGGCAAGGTCGTCGTAGGTCAGCTCGTCGCCATGATAGCCGTGCCGCCCGGCCAGCAGCCGGGTGAGCACGCTCGCGCGCGCCTCCAGGTCGGTGATGCCGCGCCCCGTCCCGGCCATGTCGCGCGCCAGTTCGGACAGATGCGCGCGCGCCGCCGTCCAGTTCGCATCCGGCTCGTCGATCCGCGCGAACTGCAGCGCCGCATCCGCGATGTCGATCTCGACATCAGGGATCTGGCCAATA
>PMAK01000238.1 GCA_003153655.1 Phycisphaerales bacterium
ACAGGCATCGGAAAAGCCTGCGCAATCTATCTCGCCGAACGGAACTTCTCCGTCATCGCCGCCGTCCGCCGCCCATCCGACGGCCAGCAACTGGAATCACTCTCAAAAAATCTGCGAACCATTCAATTAGACATTGCCGACGCACAATCCATCGCCACCGCGAAAAACCAAATCACCGAAATTACGCAAGACACCGGCCTCGCCGCCATCGTCAACAACGCCGGCATCGGAGTCTTCGGCCCCGTCGAATTTGTCCCTCTCGACGAGTGGCGCCGTCAGTTCGAGGTAAACGTCTTCGGCCACATCGCCATCACCCAGGCCCTCCTCCCGCTCCTCCGCCGTCACGTCGCCGCACAAGGCCCCGGCTCCGGCCGAATCGTCTTCATCGGCTCCGTCGCCGGACGAGTCACCATCCCCACCCTCGGCCCCTATTCCGGCTCAAAGCACGCCATCGCCGCCGTCGCCGCCGCGCTCCGAATGGAATTGCGCGACCAAGGCATTCTCGTCTCGCTCTTAGAGCCCGGCGCCATCCAATCCGAAATCTGGCGCAAAGGCGATGAAACCGTCGCCGCCGTTCCCCACGACTCACCCGCCTACAAGCTCTACGGCCGGCAGATTGATGCCGTCGCCCACACCAGCCGCAAATCCGCCGCCGATGCAATCCCCGCCGAAGTCGTTGCCAAACTCGTGCACAGATGCCTCACCGCCCGCCGCCCCCCAATCCGCAGAACCGTAGGCCGCGACGCGATGTCCGCCGCCATCGCCCAATGGATGATGCCGAAAACCTGGTTCGATAAAATCGTCCGAAAAGCCCTGAAAATCGACTGATTGCAAGAGCGCCATATAGTCGCGTCGGCGTTAAACACCTCTAGCTCCCTCGCCGATAATATTTGGACCCTTTCATTGCGCCACGTTATTTCGGGGAACAGACCATGGAACTCTCAGCCGAACTCTTCGAGCAAACCATCCGCCTCTTCAAAGGCGACAGCTCCGCGATCAAGAATCAGCGCCGCTGCCACCCGCGCGTCGGCATTCGCTGCCACATCAAAATCGTCCCCATCGAAAACGGAGTCCCCGGCGAACCCATCGAAGTCTGGACCCGCGACATCTCCCGCACCGGCATCGGCATCATCACCTCCCAAAAAATGAAAGCCGGCGACCGCTTCGTCGTCCGCTTCCCCCGCGAGAGCGAAGCCCCGCCCCTCGGCCTGGTCTGCACCATCAAATGCTGCAGCCAACTCTCCAAAGGCGTCTACGCCATCGGCGCAATCTTCGAAGGCACCCGCCTCCTAAAACCCGAACCCGCCACCGAGACAACGGCCGCGCCATCAACAACACCCGCCGCGGCATAGAACTCATCCCGCCACGTTCGCCCCGAAAAGGCCCGTCGGAATAAAAAACTGGCCAGCCAGCGATCCACGAACGCGCCAACCCGTGACCGCATTCGAGCAAGGGTTCCCGGCCGTCATGAAACTCGCAACGAAAAAAATTCTTGTCTTCTGATACGTCGAGAATTCCTAACCAGCTCCCTTACCCCCAATCTTCAGCAAAATCCCAGCCCGCTGCCAATACGCATCATCAAACCCCAGCCTCTGCTTAATCAAAATATCCCGCCGCAACCAATTCCGATCCCCAATCAATTTCCACGCACTCTCCCACCCAAGCCTCAGCGGCGGCGGCACCGCCACAATCGGCCAATCACTCCCATGCACCAATTTCCCCCGCAACGCCTCATCCTTCAAAATCGTGTCATACGCATACCATCGCCCCGGCACATTCAGCGCCGCCGTATCCCCATAAAGATGCTCATGCTCCCGCGCCATCCGCGCCCAGTTCGGCACATAATCCACCTCCCAGGGAAAAACCCGCGTCCCGCAATGCGCCGCAATCACCTTCACCCCGCGCCGCAATGCCTCCATCAAAAGCATCGGATCAGCAACAGTCCTATCCAGATTCGGCAGCGCATGCTCCGACCCCGTATGACTAAGCAGCGGAATCCCAAAATGCGCCAATACCTCATAAAACGCAATACACTTCGGATGCGCCGGATTAAAATCCTGGACAATCGGGAGCCACTTCACCATCACCGCCCCAGCCGCAACACATCTCTCCAACTCCGCGACAGCATCGTTGCGATAAGGATGAATCGAAGCCGCAAACAGAATCTTCGGATTCCGCCGCGCCAATTCAATCACATAGTCATTCGTCACATACAAATGCGTCCGCGCCGGATTTAGCTTTCCATCCAAATCATGCACGGCATCAAACGCCAGCACCACAGCCGCATCCAGAACCCGCGCCCCATCAATCGTCCGAAACAGCAAATCCCGAACCGCAATTTCATCCGAAGCCCCCTCCCCGTCCAATCCAAACCGCCACCGCATAAACGTAAACGGCAAACTATTCAGCAACCGCGCCGACATGCTCCCATGCCCCGGCGTAAACGCGCTCACATGAACATGGCAATCGAGAATCATTCGATGGCGTTATTGTAGCTGAACTCACAGAAGTGAAGAGATTATTTACCGCGGAGGTCGCAGAGCACGCAGAGAATTAATTCAGAGAAAAACCGCACATCCAATTTGAAATCTTCTTGGCGTCTCGGCGGTTAAACCGATTTAATTTCTCCGCGTTCTCTGCGACCTCCGCGGTAAAAATCAACGCCACTAAATCTCCAGCATCAACCGAGTAGGATCTTCCAAATACTGCTTGAGTCTAACCAAAAAGCTAACCGATTCCCTTCCATCCACCAATCGATGATCGTAACTCAACGCCAAATACATCATCGACCGAATCTCAATCTTATCATTCACCACCATCGGCCGCTTCTGAATCGCATGCATCCCCAGAATCCCGCTCTGCGGCGGATTCATGATCGGCGTGCTCAATAAACTCCCAAACACGCCCCCATTCGTAATCGTGAACGTCCCACCCGATAGCTCTTCCAATGAAAGCTTCCCATCCCGAGTCGCAGTCGCCAGCCGCTTAATCTCCGCCTCGATCTTCGCAAACGACATTTCCTCCGCATGCCGCAGCACCGGCACAGCCAATCCCCGCTCCGTGCTGACAGCGATCCCCAGATGCACAAACTGGTGATAGACAACATCATTCCCGTCAATGAACGCATTGATCTTCGGAAATTCCCGGAGTGCCAGCACACACGCCCGCGCAAAAAAGCTCATGAACCCCAAGCCCACGCCATGCACTTCCTGAAACCGCTCCTTGAACTTCGCCCGCAGCTCGATGATCTCTGTCAAATCCGCTTCATTAAATGTCGTCAAAATCGCCGCGGTCTGCTGCGCCAGCAAAAGCGTCTCGGCAATCCGCTTGCGAATCCGGCTCATCGGCGTGCGATTGATCCCCTCTGAATCGTACACAATCGCCTGCCCCGATCCGGACGCGGGCGCCGACGACGCCGAAACCGTCGCCACATCCTTCTTCTTCTCCGGAAGCGGCGGGGGGGCATAACGTGTCAATTCCGCCTTGCTCGCAGCCGGCGGCTCAGTCGCGGTCTTCCCATTACTATCCCGACCAGACAGATAGACCTCCACGTCTTCCTTCGTCAGCCGACCCTTCGGCCCCGTTGCCGGAATCGTCTTCGGATCAAGCTGATTCTCAACCATTAACCGCCGAACAGCCGGGCTGTAATCTTCCAAAGTCGCCGTCGCGGAAGCCGATTGGATCACCGGCGCAGCCGACGAAACGGATGCAGTCGCAGCCGACGAAACAGATGCCGCCGTGGCCACCTTCTTCTGCTCAACAGCATTCCCCGGCTTCACCGTCGCGACACCGCTCGGATCGATCTCCGCGATCACCTCGCCGACGTTCACCGTCTCTCCCTCTTTCCTCTTCCGCCGCAGCACGCCAGCCGCTTCGGCCGGCAAATCAGCATTCGCCTTATCGCTCTCCAATTCGCACAGCGGCTCATCAACCTTGACGGCCTCCCCATCCTGCTTGTGCCATTTGAGGAGCGTGGCTTGCTTGACGGACTCGCCCAGAGCGGGAACTTTTACCNNTTTAATCCTTACCCTCGTACCTTTAATCGCCGCCCACGCCCGAGCCGTATGCAACCTTCTCCAATTTCGCTTCCGCCCCCGGCGTAGCCGTAGCTAATGATGACGTAGCCGTAGCCAGTGATGCCGCAGCCGGAACGGCCTGCGCCGTCAAAGCCGCCGGGGTCGCCGGCAATTCCAGCGCGTGTGTGATGATGTCAGCCTCTTCCTGATCGCTGACGCGCTTCGATCCCACCGCCGGGCTCGCCGCCTCGTCTCGTCCGTAATAGCTCAGCACCACCGTCTCCGGCAGCATCGGCTCCAGACGATCCGACATGAAAACCCACGCCCCCCGATTCTTCGATTCTTCCTGCACCCAGCAGACTTCATGCGCATTGCGGTATTTCGCCAATAGCGCCTGCAACTCCGCCTTCGGATACGGATAAAGCTGCTCCACCCGCACGATCGCCACATCCTCCAGCCCCGCCTTTTTGCGGGCCGCCTCCAGCCGGAAATAAATCTTTCCGCTGCACAGCAAGAGCCGCCTCACCCGATCGCGGGATGGGAAACTCGGATCGTCGATCACCAGGTGGAACGACCCTTCCGTCAAATCACTCAGCGTCGAACTCGCATCCCGCAGCATCGACTTCGGCATCATCAAAATCAGCGGCTTGCGGAAATTCCGCCGCATTTGCCGCCTCAGCACATGGAAATACTGTGCCGGCGTGCTCGGATAAATCACCTGGATATTATCTTCCGCCGACAACGCCAAAAATCGGTCCAGATACGCATACGAATGCTCGGGTCCCGACCCCTCATCACCATTCGGCAACAGCATCACCAATCCCGACATCTTCCCCCATTTCGATTCCGCCGCCACGATAAACTGATCGATGATCGGCTGGCACATGTTCACGAAATCCCCGAACTGCGCCTCCCACATCACAAGGTTCCGCGGATCGGCTGAGCTGAACCCATATTCAAATCCCAAAACCGCAAGCTCCGACAGCATCGTGTTCACAACAATGATCGGCGCCTGATTCTCCGAGATGTTCGCCAGCGGCACATATTTCGCGCCCGTGTTGTAATCCCGCAGCGCCGCGTGGCGATGGGTGAATGTCCCGCGCTGCGTATCCTGCCCCA
The DNA here is from genome assembly GCA_003153655.1 of Phycisphaerales bacterium. Taxonomy (GTDB): domain Bacteria; phylum Planctomycetota; class Phycisphaerae; order Tepidisphaerales; family Tepidisphaeraceae; genus PALSA-1353. The sequence goes on from PMAK01000238.1 coordinate 5,136, forward strand.
CAAACCGCACCGGCGTACCTTCCAGCAGCAGACTTCCCAGCGCAAGCATCTCAGCCCCGCCCCAGTCAATCGGAGCCTTGCCGATCGACATCTCCAGCCGCCGGGATAGCAGCGCCTTCAGCTTAGGATGAACCGTAAATCCATCGGGAACTCGCGTCGTGCCTTCACCAACTCTTTTTAGCAGATCAGCCGGAACCTTGGTGATCGCAGACCAATCCCCACCCCTGGAAAAACCCTTCCACATGCCGCCAAAAGTAGCTGGCGACGGCGCAACCGGATGACTCTCGCGGGCATTGCTAAGCGCTTCGTCGAGCCGCTTGCGCGCTTCAGCCTTCATCTCTTCAAACTGCTCCGCCGTAACAACGCCCTGATCCATCAGTTGCTGGGC
>PMAK01000037.1 GCA_003153655.1 Phycisphaerales bacterium
GCAGAATTCAAGTGGAATCCGTTTAAATGCGAATATGCCAGACTGTACGGTGAAATGAAATCGCAAAGGTACGTTGCGGCAACTCCGGCTATTGCGGCGAAGAAGGAGTCTTTGGATAGCGCGGAGCAGTTACGCCAGGAATCGTCCGGACGTAATGTTGCAAGACCCACGGAAATGAATTGTGCTCGCTGCGATAAGACAGACCCAGTAGCCACGCGAAATAGTGCATCAGGAAGATGCCGACCGACATTATGGCGTAGTCCAGCAGACCTGCGAAGAGCCATTTGACCGACGGCCCATTGATGAACAACGAACCGAATTGAGAGACAGCCGCGATGAATCCGACCAGGTAAGGGACCAGCGCGACGATATACAGGATGACAAAGAACCCATATCGGGGTCCAATCCGGAAGATCGTGCCCAGCACGCGGTCGTANNAGAGCCGCTGGTTGTGGCGATCAGCAGGCAAGCCGGGAAGAAAATGATGCCCACAAGGTCCAGGGCGCTGTGAATAACCGTGACCTCGGGCAGCGGCCAGCCTTTGATTGCCCCGGCCAACCGGATCACCATTCCAGGCCAGAAGCAGAGGATTGCGGCGACACCCATCCGGCAGAAAGGCAGCCAGATGTCGTCAGTAATATTAAAGTGCCGCAGAAAACGCGGAAGCTCGTCTCGCTCCTCAATGGCGACTTCCTCAATGACATTGGCGTAATGCGCAACGATACCCGTTCCGACGATGAAAATGACGAAGATGGCCAGCACAAAAGAAAACATCGTCATGATGAGAAACGCATGGGCCAACACGACAAAAAACATGGACGCGAGATTGATGGGCATCAGCAAGCGCAGGAATGGAGAAAAAATGGAAGGTTTTTGGTTCAGGTCGGGTGATGCATAATTGATCGCGGATTTGGCGAATGGGATATGCGCCGGATGCAGAGCAAGTTCCGGATTGTCGGCCACCTCGATCGGGCGAACGAGCTCCCCGGTCTCGGGATCGTATTTGGGAGCATGGGGCACGACGTCATATTCGAGGGCTGAATCGTCGGTGCCGGCGGCGGCAATCTGCTCGGGCGTATTGCGAAGATCGATCTCAACGCCCTGATCATCCACGTGCGTTCTGGAATAAACACGTCTAAGTTTCTCGAACCGGTCGGGATCGACAACATGCGAGGGAGCCTCGACCCGGATGGTCCCGTCTTCGGAGAGTTGCTCCAATTCCTCATGGGTCGGGACATCGACCAGCAGCAGGCAGCCGGGGCACTGAATCTGAAGGCCGGCCATGTCCTCCGGAAGATCGAAGACGTGCTTGCAGCGACAGGAGAACTGGATCATGAATACCGCCGGCCAGTCATTATATACAGCCCTCATCGACGCATCGCGGTGGTCTGCTAAAATGGCTCCATGTATAAGACGAGACCGCTGGACGGTTCTTTCGTAGATAAGGAAAGTGTCATGCGATGGATGATTCTGTGCTTAGCGGTGCTGGTGGCGGCCACGGGGGCTCGGGGCGATAACGTCAAGCCGGACGATCTGGAGCGGATGTTCCACGATACGCTGATACAGCTTAAGGATGCGCAGAACCGCAAGGCGGAGCTGGCGACGGAAAATGAGAAGCTGACCGCGCGCGTTGCCGACCTGGAAAAGCAGCTTTCTTCACAAAGTATTCAGTTGGATGAGACCCGGCGGCAGGCGTCGGCCCTGGCGGATAGGACACTTTTCCTGCGGAGCCATTATGCGGCCTGGGAGCAGTTCATCGCCGCTTATCCGGGGATCAAAGCTCAGTGGGAGGTTTTCATGCGAACAGTGGCCTGGTCAAGTGCGCCGCAACCCGGGATTTTTATGGATCCCGAGTGGCCGATCTCAATGGAAAAGTGATGGCGAAAAGATCTACCTGACTATTGCCCGACTTCCAGGCGGACATACTTCTCCAGCGTAGCCCCTTTGCTCTTCAGGAAATTGGCCACCGAACCTTTGAATACTTCCGGATTGATGTATTCCTGATCAAGCAGCACTTTCTCCGCATAAAAACTATTGAGCTTTCCGATCGCGATTTTCTCCGCAATCTCCTGCGGCTTTCCAGTCGCCTTCGCCTGCTCAACAGCAATATCTTTTTCGCGGGCCACGATCTCGGGCGAAACATCCTGCCGCGTCATCGCCAGCGGACGGGCCGCGACAATGTGCATGCCGACATTGCGGAAAAGATCCTCATCCGCCTTCCCCGCAAGCGACATCAGAACCGCGCTTTTCCCCTTCCCGGCAACCGTATAAAGATAACTGCCGATGGAACCGCTTTCGGTCGCGAGCGAAACCGAGCGGCCGATCTGAACGTTCTCGCCGGTTTGTTGCGAAACCGAGACGAGTTCGGATTTGATGGATGCATCCTCGGCAAGATTAGCCTTCGGATTACTCAAAAGCTTGGCGGCAGCCGACGCCGCGATCTTAGCCACAGGCTCGCTCTTGGCCGTGAAATCGGTGTTGCAGTTGATCTCGATGATCACCCCATGCTTGTGATCCGGAGAGATGGCAATCGCAACGCGGCCCTCTGTCGCTGCCCGCTCGGTGATCGAGGTCTTAACCCCCTTCTTGCGGAAATAATCAATCGCCTTCTCGATATCCCCGCCGGTTTCGGCGAGCGCCTTTTTGCACTCCATCATTCCAAGACTGGTTTTGCTGCGGAGTTCGTTGACGAGTTTCGCGGTGATTTCTGCCATGGTTTCTCCCAAAATCAATTTATCGAAAGTATAAAATCAGATGCACACAGACGAAAATGCCAATGCATTCATTATCTGTGTGCATCTGATTTTCATCTGTGGCAATATTTTTTTTATGCCGATTGAGCCGCGGGAACGGTTTCGGTTGGCGGCGGGTTGTCCGTCGTCGGAGCTTCTTCGCCCGGTCGAGCTTCTTCGCCTGGTCGGGCTTCTTCGCCCGGTCTTGCCGTCGATCACCGAATCGGCAAGTTCCTTCAGAATCATCTCGATGGCCCGCATCGCATCATCGTTGCCGGGGATCGGCAGATCAATCAAATCGGGATCGCTGTCGGTATCGATCAGCGCAATGGTTTTCACGCCGAGCTTTCGGGCTTCCTTGACGGCGATGTGCTCGCGGCGCGTATCGATGATGAACATCACGCCGGGGAGCCGCTCCATTTTTCGGATGCCTTCGAGATTCGTCTTGATCTTCACGCGCTCGCGGGCGAGCGTGGATTTCATCTTCTTGGAATAGGAGTCGATCGCGGCCTTGCCGGTGGCGCCGGGCTCCCAAAGTTTTTCAAGTTCTTCAAGTCGATTGAGACGTGCGCGAATCGTGCGGAAATTGGTCAGCGTGCCGCCCAGCCAGCGCTCCGAGACATAGTGCATGCCGCATCGTTCGGCTTCCTGCTGGATCGCGTGCCTGGCCTGCCGCTTGGTTCCGACGAATAGAATGTCGCGGCCGCTGGCGATGGTTTGCTGAACCAATTTCTTGGCGCGGACGAGGCCCTTCAGGGTCTCTCTCACATCGATGATGTGAATCATGTTGCGCTTGCCGTGAATGTACGGCTCCATCTTCGGATTCCAGCGCGAGACGCGATGTCCGAAATGGACGCCCGCGTCCACCAATGCTTTGACCAGATCAGCCTGCGACTGTGCCATAAACCAGACTCCAAAATCATCGGCCGTCATCAGTCAGATGGGCCGGCAGCCGTTGCCGCGGATGGACAGCCAAGAGGTCCACCGCCGCCCTGAGGCTTGGGTTAACGAAGAAGTTTGTAAAACAGGGCCCGCGACGCGGAAGACCACAACGGCAACCCGCAGCAGGAGGCCCTTGGCGAGCCAAGTCGCGTAGGGTAGTTTAGGCTGGGTATTTATGCAAGAGTGGGCTTTTGGCGGGATTTTTTTTAGCTTTTAATTCCGCCAAAAAATAGGAGAACCGCGAAGACCACATTCGCCAGGAGGAGGCGAAAATGCTGCCGTCGGAACGCCGGGAAACCAATTGATGGGTCAGGTTGAAAGCATTTCTCTTTTGGGTGCGATCGTTCCACATTCAGGCAGCGGTTCGGGGTCACGCGGAGGTCGTGGCCGCACACGCGGCATAGCCCATGACTTCTTTGCCACATGGCCTGCTTCCTTTCACGGAGCTTTGAAAGATGTTTCTTGCCCCAATCCACGTTAGGATTCCGGGCGGCCAAACCTTTGGAGAATCGCTAATGGACCACAATGATGATGAATTGGCGGATGTCGTCGTAATCATCGTTGATGAGCCGGGAATGTCCACCGCACAGGCGGCCGATAAGCTGAAGGCGGCTGGGCTGGCCATTTCAAATGTCGATGAAGCAAACGGGGCCGTCGAGGGAACCATCGAAACAGCCAAAGTGAAATCGCTGGAAAAACTGGAGTTTGTGAAATACGTCCGCACCGTGTTCAACTACATCGCCGACTATCCCGCCGGCGATCCGCGGAATCTGGACCCTGATGGCGATGAGCTTGGCCCCGAAGCGGACGACGCCGGCGCTTGATCAGCCTTTGCTGAAAAAACGCCGGCGTCGCCGTATGAGCCAAGAAGATCCGGGCCTAATCAGCCCCAATGGCCTCGGACAAAGAAACGCCCCCGTGGCCCGGCGCGCCAATAGCCGCCATACCAGCGATGATAGCCGTAAGGCGCATGTCCCCAATACCCGCCATGCCAGAAGTAGCGTCCGCCGCCCCAGCCGTAATATCCGCCGATCCAGAGATATCCAGGTGCGGGCATCGGCGGCTGCACTTCAACGATTGGCGGCGGCGGCGCGGGGGCATCCGCCGGCGCATCCGGAGGTGCGTCCGGAGGCGGTGTCGGGGCGACTGCCACCGTTGGGGCGGCTGTCTCGCGGACCACGCATCCGCCAATCCCGCCCATCGCCAGGGCAGCCAGAACAGACGGCATTAAAAGATTCCTCAGTTTCCGATTCATGAAGGTCTCCTCGTTTCTATATGTGCCTGAAAGCAGGCAATTCTTAGCTCCAGTATCGGCTCTTATAAGCCGGCCAGAAGCTAAAACGCCTAGAGGCAGCCAGTTATTGTGCGTGAGACAGGGCGAGATTTATCCGGACATGCGCAATCTATGTATCTTATCTACTGAAATTACAAAGGCTTACATCGGCTCTTTTTTGACCGTCTCATCGAAGATGTTCAATAACTTGGCCTTATCGAAGATCATCTCCTGCCGAGTCAATCCGACGATGTCATAAACATGGCTCAGCTCGATGGCATCCACCGGGCATGCCTCTTCGCACATCCCGCAATAGATACAACGAAGCTCATCAATGTCGAACTTGGCCGGGTATTTCTCGCGATCCGCCCAGGGACTTTCCGCGGCCACAATGTGGATGCAATTGGCCGGGCAAGCCGTCGAACACATAAAACACGCGACGCATTTCACGCGCCCTTCATCATCCTTGTTGAGCCGATGAACGCCTCGATAGGTCTTAAGGAGCATGCCCCCCTTCTCGACCGGCATATCCTCGCGCCGTTCTTCCGGATATTGGATAACGCGATCCTTGCCGCGGACCACCACGTTGAACATATGGCGCATCGTGGTGCCAAGGCCAATCAAGACCTGCGGCAGATAAAACGTATCCGCATACGATAGCCGGGGTTCTTCCAAAGTGATGACGTCTGAATCTTTCATATTAGTTGGCAGCGCCTGCGCTGGCCATCGAAGTTGGAGGTTTATTGAATCGGCTGCCCAGCACGGTTAGGCGACGATTGGTAGCCGGAGCCGGCGGAAGCAAAGAGGTAATGAGCATGATGAACAAGGCGACCGCAATGTTTGCGACGAGAAACACGAGAGCCATTGATCCATCGACTTTCAAATAACTCTTGCCGTTGTAGGCGAAGATGATGATGGCAGTTGCCATGACAATCGCGAGCGAAATCGGAATCAGCGCACGCCAGGCAAGCATCATGAGCTGATCGAAGCGAAGACGTGGAAGGCTCCAACGGACCCACATGAATACGAAGATGAAGAAGATCGTCTTGCCGAAGAAAACCGCTGCGCGGAAGACGCAGGCGACGATGCTGGTGGTGACCGCGGGATGGGATGGATCAACGTTGCCGGCCAGCGCGGGCCAAGCCCATTCGATCCAGGGAAGATGCCAGCCGCCAAAAAATAGCGCGACGCAGACGGCGCTGGTGGTGATCATTCCCGCATATTCACCCAGGAAAAAGAGGGCGAACCGCATCGCGGAATATTCGGTGTGATACCCGCCAACCAGTTCCTGCTCGGCTTCGGCCATGTCGAACGGCGCCCGATTGGCCTCGGCGTGAATGCAGATGAGAAACATGATAAAGGCGAGCGGCTGGGTGAAGACGTTCCAGGCGGGGATGATTTTGGCCCAGTAATGACACTGCTGCTCCACGATAATATTCAAGTCAAGCGTTCCATACATCAGCACGATGCAAATGACGGAAAGCCCGAGCGGGATCTCGTAGGAGATCATGTTGACGCAGGCGCGCAGTCCACCAAGGAATGAATATTTGTTGTTGCTCGCCCACCCGCCGATGACGACGCCGTAAACGGCCAGCGAGAGGACGGCCAGGATGTATAGAACACCGATATTCAGGCTGGCGATCTGAAACGGATACCGGTAGGTGATCTGGAATTGGCGCGTGCTACCGATTTGGACAGGATTGCCGACGAGTTCGTCTCCCTGTGCGATTTGGCTTTGTGCGGCTTCGACAACGGAAATGGTATTGGAAGGTGGAATGGTAATGATCCGATCAACCTGCCGCGTGCCGCCCCACGGAAGCACGGCAATGCTGACGATGACCACGATGATCATGATGCCTGGCGCGACGGTGAAAAGAATCTTGTCCACGCCCGCCGCGCGGTAGTCCTCTTTAACAATGAATTTCAACCCATCGGCCAACGGCTGTCCGAGGCCATTCATTTTCCAATTTTTGATGATCGGAAGAATCCCGAATCCAAGCCCGACGCGATTCGGCCCGATGCGGTCCTGAACCCAGCTCGCGACCTTGCGCTCAAGCAGGATCAGATACGCAATCGTGATCATGATCGTGCCGTGGATGATGAGGGCGATAAGCGCCCACGGCGGGATATTTACGGTCCACCAGGTTATGACGCGATCAATCATGTTGGTTCTGTTTCATCCGTGATGAATCGTTTCGGACTATAGCTCCGCGAATTCCATGGCCGGGGCCTGAACATGCTCCGTCGGCAGCGAGACGGCTGCAAACGGCTCGCCCATTTCCTTCCGGATCGCCTGGGCATTGTACACGCCGGTGCGGCCCAGCAGGGCAAGGTAAAGATCCCCTTCGCGCGTGATCCCTTCCGGCGGAACAATCGCCGCCGCAAACGGCTGAATCTTCCCCGCGTAATTTTCCCAGCACCCATCTTTTTCCGCCCAGGCCGCGCCAGGAAGAACAACATCCGCCGACTCGCTCAGCGTCGTCGGCAGAATATCCTGAACAACGCGAAAACCCGTAGCCAGAGCGGCGGGAAGAGCGCCCTTAATCCAGTTCGACAGATATCCGCCAACAATCCAGCCACCCTTTAGATTTTTCAATAGCGGGTTATTCCCGCTGATCAATTCGTTGTAATTGGCCGAGGGTCCGCCGAGTTGTGATATCACGCGGCGAATGCCTTCGGCGTTGGGGACCTTCTCAGCTTTGATGACGAAGGTTTGCTGCCCAGTCAGGGAATGGCGAAAAATGTCGTCTTCTTCGGCGCTGGGCACAGGCCCGAGAATCAGCACCGCTTCGGGATCGATCGCACGGATCGCCGACCCAAGCAGGAACGCCTCTTCACACGCCATCATCGGCGAGAGCATCGCATAAAGGCTCCCGCTGGATTGTGCCGCCAGCGATTTAAGCTGCGCCACGGCAAAATCGAACGCCTCGCGCGTCGAGGTCTTCGTCAAAGAGCCATGCTCTTTCTTGAACGCCGATTTCAACCGTTTTTCGTTTTGGATGATCTTGTACGAATATCGGGTGTCATCGCTGATCCACCACCCATTCACTTCCGCGTTATAGCGCGGCTTGATGCGATAAACGACGCCGTTGTTGTATTCAAGAAAAATGTTCTCCCCGCCCGAATCAACCGGCGAAATAGATGGCGTCTGCTTCAACAGCCAGACGCGCTGCTTGAACAGGAAATCCTTATCAAGCAAAGCCCCCACCGGGCAGAGATCGACCACATTACCCGCAAGTTTATTGTTGCAAGGCTTGCCGGGGAAAATATCGATCTCCTCCCGATATCCGCGTCCATCAACATACAACTCACTCGTCCCGGAAACTTCCCGGGTAAATCGCACGCAACGCGTGCACATAATGCAGCGATCCGAGTAGAGATAAATATTATCGCCGACGTCTTTTTTCGGCTTCTTGGCCTTGTCTTCCTCAAACCGCGACTGGCTCCGCCCATATTCGTACGAATAATCCTGCAAAGAGCATTCACCGGCCTGATCGCAAACGGGGCAATCCAGCGGATGATTGATCAGCAGGTATTCCATGACCTGCTTCTGGCTGGCGACGGCCTTCGGCGAACGGGAATGAACCACCATCCCGTCGCGAACAGGCGTCTGACACGACGGAACCAGCTTGGGAATCCCCTCGACTTCAACCAGACAGATTCGGCAGGAAGCCGGAATCGAAAGTCCCGGATGATAACAGTAACTCGGCAGCTTATACCCGGCGTCCTGACACGCCTGCAGAACCATTTGGCGTTCTTTGCAATCGATGAGCTTGCCGTCCACGGTAATCTTGGGCATAGCGTGGGGATGGTACACGAGGTTGTGAGGAATTTCACTAAGGGTAATTGTTTTTCGTTAGCAGGTTTCCGAAACGCTAGAATTGAAAATAAATAAAAGGTTGCGGCGCTCGTGTCCCGTACGTCCCGCACATCTGCAACAAACAAAAGAAAAACAGAACCCCAAGAAGAATCCCCCGCTTCCTATTCAGCGGCCGACCTTCAATCCATTGTTTCGCGTTCGGAGCAAAATTCACCAAAACCAGCAAAACCGCCAGAACAGCGAACTGACCTATCGCCACGTTAGATTGAACAAGTGATTGAGCGGAAACCCGCCCAAACAGACTCTGCACCCGGCTCCCAGCAATGCGAAGGCTCCCCGCCCGGAAAATCACCCAACCCACGACCACCGCGATAAACGTCAGGCCCCGCGCGAACACTTTTGGCACAGGAACACCGATACGAGACCATCCATGATTCAGGATGAGCAGCGTTCCGTGAAATAATCCCCAAATCGCATACGTCCACCCGGCTCCGTGCCAGATGCCCCCAAGGAGCATCGTCGCCATGACATTGAACTCCCGGCGAGATTCGCCTTTGCGGTTCCCGCCCAGCGGAATGTAAAGGTAATCCCGAAGAAATCGCGAGAGGGTCATATGCCACCGCCGCCAGAAATCGGCAACGTTTTCGGCTTGATAAGGATTGTTGAAATTGTCAGGCAGCCGAATGTTGAAAAGCATCGCAAGACCGATCGCCATGTCGCAGTACCCGGAAAAATCAAAATAGAGTTGCAACGTATACGCCAGCGCGCCGCGCCACGCATCCAGGAATGAGACAGCCTGCACGGAATCAAAAACCTGATTGGCCCACGGGGCGCAATTGTCGGCAATGATCACCTTGTTGAACAACCCAATCGTCAGAAACGCAATGCCAATATGCACATTCGCGGGAATCCACCTTTTCGCCCCAGGCTGCGCAAACTGCGGCATAAGCTGGGAATGATGGATAATCGGACCGGCAATCAAATGAGGAAAAAAAGCCACAAACAGCACGTACCGAAAAAAGCCAAGCTCCGCGGTTTGCTCGCGCGCCGCATCAACAAGAAACGCAATCTGCGTAAACGTGAAAAACGAAATCCCCAGCGGCAACGCGATTTGCAGCGGCTGAAAATGATGGCCGGCCAGAATCCCCCAATTCGTAAGGGCGAAATTGGTGTACTTAAAGAAGGCAAGCGCCGCGAGATTAGCCCCAACGCCAAGCGTGAGAATAAGTTTTTTGTAATTTGTTCGCTCGCGGCGAAGCGCCACCCCAATCCCGAAATTCGCCGCAATGCTGATGGCGATGACAAGCAAATTCCATGGATTCCACCACGCATAAAACACCAGCGACATCGCGGCCAGCACAACATTGGCCAGCCACCCCGAGATTCTCGCCGCCGCGAAATAGAGCACCAGACACAGCGGCAAAAAGACCAGCAGAAATTGGAAGCTGTTATAAAGCACGATGAGAAGTCGGCTGCCAAACTACGCGGTAGAGACGCCACGTTTCGATGTCTGGCCCCCCACCGAAGATTGCCTTATCAAGGACAATCCCCATTTCAGGATCGATCGCGACAACACAAACGCCGGCGGACGAGGAGAGAAATTCACGCTCGTCCACGGTAATTTTGCCAATCGGCGAAGTCTGAAGCGAAACGACGCACGGTATTGAATCCGATTGAAGAAGTCGGTCCTTTATTTCGGTGGCAAGGATAGGCGTAACGCCCGAACCGAAGATCGCCGCGGTCGCGGAGCCACTGCTCAATTGTTGAAAGACGATGTCGGGGATCACTGATTTCCAGATCGGGTCAAGCGGCTGATTCTGCGCCACGGCAATGCAAAAAACCGCTTGGGGATACTTCGCAAACCACTGCTGAACCGTTTGGGTTCTTCGGAATTGTGCTTCGAGCGTCAAACCAACGGATTCCAGCAGCGGTCTCGCTTCTTCAGAATCGGTATAGAGTGGCATGCCACCGTTCACAAACTCAACAACTCTTTCCGGTGTGATGGCGTAAAAATTCGATTCGCGGCTCAGATAGCGAAACAGAATGCCTCGCTTGTCAGCAAAAATATTATCGTCAGTGAGCATGTGGTCCGTGCCGGCGAGAAGGAAAACGCCAAGAACCTGATTGGAATCGGGCGGCAGGCCAAGAGCCGGACGCAGGCGGCGGATCAATTCTTCAGTGCGAAGACGCCGGCAAGCGGGATTCGGGTGATACGGCGTGTCCATGAACCAGTCCGGAGGAAATGCCGTATCCACCGGCCGGTCGAGAATGACAAAGCCGCTCTGTTGAAGAACGTCCGTCAAAAATCCCGGCGGACCCGAAACCGCCGCGGGGCGGGCGAAGTTCGGCCAGGTCCAGAGCAATTTGATTCCGTGAGATTGGGCGTAGTCGCCGAAATCTCGCACAGATTTCATCGCCGCAAGCCCGGAATCGCTCGGAAACGGAAACGATGGAAGCTGCGAATTTGCGCAAGGCGTCGTGACATTGATATCCCCATTCAGATCAAGCGTCGCAACGCTGTAAAAAGCGAGCTTGCGGAAATGGAAATAGTCGCCATGGATTCGATCAATCCACCCTCGAACAGATCTGGGCCACTGCGACCACGGAACAGCCGAAATCATTTTCGCCGATTCGACAGGGTTCAACTTCGCAAGATACGGCTTGTCATACGTCCAGATGTAATCGAAGGCCGGCCCCTGCGTATCCCGATACGTATCCGACCATGTCTCATATTCGGCAGAAAGAAGCACGATATCCCCCGCCCGCAGTTCACCCCGAACCCGATCAAGCAGATAACGCAAACCCAGCCCGGCATGCGTGGCAAAATTCACCGTCGGAATATGCAGCTTCTTCTCAATCAACTCAGCGTCGATCCCAAACAGCGCCCCCGATCCGCCGACAATAACGATTCGATGCGGCGCCGATTCCCGTCGCTGCATCGCGACGTGTTTCTGGCGATACAAAAGATCGATCCACGCCGGGTCTTCCGTTGTGTAATAGTTGATGCAGAGTACGGAGACGATCGAAAAAACAACCGCCGCGCCGATGACGGTGATGAGCCAGACAAGCCCGAATGACCGAACCGATTTCGCGCGGATCGGCTGGAGTGGTTCCATCCTATCTCCGCATATCGCTCAACAGCTCAGGATGAGCGGCCGGACCAGCCATGAGATAAGGAACCTTTCCCCCCGAATACCCCGTGAGATCGAACGGAAAAATAGACTGCCCTTTCGGGTCAGTCACAATCCCACCGGCTTCGATCACAATCGCCGCAGGTGCAGCGACATCCCACAGCTTTCCGTTGAGCGTGATCGCCCCATGCGCCACGCCCGTCGCAACCTGCATCGCTTCCATCGCGGCCGAACCCAGCATGCGGATTTTCCAATTCGTCTGATCAAGCCATCGCCGCGCATAAGCGGGCGCTTTCTTGTCCGGGCCAAGCAAATTGCTCGTAAGCATCAGCATCGGGCAGTCGCCCAGCGACGTTTTGTTGACGGAAATCCGCCGCGATCCAAGCCACGCCCCCTGCCCGCGCGCCGCCGCAAACATCTCATCCCGCGTGACGTCATACACAACGCCCAAAACCGGCTCGCCCGCGTCAAGCAATCCAATGCAAACAGCAAAAATCCCCAGCCCGGCAAGAAAATTGTTCGTACCATCAATCGGATCAATCACCCAGTTTCGCCCGCCAGGTTTGCGGACATCAAAGGTGATGGCGTCGCCCGTCTCGTTCTCCTCTCCCACGATACCATCACCGGAAAATTTCTTGTGGAGGCCGGTGACAATCAGCCGCTGGCTCGCCCGGTCGGCTTCCGTTACCGCTTCGTTCTGCCGCTTCAGCAGCCGCTCCACCTTTCCGTATTGCTCGGCCACAAGCGCCCCGGCCGTCCGGGCAAGTTCGGTTGCGAGGTGAAGCTCCTCAGTGAGGTTCATGGCGGCCGAGGTTAACCGCACGATTGGCCGCGTCAAACCATTCCGCGCCGAAAAGCCCCCTGCCCCACAAAAGACCGGTCCCCAGCGCAACCGGCGTGAGGGCCGGATCATTCAACGCTTCCAGCAATTTGTCCTCTTTCGGTTCAATGGCCACGCACACATCATGCTCGCCCGCGTCCAGGGTTTGCTCGATCCGAGCGCGCGATTGATTCGATCGAACGCTAAAAATCAATTCAGGCTGGCGCAGAGATAGATCCTCGATCATTCCGACACAGACGATCTGCGAAATATCTTCGGCGGTGAGAGAAAGCTCTTCCGACAACTCACGCTCCATGTTGGCGAAGACATCGACGCGCTCGGCTGGCTCAAGTGATCCGGCGAAGGGATGGACTCTCAGCGGATAGTACGCAAGAGAAACATTCCGCCGGCCAAGCATGAGATATCCATCCGAGCTTTGCAGCGCGCAGCTCAGGCCGACGGGATTGGCCAGGACCTCGGGGCCGAATCGGTCGGCTAGATCGGGATGAGTAAGATTGGTGCCCCAGAATATTTTGTAAGAAGTGCGGCTGAGTTCCAGTTCAAGCGTTTTCCCGGCGCTAAAGCGCTCAAGCCTGCAGAGGGGCCCGTCAAATAGTTTGACACCGGGCCGGGATCGGGCCTGCCGCCAGGCCTGCTCGATTTGATTTTCAATTTCGATATTGGAGAGACGGAGCGAATCGACCCATTTGGTAATGACATCAGCCCGATTGAATTGACCGATGAAGCGAAACGCTACTGACGCCGGTTTCATCGGATGGGATGCCGTCATTCGACCACACAGGAGGCGGGCAGCGTGAAAGTAAATGTGCTTCCCTTCCCGGGCTGGCTGACGACTTCAAGGTTTCCGCCCAAAGTTTCGATGCAGCGTTTGGCAACGGAAAGACCGAGGCCAAGGCCGCCGCCTGCGGGCCGATCAGGATTACTTTGTTGGGCAAATTCTTCGACAAGAATCGAAAGGTCTTCCGGCGCGATGCCGACACCCGTATCGCTCACGCAAACGCTCGGCCTGCCGCCGGGCAATATCTCCGCCAAAATATGAATGTGGCCGCTCTTTGTATATTTGATGGCGTTTTCCACCAGGCTGGTCAGAACACGCGAGAGTTTGTTTCGATCCACGAGCAGGCGAATGCTCACCTGGAGCGGATTGCAGACAAATTCCAAATGCTTCCGTTCCGCCTGGGGCTGAAGCTGGCGGCATTCGACGGCGAGCCATTCATTGAAATCAAATTTGGAATCGGTCTCGTGCAGCGAGGCTCTATGTGGGGAGACATCGATAAACGCCCCGATCGCCCCGGAGATCGCCCCGGATCGATCCCGAATCGGAGCGGCGTTGCAAAGCGTGTTGATCTTTGCCCCGCCGTCGAGATGGATTTCGAGTTCCATCGCGACCGTCACCTCTCCGCGCAAAGCCCGCAATAGCGGATCTTCCCCCGGCGGAATATCCCCGGATCGCCCCACCAGTTTTGCCTTCGGCCAGTTTCCCGGACCCGCATCGCTCACCTCCGGAATCCCGAGCAGCGAGGCCCCCGCCGGGTTGCAAATCAGCCGGGCCGACTTCGCATCCAGCCGCACGATCCCGAACGGCACCGTATCCAGGATCGTCTGCAATTCCTTGTGCTCGTTCTCAATCTGTTCAAGCAGCCGGGTGGCGGCAATGCTGACCGACGCCTGCGCCGCCAGCGATTCGATTAATGAGATGTCCGTCTCCGTCCACGGGCGAACGCGCGGACTATAAACAACGAGCGCTCCGACGACCTTGCTTTCCAGCTTCAGCGGTGCGCCCAGGACGGCTTGAAAGCCCTCGCCCGGCGGCCCGGCCGGCAATTTCAAATCCGGACGCAGCGATATATTTCCGATGGCCAATGCCTTGGGCGACTCCGTCACCAGCCGGGCGAAGCTGTTCTGATGTGGAGCGCCGATGCCGTACGCGGGGTCGTCCGTGAATCCGGCGTGATCCATCACGGCCAGATCTTTGTCGTGAAGCGCCCACATGGCGACGGCGATTGATGCGCCAAGAAGGCGGTGAATGGTGCTCGCAATGGCCGCGAATGCTTCCCGGCTCAGGCCGGTCGTGAGAGATCGCGATAACTTCAGCAGCGTATCCGTAATTTCCTGCCGCTCGCGCAGCCCCTCATTGCTGAATTTCAGGTCCTGTCCCTTGCGATGCAGTTCATGCCGGCCCAGTTCCAGCGAACGCTCACGCTGCAGAACAAGATCGACAATCGCGGCAACGATGAAAAGATCCCCCATAAGAAGCAGGAAACCCAGAATCCGCTGCTGCGGCGACGACGGGCTGGTATTGACATTCAGGTGGTACTTGAAAAGCGCCATCGATAAAAACGTGAGGCACATCAGCCACACCAGCCCGCGCCGGCGCGTCCAACCGACCAGCACGATCGGCAACGCATATCCGATTCCCACAGACGAATGCTCGAAAACTTTCAGCCGCAGCCACGCAACCAGCCCGGCAAGAACCGCGCAGAAGAGGATGGACAATCCAAACGGAGGCTTGCGTATGGCTGACCGGCCTGAGAAATCAGTCATGGTTCGCACTCATTATCAGCAGCAATGCCTGCAGATGCTGAACGATCAGATATGACCGCGGCTCAAAAACACTCCGCAGGCACTATGGCCCTCGTTGGCCTCACGCATCAAAATACTTCGCCTGCGGATGATGCACAACTAATGCATCGGTTGACTGCTCAGGGATCATCATAAAATTCTCGCTGAGCTCAACGCCGATCGCTTCGGGATGCAGCAATTCCACGATTTTAGCACGATCTTCCAGATTAGGACAGGCCGGGTATCCAAAACTATACCGGCTTCCGCGATAACCCTGGTGGAAAAGCTCCTCGATATTCGCCGCGTCCTCGCTCGCGAATCCAAGCTCCTGCCGCATATATTTATGCCAATACTCGGCAAGACCTTCGGCCGATTCAACGCCAAACCCATGCAGATAGAGATAGTCCTGATATTTATCCGCGTGGCGAAGCTTTTCCGCCGCCTCGGTGGCGCGATCGCCGACCGTGACAACCTGCACCCCCAGAACATCAAATTCACCCGACCCTTTGGATCGAAAGAAATCCGTGATGCACAACCGGCGACGGCTCGACTGCCGCGGCAAGGAAAATCGCATCCACTCCCGCGCCTGTTTGGCAGGAACTCTTGAGCCGGTTGAAAATTCCTCGGGATGATAGACGACAAGCTCATCCCCCTCCGATTGCACGGGGAAATATCCGTAAACGACCTTTGGCTCGATCAATTTCTGATCCATCGCCTGCCGCTTGAGAGATTCAAAAACCGGATCAGCCTTTTCCGCGATCAACTGCCGATACTGCTCCGGCGATGATCCCTTCTGCTTGAATCCCCACTGCCCGGTGTAAAGCGCGGTTTTGTTGATAAACGTAACCGCGTGATTCGGCGAGATATTCGCCACAACGCGACGGCCCCAGAACGGCGGCGTCGGGATCGGATTGTCCATAGCCACGGGTGGCCCGGGTTTTTCACCCGCGCCCGAAATAATGTGCCCGAATTTCTTATCGCTCTCGGCCCGAAGCGCTTTCCGATGCTTGGCCCGATCGCGCTGGCGATCGACCGCTACGCTCACTTTCCCACCCGAGATTTCGTCCATCGCATGCAGGCCTTCAAAAGCATCCTTGCAATAAAGCAGCGGCCCGCGATACAACTCCGCAAGCGTCTCCTCCGCATAATCCCGCGTCAGGGCCGCCCCACCCAGCAGCACAGGGATCGCCACGTTAGCCGCGTTAAGTTCCTCAAGATTTTCCTTCATCACCGCGACGGATTTAACCAGCAACCCGCTCATCCCGATCGCATGCGCATTCTTCTCCCGGGCGGCATGAAGGATGTCATGCAGCGGCTGCTTAATGCCAAGATTGAAAACGGTGTACCCGTTGTTCGTCAGGATGATGTCCACCAGATTCTTCCCGATGTCATGCACGTCCCCGCGCACCGTCGCAAGCACGATGCGCCCCTTGCTCTGGCTCGCGGCCTTCTCCATGAAAGGCTCGAGATGCGCCACCGACGCCTTCATCGTTTCAGCGCTTTGCAGCACAAATGGCAATTGCATCTGCCCGCTTCCGAAAAGCTCTCCGACAACCTTCATCCCTTCCAGCAAAATCGTATTGATGATGTCCAGCGGCGAATATTTCTCCATCGCCAGGTCAAGATGCGCCGTGAGATCCCGCTTTTCCCCATCAATAATGTGGCGCTTAAGCTTCTCCTCAATCGGCAGATTGTCCTGCGGCTTCTCCTTCGGCGCATCTGAGCCATCCGGAAAGAGCGATATGAAATGCGTGAGCGGATCAAACCCCTCGCGGCGCCGATCGTAGATCAGGTCCATCGCCGCGGCCCACTTCTCATCCTCGATCTTATTGCGCGGAAGAATCTTACTCGCATGAACAATCGCCGCCGTCAGCCCGGCCTCCATCAGTTCATGCAGAAACGCGCTATTCAGAACCACGCGCGCGGCGGGCTTCAACCCAAAACTGACGTTGCTCAGTCCGACAACCGTGTGGCAATCGGGCAATTGCTGTGCAATTCGCCGCGTCCCTTCAATGGTTTCCATCGCATTGCGGCGATCTTCCTCAATCCCCGTGCTGATCGGCAGCACCAGCGGGTCAAACAAAATATCCCGGTCATGCAACCCGAACTTATCCACGACAAGATCCCGGATGCGCTTCGCGATGGCAATCTTCCGATCCGCCGTCCGGGCCATCGCATTCAGTTTGTCCTCATCAATGGTCCCGGCCACGACAGCCGCGCCATATTTCTTCGCCAGCGCGCAGATATGCGCGACGCGCTCTTCCCCATCCTCAAGGTTGAGTGAATTCAAGATGCACCGTCCGCCCGCAAGCTTCAACCCCGCTTCCATCACAGCGGCATTGGTGCTGTCCAGCATCAGCGGGCCCGGCAGAGCATTAACGTATCGGGCGACAGCCTGCTTCATATCCGCAACACCGTCGCGCCCGACGAAATCCACGCAAACATCCAGCATGTGCGAGCCTTCCCGCAGTTCATCGCGGGCCATGCTGACAAGACCATCCCAATTTTCTTCCTGCAAAAGTCGTTTGAATTGCCGGCTGCCGTTGGTGTTCGTTCGCTCGGCCACGATCAGATAGCTGCTGTCCTGCCGGATATCCACCGCGCTGATCAGGCTCGACACCTGCGGCTTAACCGTCGGCTGCCGCTTCTTCGGCGGCCGAAATCCAACCGCCTCGCACAACAACTTAAGA
>PMAK01000298.1 GCA_003153655.1 Phycisphaerales bacterium
GCTGGAGGAAGAGGCGGAGAAAAAGTGGCAGGAAGATCTGCGAACCGACCCGAATGCCAAAAAAGAGGTAATCGACAGAAACGAATTGGGCGTGCGGACGCGGGAACGCAAGCAGAAAGATTTGTCGATGGAGCAGCTCCGTCGCGAGTGGCTGTCGCGCCTGTCGGGCGACGAAGCCGACATGTTGACGAAGGTGAGAGAACAAGTGGGTTCCGCTGCCATTGGCATCGATGAGTCCGCGGCGCGTGAAGCGGCCGCCCTGGCAGTAGAACATTGCTTTGAGCGGAAATCCGTCGTCCCAGAGCGGATGGTCATTGCCGAAGCGCTCAAGCGGTCGGTCGGACAGGTCTCCCGCCAGCGCGTTGAGCAGGCCGTCGTGGATCAGAATTTGCTGCTGGGCGAGCGTGACGGCCGACGCGTCGCGACAACCGCCGCCGTTTTGGCGGAGGAAAAGGCCATGATTGATTTTGCCCGCGATGGACGCGGGACCTGCGCGCCGTTCGCAAAGGGTGTTCACGCGTTCAAACGCGAATGGCTCAATAGAGAACAGCGGCAGGCAGTGGAGCACGTACTGCAATCACAAGATCGAGTGATCGTTGTCCGGGGTGCTGCCGGCACGGGAAAAACTTCCATGATGCGTGAAGCCGTCGAGGGAATTGAAGCAAGCGGAACGAAAGTATTCACGTTTGCGCCTTCCGCCGATGCCAGCCGGGGTGTCTTGCGCACCGAGGGGTTCAAGGATGCCGACACGGTGGCGCGTCTGCTCAAAGATGAACGCCTGCAACAATCCGTCGTCGGGCAGGCCATTTGGATCGACGAATCGGGTCTCCTGGGGACCCGGACCATGGCGCAGGTATTCGACCTGGCCGAGCAACTGGATGTTCGGGTGGTTTTGTCGGGTGATCGCCGGCAACACGGAGCCGTTGAAAGAGGTGCCGCACTCCGCTTGCTGGAGGAAGGGGCAGGAATTGTCCCGGCTGAAATCAGGGATATTCAGCGGCAGAAAGGGAACTACAAGCAGGTGGTGAAAGCCCTGAGTGAAGGCCGGACTGAGGAGGCATTTCGCCAGCTCGACAAGTTGGGTTGGATCAAAGAGGTCGACCGGTCCGAACGTTACAAGGCTTTGGCCAAGGATTACGTAGAGTCCGTATCCAAGGGTGAGAGCGCACTGGTGATCTGCCCTACGCATCTGGAAGGAAAGTGGGTAGATGAAGAAGTCCGCTCGGAACTGCGGCGGGTCAATCGAATCGGGCAGAATGATCGACAGTTCACGGTTTTGGAAAACGCGAATCTCACGGTCGCGGAGCGGGAGGATGAGGTCAACTATTTGCCGGGTGACGTGCTGGTGTTTCATCAAAACGCACCCGGCTATCGCAAAGGGCAACGGGTGACGGTGGGTGAGGGACAGTTGCCGTTGAAACAGGCTGAACGCTTCACAGCCTTTCATGCGAATGTTCTTTCGTTCGCCGAAGGCGACTCGATTCGAATTACGCAAAACGGCAAAACGGCTGACGGGGCACATCGTTTGAATAACGGCGCGATTTTCAGGGTGGATAGGTTTACTGACTCCGGTGACATTCAATTGGCCAACGGCTGGGTCGTGGCGAAGGATTTCGGTCACCTCATGCATGGGTATGTCGTCACCAGTCACGCGAGTCAGGGACGCACGGTCGATCGGGTACTAATCGCTCAGTCCACCGAGTCTTTCCCAGCCTCATCGCAAGAGCAGGCCTACGTCTCGATTTCACGCGCGCGAAATCAAGCGATGATTTACACGGACGACAAATCCGCGCTGCTGGATGCCGTCTGTCATTCCGATGATCGGATGACGGCGACGGAACTGCTGTCGGAACGCGATCACCACGACCGCGCGGTGGCGATTGGCCGAATACAGCGGCAGGCGGAGCGATCCATGGAGCCAGAGCGAAAATTACCAGAAAGAGAAGGGATGACTTATGAGCGATAGACTTTTGGAGAGATATACCGGTCGCAGGCCTTCGACCGACGGCGAGCTCGACGGCGTGTCTGAACCAGACGGTAGCGAAGATATGGGCCCCTTTGGCTGGCTTCGGGGACCACGCGAGCGGGCTGTCATGCTGGAGTTGCGTCGACGAGACGGCACAGTCGTTGCCGTCGCATATGGATTCATCAACCGGGTGGAGTTCAGCCCAATCGAAGGAATTACACTAAGGTGCGGTCAGGATGCGATCCGGATCAAAGGGCGAGGGTTGAACAGTGAAATTCGCCCCCAGATTCGCCTTTTACAGGGGATTACGCGGCACCGAGTACCTTGGGTTACGGAAGCGGATCACTCCTCGGCTTTACAGGCAGGAAAGAATGGGGTTGTGATTGAGTCCATTGAATGGTGAAGTGTGGGCCGGATGTGGTAAGTTTTTCGCCGCAGACTAACGACTCAAAATCAGGAGTGTTTTTGGTTATGCTGCAACGCATGCCAGTAGGGATCGCACCAGAACATCGCGACGCGCTGCTTCGCCACAAACAAAGGTGCCTACGCGAGTTTGAATTTGTCGGCTTTCTCGGCTACCGGGGCGACGACAACAGGCTTCCGCGCGGCAAATGCTTCATCGGCCGGTGGACATTCGATGGCGCACTTTCGAGGAAACAGAGGGAGAAAGAGAAGTCGAACATCACAGAGGATGTTGAGGCTGATGAAGAACAGGCGACTGGAGTTTTGAGAGATGAACAAGTCGTCGAACGCATTCGTCAGGGCGATCTCAAAAGCATTTTCATTACCGGTGAAGGCGGGATGGGCAAGACCGAGTACACCCGGATGATCACCTACCGGCTCGTCGAACGAAAACGATGTTCCTTTTCACTCGCCAGCGACTGAACGATGAAGGGCAGAATTTGGCTGATTCCAAATCCCACATCCGACAAACCGACCTCGACTTCCTTGTCCCGGCGATTATCCGCGAGCCGAACCTCGAATAGATCGGATTCACGTTCTCCTACCCGTTTTACACGGAGCTGATAACCAATTTCGAGCCGCGTTAGCCACTCGTTTGCTTTTGCCACCAGTTCTGGCCGTCGGAACAGCAAATCAGGAAGATGGTCACCTTTGTAGCCGACATCGATTGGGCTCGTGCCGGTGAAGATGTACCAGCGCTCTGGCGGTCTTCGGAATGGTCCCATGGGAAAGAGAGCTGTGAGCGATTCCTCCAGCAGCCGTCCTGCCATTATCGCCAGCCGCGTCATGTCGGGAAATGGAAGGCCACGAAGCTCTCGTTGACTAAACGGTCCGGGCTCGGATAGGAATGACTCAGGAAGCTCGACGCCAGCGTTCCCAGCCGGCCCGCCAGGGATAAAGCCCTCAAGTGCGACTTGCGCTCCCAATGACCAAGCCCTCATTCGCTCGACATATTCGCCAAGCGTAAAGTCTTTGCCATAGAATCGAATCGCCTTTTCGACTTGGTCGCGCCATGCGTGCTCTGATATAGGCTCATCTTCGTCAAATACAACTCTGCGAGGCGCATGCCGATTGTCCCCTCGCTGCATAGCTTTAGATACTTCAACGCGACACGCATGCCATGCTTTGTAAAATGGTTCCCAGAAAGCCGGACTTTCCGTGATGGAGTTGCACTCGGCGGCCACGAATCTATTGCGATGTGATCTCTGCGTATGCACAGGGGCCCAAAGATATCTTTGCATTTGTCGCTGCCGTTTTTCGCTTATCTGTCGCGTTGAAAAAGCGGCTAATTCACCAATCCTTTCCGAAAGCGATAGTCGCAACTCTGAGAGACCAACCTCTCCGGTTTTTTTCGCTCGCTTAAACGCGAGCTGAATACCTACAGACTCGTCGGCGAATTCATCATGAAAGCGAAGAAGTTTTGCCCATCGTGCGGTGCTGTCTGGCTGGAGCTCAACGCCCAGGCGAAGCGTCCGCTCCGTATCGTGATCGAAGAGAAGCTCGGTGAAGCTGCCAAGATCGACGATCCCATCTTCGGCGCGCGGAAGGAGAACGGCCCCGGAGTCCCTGCTTTCATGCGTTTGCTTTAGTAGATTGATTGCTTGCAGGATGGATGTTTTGCCCGCGCTGTTCTCTCCGTATATCAGTGTGATCGGAGCTAGTTCAATGCGCTGGCGGTGACCGAACGCTTTGAAATTCTCGATTTCGAATGCGGTAATCATTTTGCAGCTAAAGCTGCATGAATTCGCGGGAGAACTGTTCCAGCAAATGATTGGGAACCACATACATCGGTTTCTTGATAAGGCCCGCCTGCTTCATCTTCATGCCGGTCGCGGCCATCGTGAATGTCTTCCCCGCACCCACCACATGGGCCAGAAGCGTGTTGCCGGAACTCATGCCCCTCCACACTGCGTCGCTCTGATGGGGCCGCAGTGTGAGGGCCTGATTCATGCCAGGAAAGTCCAGGTGAGAACCATCGAAGAGGCGGGGACGCAGGTTGTTGTAGGTGTCGTTATAAATACGCACCAAGCGTTCGGTGCGGTCCGGTTCAGCAAACACCCACGAGCGGAACTTTTCCTTGATCGCCTTTTGTTTTTCACGGGCCGATAGGGTTTCTTCCTGGTTTACCACCTTCTTTTCGCCGTCGCCGTCCTCGATCGTGTCGTAGATCGTCGGCGTCTTCATGTTCAGCGCTAGTTCCAGAAGCGTTGTGCCGTTGGCACGCGCGGTGCCGTATTCGCTCGTGGCGGCCACGGATGCTTTGGCGGCATAGTCTGCCTCCATGCTCCAGACGGCATCTTTCTTCAGATGGGCAACTCGGACAGAAGCCGGCTCGACGTGAAACAGTTCGGCCGCGAAAGTTTGAATGTCGTCTGCCGGTATCCAGGGAGCACCCAGATTGGCGTCGATGTCGCCGGGAAGAACGTCTTCGGGTTGAACTGCGCGCAAGGCGTCGGCGTTCCGGGAATAGCGTGGCCCTGCTACTTCGGCGGCGGCAAGCTTAGCCCGGACGTTGCCGGACAAATACGCATCGGCGGTCTGCCAGCTCTTCGATTCCCGGTCGTGAAAAATCAGATCGCCCAATTCCGCAATCACTTCTTGTTCGGGCTTACCGTACAGCGTGGCAATAAAAGGTAGGTCAACTGTGCCGCGTTGATTCAGCGATACCAGCAATCCCTCCTCGGCACTGCGGACATGCGTGACCGGCGGAGTTCTGCCAACCACATCCCGGAGCATGATGGCCGCTTTGGTCGCCTTGTCCGTGACTTCGTCGTAGTCCTCCAGCGACATGACGAGCATCGCGTCCGGGTCTTCCCGGAATTTCACGAGGTTGGGCATTCGGCGGATGATGCCGCCATCGGCAGTTTCCCCGAACGTCGTCTTGTTGATCGGGCCGTAGGCAAGGTCAAACAGGTCATAGGCACGGCACAATTCTCGGCGCGCCTCGCTGCGGTGCAACTCGGGCCACCCCTCATTCTGAGATTGCAGCACGCGGCGGGCGCGGTCGCGTAGGCCGATCAGTGCGGCCAGGCGTTTGCCCATCAGCGAGCCGTACGCCTTCAGCGTCGTACCGCCATGAACCACCGGCACTCCCCGCCCGCTTTGGGATTGATAAATCGCCCGGTCGTCGCCGACAAAGAAACTGCCTTCTGCTATATGTCGCTCGGACGGCGGGGGTACAAAACTTTCTGCCGGTTCATCCCGGATCATCGAGGACTCTTTTGGCGAAGCCTGCCGCGGCGCGAATTGGGGAAGGCGTTGGATCGAATCCTTGAGCTGCCCGGCAAGATCGCCGTTACCGGTGACGCTGTAGCCCTCACCGTAGAGCGTGTCTTTGCGAGTCCAGTTGCCCAGGACCATTTCGGGATGGTTGAGGAAGTAACGATTAATCTGAATGTCCATGCCGTCGATGGACAATGGCGCGACGCCGAGCCAATCGGAATCGACGTAATTGGCTGGATCGCCGGGGAATCGTTTACGCAGGAACAGAATGTCCGTGACAACCGACGTGCCTTCCCGTTTGAAAGCGTCGGACGGCAATCGAATCGCTCCCAGGAAATCGGCTTTGGACGCCAGGTACTCACGGATGGCGGCATTCTGCTTGTCGAGCGTGAAGTGCGTCGTAACCAATGCCATCACGCCGTCAGGTTTCACGGCGTCGATGGACTTGGCGAAGAAGTAGTCGTGCAGGGCGAGCTTCTGTCCTTGGTAATCCAGCTTCAGGTCGGCAAACGGTACGTTGCCGACAACGGCGTCGATCCGGTCCTCCGGCAGCCGCGTGTCCCGGAAATTCTCGATGCGAATGTCCTGGTCGGGGTGAATCGCTTTGGCGATCCGACCGGAGATCGAGTCCATTTCAATGCCGATGAAATGTGACCCCGGCCGGCCGTAACTCATGAAGTTCCCCGTGCCGCAGCCCGGTTCCAGAATCGTGGCATCGGTGGGCAGACCCAGACGGGAGATGCCCTCGTGGATTGCCGTGATGACGGTGGGAGAGGTGTAGAAGGCGTTGAATGTCGTGCGCTTGGCGCTGTCGTATTCCGCTGGCGTCAGCAGGGTCGCCAGTTCCTCGCCCAGTCCCTGCCAACCGGCATTTTTGTATTTGCCGGTGACGGGATCGGGGAAGATCGAGAGGGCGACGGGGCCAAAGCCGCAGAAGCGGGCAACGGTTTCTTTTTCTTGGGGAGTCGCGGGCCGCTGCTCTTCCTCG
>PMAK01000300.1 GCA_003153655.1 Phycisphaerales bacterium
ACGCCTCCCATGGGCTGGAACAGTTGGGATTGCTTCGGCACAACCGTCACCGAACAGCAAACCAAAGCCAGCGCCGATTACATGGCCGCCAATCTCGCCAGTCACGGCTGGCAATTTATCGTCGTGGATATCCAGTGGTACGAACCCGCCGCCAAAGGCTGGGAATATCGCCCCGATGCAAAACTAAACATGGACGCCTACGGCCGCCTCATCCCCGCCGAAAATCGCTTCCCCTCCGCCGCCAATGGCAAAGGCTTCAAACCCCTCGCCGATTACGTCCACGCCAAAGGCCTGAAGTTTGGCGTCCATATCCTTCGAGGAATCCCGCGCCAAGCCGTCGCTGCCAACACTCCAATCCTCGGCTCAACAGCCCATGCCGCCGATGTAGCCGACAAATCCAGCACCTGCCAGTGGAATCCCGACATGTACGGCATCGACGTCACCAAGCCCGGCGGCCAGGAATATTACAATTCCATCTTCTCCCAATTCGCCGCCTGGGGCGTCGATTTCGTCAAAGTCGATGATCTCTCTCGCCCCTATCACAAATCCGAAATCGAAGCGATTCGCAAAGCAATCGACAAATCCGGCCGCCCCATGATCTTCAGCACCTCCCCCGGCGCGACGGCGCTCGACGAAGCCGACCACATCGCCTCCCATGCCAACATGTGGCGAATCTCCGACGACTTCTGGGACAAGTGGGATCTGCTCAAGGAACAATTTCAGCGTTGCGCCGACTGGGCCCCGCACACCGGCCCTGGCCACTTCCCCGACGCCGACATGCTCCCCATCGGCGCAATCACCGTCGCCAAGCAACCCCAGCCCGGCCCCAGCACCCGCTTCACCAAAGACGAGCAGTACACCATGATGACCCTCTGGTCGATCTCCCGCTCCCCCCTCATCTACGGCGGTGATCTCGAACAAATGGACCCCTTCACGCTCTCGCTTCTCACCAACGACGAAGTGTTAGCCGTAGATCAGCACAGCACCGGAGGCCGCCAACTCTTCCACCAAAACGATCTGATCGCCTGGATAGCCGATGTCCCCGCATCGAACGACAAATACCTGGCCCTCTTCAACGCCGCCGACGCCGGCTCGGCCGCCGTCTCCGTCTTTCTGAAAGACCTCGGCTTCACCGGGCCCTGCAAAGTCCGCGACCTCTGGAAACATCTGGATCAAGGAACCGCCAATGGCTCATTCGCGCCGCTCATACCGAGCCACGGCGCGGCCCTGTTTCGCCTATCGCCCGTCAAAAAATAGTGGTATTAATTCCTAAAATCGAAAGTCATTCAGGAGCTCAATCATGATCAACGTCGCAACGTTATTCTCAATCCTCTTCTCCATCCTCGTCCCACAAAAAACCTGGTACGCCCCCAGCCAGCCGCTGAACGTCACCATTCAATCCGACAAAGACGTGAGTCTCGAACTCACCGATTTCACCGGCAAGGTCATCCCCGCCAAAGGCTCCGCCGACGTCAGCGCCAAAGCCACCGTCGATCTGAAAACAATCTTTTCCGAAACCGCCAATCCCGGAACCTACATCCTCTACGCCATCGCAAAAGGCTCCGCCTTTTCTCCAGCCGGCCCACCCAAGGATTTCCTCGGCACGCCGCTGGTGATCGAAGCCCTCGCCAACAAAGAACAGCCGACTTCGGATCAGACCATGATCACCCACGTCGTCCCGCTCCAATACGCGATGATGAATACCGATTCCGGACCCCTCACCGAAGTCTTCTATTACGATTCCGCCCCGCACACCGTCGAGGCATTTTTGCAACTCTGCTCCGGCGGCTACTACGACGGCCTCCTCTTCCATCGCATCATTCCCGGATTCATGATCCAGGGCGGCGACCNNGGCAGCCAGTTCTTCATCTGCCTCGATTACGCCCACACCCAGCAGCTCGATCATCAATACACCGCCTTCGGCCGCGTCGTCGCCGGAATGGACAACGTGAAAAAAATCGCAGCAGTAAAGACCGACCCGACCAACGATCGCCCGGAACATCCGCCGGCCATAACCAAGGTCGATGTTTTGCCCGTCACCGCTCAAAACGACCCATATGCCCAGATGATGACGCCAGATACCAAGTAATGACATTCCCCTACTATTCGAGTAAAACCAACCCTCGCCGCCCTGCAAAGCGGCCGGGTCCGATGCAAGGGTCGGCTGTGAACCGGGTCAGGTCCGAGAGGAAGCAGCCCTAAACGGTCCCGGCTCTGTGCCNNCCGTCGTCCCCCCGGCCGCTTTGCGAGGCGATTGTTGCACGACGGCTGTTGCCCGACGACTGTCGCACGGCGGCTTTTATTACTCAAAAAAAAGGGCCGCCGAATTTTCATTCGGACGGCCCAAAGCATTCCTCCCGCTCAATCGATCATGCTCGACGCCGGCGAAGCATCAACCCTCCCGCGCCGATTCCAAGCAAACTCAGTGAAGCCGGCTCCGGCACCGACGCGGGCTCAAAATCATACGTGCTCGTTCCGCCAGCCGTGCCGATCGTCACCGCATCCACATTCCCATCGAAGTTGTCCGTAGGGCCGCCATATCCTACGAGAAGCTCTATGCCGCCAAGTCCTCCCGGAAACGGGCTGTCTTCAATCGTCGCACTTGGGAACTGCGTGAGGAACGACCCGAGCGAATCTACATCGCCGCTCCCGCCCGGGTTGGTCCCCAAAAACCCATCTGCGTCATACCACCCACCCTCCAGTGCATTCCATTGCTGCCACTGAAGTGGGGCGGGCGCGCCTTGATCCGGCAATCCCGGATTTCCCGTAGCGGGCTGCTGATAGGGAGGCTCGAACGTAAGCCAGTCGTCCGCCGGACCTGATCCCGTCGTTGAAACGAAGACCTGCATATACGGGAATTGCTGCCCGTTGTTGACCGTGTCATACGTCGAGTAGCTCAGCGAGTTGATGCTCCCGAGTGGCGTACCGTCAAAGTTCGTCGTCGAAATCTGCGCTGCCCCGTCGCCATGACCTGGCGCAGTCCCCAGCTCCGCACTGCCAATGCCCGCCGGCGGCGCTGCCGGCCCTGTCACCATCTGCGTAATGGTCCCTGGAAATGTCGCCGCGTCTCCATTCGAATCGGTGGTCGCAAATGCCCAGCCATCCATATTCCCCGGACTGACGACCACCGTGGCGGCCCCCGCGAAGCTTGTCAGCCCCGTGATTACACTCAGGGCCGCGCTCGCGAGCAGATGACGAATCATTTTTGACGCTTTCATGTTATTCTCCTTCAAGTTGCCGCTGCCAAATTTGAATTTGACACCAGATGGATAAATTGTGTTCAAGAGAGCCGGACCGTTGCGCCGGAACCGGCACATCCGCGGTCCGGCTCTCATTCGAATTTCTTACTTCGGTGACGAAACTGCCGCACGAATCGAGGCGTTATGCACGTCGTCGCCGACGCATCAGCGCAAACGCTCCAATGCCTAGCAGGCTCAGACTCCCCGGCTCCGGCACACCGGTTTCCGTAACGAATGCACTGCCGCTAATGTCCGGCGACATCGTGTAAACGCCCGTGACAGTGAAATCGCTGTTTAGTCCGAATACAGAAGCCGTCTCGTCGATGCGCTGCTGATCCGAAATGTCCGGAGCCGAATAGGGATCAAAACCAAAATTGGCGATCGCCTGATCGTGTTCGTAAGCCGGCAAAGAATTTCCCGTGCCGCGCGACACAATCTCATCCACCGATTGCGTATTCGCGCCGCTGGTGATGTAGCTGTAATCCGCGATATCGCCCGCGCCTCCCGCTCCGTAAATGATGCCGACATAGTCGCTCGTGTAATCGAAGTCGCCCGTGGGGAATGACCATTGCAGAACATCGTTCGGATCGCTGCTGTCGCCCTGGAATCCCAATTGACTGATGCTGATCTTCTGGCCATTGCCCTTCACATCCAGCCCGAACGTCAGGCGATTGCCCTCTTCTCCGGAAAATGCCGGCGTATTCGGAGCCGCCACGCCCATCCACGATGGGAAGCCGGTTACCACCGCCTCCTCCCAATTGAATGATGCTCCGTTCGGCAGCGGGTTATATTGTGATGCTCCCATCCCTTCGCTCACGCCGCCGTTTTCAATGCCCAGCGTCGCATTGGTCACATAGCCAGGCCAAGAAGGCGACCCAAATGCGTTCGGCGCCAGCGATGGAATCACCGTCACCGTTACGTCCGCGTTCGCCCGACTCATCCCGACCAAACCGGCCAAAGCGGCCGCAGCCAAAATATTTACTTTTCGCATTGTTAAAGCTCTCCCGGAGCGCAATTCAGGTTGGCTCCAATTCCCTCCGACAGTCGCGCGTCGGCCGCTTAATGATTAGATTGAATGACTCGTATTGAACGTCACGATTCATCACCCGGAACACACGTCCCGCGCCGCTGATCCGCTCCGCGGCAATCGCCGCCCGCGGTTCTCCTTCACGCGGCCCTCCTTCGCTCACGCTTCGTTTCACCGCTGGCAAATGCCAGCCGCTGATACCCATCCGAATGCGGCGGATGACACATCTTCTTGATGTCCGTCCGAATCCGTCCCGCAATTGTTCGATTGCCGACGAGTTCCGCCGCTCCCAGCAAAGTCTCCAAAATGGCTTGTTGCTTGCTCATGACTCTCTCCTGAAAAATGTTTTCTCGATTGAATCGGACAAGGCACAAATCCAGTCTCACGGTCGGTGGCGAGGTCTCTCGCCTCCGACTGTTTGCTAAGGCGGCGCGCGGGTCGGCTCCTCACGCAACGAAAATCCTTGGGATTCGATCCCGCAATCCCCGGCCGACGCCCGTGAATCCCCGCGCCGCCAGACCCGATCGATTACCTCGCACAGCCCCGGATCGCTCAAGGCGAACGCGGCAGCGCCCGCCTGGCGGACTAGCCGCTCATCCGCAACTGTCAGCCGGTCATCCACCAGGATGCACTGCACCCCGGCCCGCGATCGTCGCACTCTTTCAAACAGTTCCCACGGCCGCATGTCGGGTACATCCAGATTCGTCAGCAGCCAGCGGAAATGCAGCACCTTCAGCAGCGCCAATGCTTCGCGCCCGCTGTCGGTGCAACTGAATGAATCAGAGCTAGGCGATCCGATCGCTGACGGCGTCAAGCCGACCAGCAACGCGATTGCATCCGGCGGGCTCGTTACCCTTTTCAAAGTCGGATGTTGGATCGATCGGGTCATGCCCCACCTAAAACGAAACCGATGCCAGTCCGCACAGCGGCGCAAATTCGATCGCAAACAACGTGTTTCAATGGAGTTGCGAAATGAGCCTCGCGAAGCCGAAAAATCCGCCCGCGGCCATTGTGGCTCACCGATTCTTCCCGTCACGTTCCCCAAGCAATGCCGAGACGACCGGTTATGTTCCGAGCGACCATATTGGCCGCTTAGCGACCATTAGGGTCGCTTCATCCAAATGAGTACGTGACATTGAACGATGCGCAGAAAAAAAGCCGGCGCATTTCACGCCGGCATCAACGAGATAAAGGTTGTATGCCGAAAAGCTCAGTCCGCGTCGCGGCGCGAAACAGGAATGCCAAACTTGGCGATATATCGATTCAGCCGGCGCCGCTCAATCCCCAGCAACGTCGCCGCATACGTCCGCCGAAATCGGCTTCGCATCAGCGCTTCAATAATCTGCCGCCGAATCATCTCATTCAGATTCAGATCCGAAACCGTGCGCCGCTGAATGGGCGCCCGAATCGGCGGCGGCAAGTCATCCACCCCAATCTCCTCCCCATCAGCCAGCACATTCGCCTGCTCCAGGGCATTGAAAAGCTCCCGGACATTTCCCGGCCACGGATAATTCTCCAGCGCCGCCAGCGCCACATCGGACAGCGGCTTGATCTTTTCATCGTTATCCTCAGCCTGACGCGCCAGGAAATCCTCCGCCAGCTCCCGAATATCCTCGCGTCTCTCCCGAAGTGGCGGCAACTGAACCGTGATCACCTGCAGCCGAAACAGAAGATCCTGTCGAAACCGTCCGTCAGCCACCATCTTTCCCAGATCCCGGTGCGTTGCGCTGATGACCCGAATATTCACCGGATACGATCGCGTCGCGCCCACCGGAACCACCCGCCGATCCTGAATCACCCGCAGCAACTTCGCCTGAAGCGGCGGAGCGAGCTCACCGATCTCATCCAGGAAAAGCGTCCCGCCATCCGCTGCCCGCACAAACCCAAGCGTGTCTCGAATCGCTCCCGTAAACGCCCCGCGCACGTGCCCAAACAACTGGCTCTCAAACAGCGTCTCCGAAAACGCCGTGCAATCCACCGGAACAAACGGCTTCTCCACCCGCGGCGAATGCCGGTGAATATATCGGGCCAGTATTTCCTTCCCGCTCCCCGTTTCCCCCAGCAGCATCACCGTCGAAGGCCTCTTCGCGGCGCGGACCGCCACCGCTTTCAGCCACACCATAGCCGTTGAATTCCCAACGAGCTCTTCCGCGTCAATAGCGGCAATATCCCCGGTTTGTCTTCGCGTCCCTGTCATTGCTCCTAAGATCACCTTCGTTGAAATAGCCCTTGGTCAATAAGTTCAGCGCACGGAATATACGCACAAAAACCACGCGCGTTTTCAACAAAAAAGCGTACGGAAGGGCACCCTTTTTCTTGCCTAAAAATCGCCCACAGCCAAAATATCTATAGCTGTCCGTGCCGATTCGCACCTTAAGAAGTCCTTAAATCGAAATCAATCCAAAAACAAAAAAATCGACGCAAATCGGGAATAAATTTTCGTCAACACGGAAACCGCGTTTCTCCCGCCGATTTTTCTTGAGCCGGTGGGCCGGGTAGGATGCCATCCCAATGCGAGTCCTCATCGTTGCCAACAAATCCAAAGCCGGCGTCGCCGCCGCTCTCGATCAGATCGTCCCGCGCATCAAAAAACCCGGCCACATCGTTGGCATAGACCTCGCCGACCAGGACGCCGAGATCACCACGCAAGCCGACGTCGTCCTCGTCCTCGGCGGCGATGGAACCCTCCTCTCCGCCGCCCGCCGCCTGCGAGGCCGGCAGATTCCCCTCCTCGGCGTCAACTTCGGCCGCCTCGGCTTCCTCGCCAGCTTCACCCCAAAACAATTCGACCAACACTTCGACGACTTCCTCGCCCTCAAGCTCCCCATCAGCGCCCGCTCCGCGCTCGAAACATCCGTCCTCGCCGCCGGAATCCCGTGCCGCTTCGGCGATGCCGATCATGTCTCCCAAAAGCGCCGCTTCGTCTCCACCGCCCTCAACGACGCCGTCGTCACCGCCGGCCCGCCGTTTCACATGATCGAACTCGAAATCGCCGCCAACGGGGGTCACGACGGCAACGGCGCATGGGCCGGCATTCGATACTTCGGCGACGGAGCCATCATCTCCACCGCCAGCGGCAGCACCGCCTACAACGTCTCCGCCGGCGGCCCCATCATCAGCCCCAACGTCGACGCCATGTGCGTCACGCCCCTCTGCCCCCACA
The DNA here is from genome assembly GCA_003153655.1 of Phycisphaerales bacterium. GTDB lineage: Bacteria > Planctomycetota > Phycisphaerae > Tepidisphaerales > Tepidisphaeraceae > PALSA-1353. The sequence continues at coordinate 7,430 of PMAK01000300.1, forward strand.
GCCTTTCATTCCGCCCGGTCGTTGTTTCCTCAAGCTCAACGCTTCTCATCACCGCAATCCTCGTCAACGAAGGCACCACCGTCTTCTGCGACGGCCAGGAAAGCACCCGCCTCATGCCCGGCGAACGCGTCGTCATCCGCAAAAGCGCCCAGCCCGTCCTCCTCGTCGAAAACCCCCAATCCCAGGAATGGCACACCCTCGCCGCCAAGCTCAAATGGGCCGCAAACCCCGAATACAATTCACCCCGGTCTTANNTAGCGGGCGACCGCAGGTCGCCAGGTTTCGCCATGCGATTTGCATCCCTCAATTCAACGCTGACGGAATGCTGGATCGCTTTCACAAACAAATGCAGCGCCCTGCCAACCCTGCCGCACAGGTTCTCATCGCATCCAAACAACACAGCAGCCCTGGGTTTTCACCCAGGGCTGCTCGTGTGCAAACTACGCTTGGTCTCTTGAGTTCAAGAACTCATTTCCCCTCGGGTTTCTTTTTCGCAGCAGCAGGCTTCGCTGCGGGCTTTGCCCCAGATCTCGCCCCAGGTTTCGCACCACCCCGCGCAGAGGTGTTGGCGTGCTCCCTCACAGCGGCTGCGTGCGTTCTTGCATGCTCTTCGTTCCGGGCATGAACAGCCCTCCCTCTTTCCTCGGAGCGGTGAACGCCCCGGAACCCGCCATGCTCTCGCATTTCATGGCGATTGGCCCAGTGGCCGCGGTCCACATACGGCCGGCGACCCCACCGGTCATCATGTCCCCAACGGTGATCGTATCCATGAAAATAATGATCCCGACGCCATCCGCCGTCCCCATAAACCCATCCGCCATGCCAATCACCAACAAAAATGGCTCCCCCATCCCAATTCACTCCCTCCACCAACCATGGGCCAACGACAAAACTCGGCCCCCACGTCATCACATACGGCCCCTGATAAACCAGCACCGGATCGTACGTCGGAATATACATCACCGCCGGATTCGCCGGCTGGATGCTGATCGTCGTTCCGTCCGCCACGACATCCAGATACTGCGTCGACGTCAGATTCCCGTTATTCTTGGCTTCCGCGCGAAGGTCTTGGATCGCTTCAAAAACGTTCGCCTGATTTTCCGAAAACGCCGACCCCAGCGACTTCGTCCAATCCAATTCACTTGCCATGTAGTTGAGCACCGTCGGGTAATGCGCCAACCCCTTGATCGACGGATCCCAGTTCTGCGAATCAATGTCCTCCGGCGATGCGTTCGGATTCCCCTGAACCCACGCGTTGGCTTCCTGCACCTGATCCGGATACGTCGAGGCTGGCAATACGATCGCTAGAATTGGATCCGGATAGAGCGCGATCGGCGCCACCAACTGTTGTATCGCGGGATCAGCCTCGGCCGCCGCCTCGGGCGCAGCCGGTTCCACCTCTACCGCGGGCGGTTCCACAACGACCGGCTGCGGTCCCACCACCACTACGCCCGGCGGATGATAATACATGCCCGGAGGTCCGACATAGACATTGCATCCACCAAGGATCGCTAGCGAAGCGACGAAGGCCGAACCTCTCATGGAGCCCAAATTTGAAAATATCCCGCTTTTCATGATCCGTTCCCTTTCATATTTTGTGCATCTGCAACCGGTTGGTGGTTCACCCCCCGGAATCGTGTTCGGGTACATCCGAACATTTACATACTCTACTGGCTCAGACACTGAGTCACGGGCTGTCGTAAGTGAAGGCGATCTTATAATCCCAGCCGGCTTTTCGACTCGGTAATTGCACATCGCCATCAGTTGTGCCCGCCTCCTTTTCTGTTTTCGAGGGTGCCGAAAGCGAAACAATCACCGCGCCCGATTGTTCAGGAAACACTGCCTACGAAGCCCTCTAATGCAGCAAGATATCCCGCGCTGCTTCAACCCATCCATCAAAAGCTTCTTCAGCCCGGGCGAATGGGTGCGGCTGGCATCGTCATTTGTGGGAAATGAACTGAAACGTAGTCCTTCCCGCAAGATTAGACACTAACACCCCCTGATTGGTTAGCTCAATTCAAATGGACTTTTACAACAGGGGGGGAGCCCATCGACAGCAATATATTAATCAGTCTCATCTCACGAGCCAAGCCCTGTTTGGCCTCATTTTCCAGTTATTCCTTGCCGGCAGCCTGTGCCACCCCCATCGCTGTCCAATAACATGGCAATGCCCATGAATTGACCCGCGTTTCTGCTCAACGAATTCGGATGAGGCCCCATACCGCCGATATTGCCAGGGTGGCCTGCCATTGGGTCCAGCGCACTTGGTTCAAAGTGGGCCGATGCGCTAGAATGATCGAGCCAGGGAGAGTCGTGATGCGTCATGCGTGGATTAGCCTTGTGGTCATAGTCTCAGCAGCGGCGCCTCTCCGCGCGCAAACCGCCCCCTCCGAAACCAAATCCGCCCCAACCCCCGCCGAAAGCATGCTGAACGAAATGCTGAAGCCCGCCTCAACCGCCGCCACGCCAACCACCCGGCCGGCCGACATCCAATCCATGCAGCCCGCGGGCTACACCCCGCCCGCCCCCGCGCCGCAGCTTCTCCGCGAAGGCTCCGATATCATTGCTCGCCGAGGCTATCTCCAAAAGCTCCCCGACGGCCCCTATTCCGAAATCGTCTTCGTCAACGATCCATCCGAGCCAAAGCTTCCCCCGTTGCTCATCCTGCCCGATCTCCAACTCATGAGCATGGAAGACGCCGGCGCGGTCACCAAGAAAAATCTGATCTTCACCGTCTCCGGCATGGCTACGGAATACAAAGGGAAAAATTATATCCTGCTCGAAGCCGGCCCCGAAGAAGTCGGCCGCCAGATTCCCCAACTCCGTGCGACCCCGGAGAACGAAGATGGCCCAGTCTCCGCCGATCAAATGCTGAACAAAATGCTCTCCGAAAACGGCCAGCCCACGGGACTCTCCCCCGCATCGGCAGAACCCTCCGCCGACCGCACCAGTGGCTCAGGCGCGCTGCCCCCCAAAGCCCCGGTATTGAACGTCCTCCGCGAGCGCTCCCAGGTCTTTGATCGAGTCGCCCGCATCTCCAAAAGCCCCGACGGAACTGAGGAGCAAATCACCCTCGAATCCGACGGCACATCAATGCAGGATCCCCCCCTGATTCTCCTTCCGAATCTAAAGCTGATCGCCCTCGAAGCCGCCTCAGCCGATCGCAACGCCCGCTTCCGCGTCACCGGCATGGTGACCGAATACCGAGGCCGCAACTACATCCTGCTGCAAAAAGTCGTTGTAATGTCTGATTCCGATCGCCAGTTCTGAGTGCAAAGAAGTCGCTCACCCAATCAAAGCCCAGGGAGCTTGCTCCCTGGGGACGACTATAAGGGGACGTAGCTCTTTTTGCTTGACGCCATCCCATGCCGGCGGGAATGACTATAAGGGGACGTAGCTCTTTTTGCTTCACGCCATCCCATGCCGGCGGATAATGGCCCCATGCCACGCAGCGCCAGACAATGTCCCGGCGATCACGTCTACCATATATGGAACCGCGCCGCGGGCCGGCTCCGGCTCTTCAAGAAAGACGCCGACTATCTCGCTTTCGAACGCGTCCTCCTGCAAGCGCACCGCCGCCATCCTCTGAAATTGCTGGACTGGTGCCTCATGCCAAATCATTGGCATTTCGTGGTCTGGCCCGATCGGGACGGACAGGTCACCGCTTTCTTCCGCTGGCTGACGCACACGCACGCGATGCGATCCATCACGCATCGCCGCGTGATGGGCATGGGCCCGCTATATCAGGGCCGGTTCAAATCGTTGCCCGTGCAGGACGATCGACATTTGCTTTCGCTGCTGCGATACGTGCATCGCAATCCGGTCCGCGCCAAACTGGCGCGGCGAGCCTCGCTGTGGCGATGGACAAGCCAAGCCGTCCGCGACGGCGGCGCGAGCGAGTTGAAATCGATCCTGACGGATTGGCCAATCGCGAGACCGCGAAATTGGTCTCAACTGGTAAATGGCGAGGATCCACCGCGGGAAACGGAGGATATCCGTGAATGCATTCGGCGCAGCCGTCCATACGGCGATGCGGAATGGACCAAACGAACCGCGGAGCGATTGAAGTTGGCCTGGACCCTGCGCCCACGCGGTCGCCCCGCCAAGATTCACGGACAAGACAGATGAAATCAGCTACGTCCCAATCCCGTTCGGCACGGCGTTTGATTGCATTTAGTTTAATAGCACTATCTTGCGCTTGCGCCCGATGGGCTGTGCTGGCATGATAGCCGCATGGCCGATCCGGCTGATCATCCAGTT
>PMAK01000070.1 GCA_003153655.1 Phycisphaerales bacterium
TGCCGCCCATGCCACCCATGCCTTCGGGGCTGCCGTGTCCTGCATGATCGTCCTTGCTCTTCGGGGCTTCGGTGATGATGCAATCGGTGGTTAACAATAGAATTGCCACTTCCGTCGCGTTCTGTAGAGCGGTCCGCTCCACCTTCGTCGGCGTGATGATCCCGGCCTTGACCATATCAACATATTCACCGGTCAGGGCATTGAACCCTTCGTTGTCATGCGATTCCATCACCCGGCGAACGACAACGCTGCCGCTGACGCCCGCGTTTTCCGCGATCTGCCGCAGCGGCGTCGTCAAAGCCTGGCGAATAATCTTCACGCCCGCAGCTTCATCGCCCTCAAGCTTGAGATTCGATCCGCCATTAAGTGCTTTGATCGCCCGAATCATCGCCACGCCGCCGCCCGCAACGACGCCTTCCTCAACAGCCGCGCGAGTTGCATGCAAAGCATCCTCGATACGGGCCTTCTTTTCTTTGAGTTCCGCTTCGGTGGCTGCACCGACGTTGATCTGCGCCACGCCNNCTTGGCGAGCCGCTCCTGGAGCTTCTCACGATCGTAATCGCTCGTGGTGACATCGATTTCCCGGCGGATCTGTTCAATCCGGCCCTGAATCGATTTCGTATCCCCCGCCCCTTCAATAATCGTCGTGTTGTCGTTGTCGATCCGAATATGCTTGGCCTGACCCAGTTGATCGATTTCAACTTTATCCAGCTCGATGCCAAGATCCTTCATGATCGCTTTGCCGCCCGTGAGGACAGCGATATCTTCCAGCATCGACTTGCGGCGATCGCCATATCCCGGCGCCTTCACCGCTGCAACATTCAGAATCCCGCGCAGCTTGTTGACGACCAATGTCGCAAGAGCTTCGCCATCAATATCTTCAGCAATGATCAGCAGGGGACGCTTCGCCTTCTGAATCTTTTCCAGAAGGGGAACAAGCTTGGTAGCCGCCGATATTTTATCTTCGTAAACGAGAACAAACGCCTTCTCCAACTCCACCGTCATCTCATCCGGATTGGTGATGAAGTTCGGCGAGAGATATCCGCGGTCAAACTGCATCCCTTCAACAAAGTCCACGTATGTTTCGAGGCTCTTGCCTTCTTCAACGGTGATGACGCCATCNNCCACGCGCTCAAAGGCGTCGGCCATGATGTTGCCAATCTCCCGGTCATTGTTCGCGGAGATCGAAGCGACACTGGCGATGTCCGCCTTGCCGCTGATGGGTTTGGATTGTTTCTTGAGATTCTCAACAACCGCGGAGACCGCCTTACGGATTCCGCGCGCCAGAGCCATCGCATCCGCGCCGGCGGCCAAGTTGCGATATCCCTCGCANNTCGCTGGTCTTGCTGGCGGCTTCTTTCACCAGCTTCGCGCCGATGTTTTCACACTTGTCCTGAAGCTCAATCTCCTCGGCAACCGTAACGCCATCCTTGGTAATGGTCGGCGCGCCCCACCCCTTATCAATGACGGCATTCCTGCCCCTCGGGCCAAGCGTCGCTTTCACCGCCCGGGAGAGCTTCATCACACCTGCAAGCAGGCTTTTCCGGGCTTCAATATCAAAAGACAGCATCTTCGCCGCCATATCAGGCTCCTTCGGTTGCGTTTGTTGACCTCGAATGACCTCAAAACTCAGGCGAAGAATCCGCGCCTGATCTGAAAGACGCTAGAACAAACCGAATGCCGCAGGAAGGCAGGCGACCGATTGAGCATTACTCATTACTGTAAAATGCTTTATAGATCGCCGAACCCTCTCATCACCCGAAGACCCAACTGTCACCGTGGCAGTAGGCGGGACATGCAGCCAAAACCGGTTGCCAAGATGGCAGACCATTGAGGCCTCTCGCTCATGCTTCAAATCGCGAAAACGGGTAAGATTCCACCCGTGAAACGCCCCCGCCGTCCCATCCGATTCGTCATTCGCACCATCGCCATCATCGGCGGTCTTTGGGGTGGCTGGCTCGCCGCGGGATCGCTGNNCCATCACCGCCTGGCCGATGTGAATCAATTCCGTCGCCCCGGTCCCGATGGCGTGAACCCCAAGAATCTGCCGATTCTCCTGGTGAATGAGCAGCTTGAGCATCCCATCGGTATCGCCAAGAAGTTGCCCGCGCGCAAGCTCGCGATATTGAGCAATCCCCGCCTCGTACGGAATCCCGGCCGTGGTGAGCTGATTCTCCGTCCGTCCAACCATCGAAATCTCGGGAATCGCATAAATGCCGTAAGGAAATAGCTCCGGAATGCTGCACGTCGAAACGCCAAACGCATGGCAGACAGCCAGACGCCCCTGCTCCATCGCGGTGCTGGCAAGCGCCGGAAATCCGATCACGTCGCCGACCGCATAAATATGCGGGACTTCAGTCTGATAGTTGGAGTTGACCTTCAACCGCTCACGGTCATCCGCTTTAAGGCCGGCACGATCCAGTTGCATCGATGCCGTTGTCCCCTGCCGCCCAACCGAATACATCAATGTCTGCGCCCGCAAGGTTTTCCCGCTTTCAAGCGTCGCCTGCACGACAGCCCCGTTAACCCCGCCCTCCGAGACCGGCAAATGCTCGATCTTGGCGACTTTTTCGCCCAGGCGCAACGTGACCCCCATCCGGCGCATCTGATATTGCAGCGCCTCGGTAATTTCGTTGTCGAGAAACCCGAGAACTTCGTGCTTCCCTTCGACAAGCGTGATCTTGACCCCAAGCGCTGCGAGCATGCAGGCGTATTCGATGCCAATGACCCCGCCGCCGACGACGATCATCGTCTTGGGAATGGATTCGAGCTTAAGCAACTCATCGGACGTGAAGATCGTTTTATCGTCAAACGGAACGGTTGCCGGCCGCGCCGGCCGCGTGCCGGTGGCAAGAATGATGGTATCACCGCTGACAACCTCGAAATCGTCCGGCCTCTCAACCCGAATGACCGTCGCCTGATCAAAACGGGCCGAGCCCCAGATCAATTCCACGTTGTTCCGCTCAAGCTGATCCCGGATCAACGCCAACTCATTATGCACAACCTGCTGGCTGACATAGATCAGATCCGCAATCGTAATCGTCCGCTTGACGCGATAGCTCTCGCCAAAGAGGGCTCGCTTATTCAGCCCGGTCAGGTGCAAAACCGCTTCGCGCAGCGCCTTGGAAGGAATGGTCCCGGTATTGATGGACGCCCCACCCAGGACGTTGTTCTTCTCAATAATGCAAACTTGCTTCCCCAGCTTGGCAGCCTGAATCGCCGCCTTCTGCCCAGCCGGGCCCGATCCGATCGCAACGCAGTCAAAATGTCTCATGTTATGTTTCTTCCCGCAGAATTAGGTTCAGAACGCACCCGTGCGGTTGGTTTTCAAGAACCCGATGGTACGCAATAGGGGATCAAGCGTCCATGACAGACAAATACAGGAGCCGGAAGATGACTTTCGTTTGCCCTATTCCCGGCCGACCAAGACCGCTCGCCATCTCCGGCGGCAAAATGCATGCAGGAAAATGGACCAGGCCAGCCAAAACCGTCCGCGGCGGCAACACATCTTTATATTCGAGCCGGGAACTTCGGCCGTCACCAAAACCGCCAACGATCACATTCCGATTCCGCAGACTTAAATCGATCCCCCAACATCAGCGCATATTACAGCTTTTGCTCCACCAAGTCCGATAACCTATACTGACAGCGAAGTTCAAAAATACAGGAGCGCCAAGGATGGCCGCTGAAATAACTCTCTCGCAGGATTCCGCGAAGCGGGATCAACTCAATCTGGCCCATCTCACCGTGGGATTCATCGTGCTGACAACCTTCATCTACTGCGCCGCCACCGCCCTGCAATATCTATTGTTGAGTTGAGAAAAGAAGCCAAAGCCCGTTCAAACATTAAACAGGAAATGCACGATGTCCCCGTCGCGCATGACATACGACTTCCCCTCCGCCCGCATCTTCCCGGCAGCCTTGATCGCCGGCTCCGTCTGGTATTGCTGCAAATCCGCCAACGTATAAACCTCGGCCCGGATGAACCCTTTCTCAAAATCAGTATGAATCACCCCCGCCGCCTGCGGACCAGTCGCCCCGATCGGAATCGTCCACGCCCGAATCTCTTTCGGCCCTGATGTGAAATAACTCTGCAAGCCCAACAGCCGATACGCCTCACGCGCCAACGTCGCCAAAGCCGGCTCCTTCAAATCCATCCCGGCCAGCATCTCGCGCCGGTCCCCTTCCTCCAACTCCGACAATTCCGCCTCCAATTTTCCGCAAACCGGCACAACCGCCCCTGATTCCAGCGCCGCCCGCTCCCGCACGCGATCCACCAATGGACCCTTGCCATGAATGTCCGATCAATCCACGTTGGCGACGTATAAGACCTTCTTAGCCGTGATCAGCCCCAGCGATTTGATCAGCTTCCGCTCCTCCGGATCAAACTCCAGCGAGCGGACAGGCTTAGCCTCGTTCAGTACCTTGCTGCATCGCTCGAGTATTTGGGCTTTGATCCCGGCTTCCTTGTCGCCGCTCCGAGCCAATCGCTGAGCTTTATCGAGTGAAGATCCGACAGTTTCCAGATCGGCCAGAGCCAATTCGGTATCGATCGTTTCAATATCCCGGATGGGATCAACCGAACCCTCGACATGGATGATATCCGTCCCCGCAAAACACCGGACGACGTGCAGAATCGCATCGACTTCACGGATATGCGACAGGAATTTATTCCCCAGCCCCTCACCCGTGCTGGCCCCCCGGACGATCCCCGCGATATCCACCACCCGCAGCGCCGCCGGAATGATCTTCTCAGTCTTCTGAAACTGATTGATGATCTTCAGGCGTTCATCCGGCACAGCCACCACGCCGACATTGGGCTCGATGGTCGCAAACGGATAATTAGCCGCCAGCGCCCCCGCCGCCGTCAGGGCGTTGAATAGGGTGCTCTTGCCAACATTGGGCAATCCGACAATTCCGACTTCTAATGCCATAAAGGTTCTTGTGTTGGATCAGGCTACTACGGATAGATGAGTTCCAGTGCTTTTACAATTTTTCCCAAATTCGAGATCTGATTGGCTATGACCCGAAAACGCTTCATCTCGCCTGATGTAAACGCGTTGTCATCACACGGCGAATGCCAGTCCCCCGATGCATCTTGAAATGGATATTCATGATTCTTGGCATGAAGTTTACCAGGGGCGGGATAGATCGGAGCCAAATCATCCAACTCTTTGAGATATTGTTGTCGCGATCCTGCAAAGACCCGCTCAAGCTTTTCCATATAGTCCCGGTTGTCTTCCGAGCGGGGGATTTTGAGAATGGCGGAAAAAAGCGACGCCACGGCATGCTTCTTACTCAGACCTGCCGATAATACTCCCCCTTCATGCAAGACCGAAGCCAACCCCTTTACAGACTTCTCGACCGCTTGCTGGTATTTGGATAAAGCCTGACAAAAGGTGCTGGGCCTGTCTGGAATATCCAGCTTTTTCCCCGCCTGCAAATCAGACTCAGCCTGTCGTATCCACGCTGCGGAAAGGCGCACTAGAGAAGCTCCCAAAATTCCCGGCCCATCGCGTCCCGGAAGATTAATTGCGCGGCGCCATGACGCTTCGCTTCCTTCAACTCCATCACACCTTTCCATTTGCCCCGAACCGCTTCGCCAAATTCCACTGGATTGGTCAAAATAAGCCTAAGATGTCGCGAAGGCGGGAGCTCAAATCCCGCAGTCGAACCAAATGAGATCTCGAAAATTTTCTTTTCCGGATCAATATGCTCGCCCCCAAACCCACCTATCACTTCGAATAGAAATACGTCGCGCGGATTTCGCTTTGGAGCGAAATAGACGGCCAAATGCAAGGGCTCATCTTTGATTTTTCGGTGTTGTTCCACCAATCGCTTAACCGCCGCCAGATATTGCGGGTATTTTGCAGCACCGCCGTTTGTCGACGATGCCATGCGGCGAGTAATCAGCTTGTGCATGTCTGCTCCTGAGTCAAAACTATAGCGACTGCAAAAACGCTTCGCCACACGTGCTCTTTCCCGTCTATGAAAACGAGCCGCATTATCCCGCGCTTTTTACATCTCTCTCAGGTGATAACTCTTGATCGTTGTCTGCTGGAAGTCGGGATAAGCGTTCAGGTCATATTCCGCAAGGTCCATGCCCTCAAATTCGTTTGCCTCGGAGACGCGCAACCTTACCGTCGCTCGCAGAATAAAAAAGACCAGGCACGAAACGATCAGCGCCAGAAGAACAATAATCCCCAGCCCGATCCCTTCCGCCCCCACCCGCCGGAGGCGCGATTCCCAGCTTCCCGGCGCCAGTGCCGCAATGGCCAAGGCGCTCCAAATCCCGCCAATCAAATGGATCGCGATCCCACCCGCCGGATCGTCGATCTTCCAGAACATATCCAGCCTGACCACCGCATACGGAACGATGACACCCGCCACCGCACCCACCGCGACGGCCTCCGAGGGCGTCAGCAGATCCGCCCCGGCCGTGATCGCCACCAAACCCCCAAGAAGCCCGGCAAAAACCAGAAAAACATCCGACCGCCCGTACCGCACAATGCAATAAATTGCGGCAGCAACAACGCCGGCGGCTGCCGCGAGAAGCGCATTGAACGCCGCGTCAGCCCCGTTCGCCGCAAACCCCGCGATATACGGCAGCCACATTGCAAAAATCAGCAAAATCCCCCCGGACGCCAGCGGCAGATTGTGACCAAGAATCACATTCGTCGATCCATCACGATTATATTTCCCCAGCCGCGGCCCAATGGCAATCGCCGCCACCGCCGCACAAAGCCCGGCCGACACATGGATGAATGCCGCCCCGGCCTCATCCACAAATCCCCGGTTCACCAACCAATTCCACTGCAGCAGTTTCCATCCAAATGGAATGAGAAACCCAGGCAGCAGAATGGCAACGACGATGCCGACAATCGCCTTCCCACGCTCGAGCATCGCACCGGAAACCACCGCCGGCCCGATGAGGAATATCGCGGTAAGAAACATCGCCGCCGACCCCATCGGATGGGCGATTTCGCGCCACGAACCGTGTATGGCCCCACCAATCAACCAAAACGCCAGAACCCCCGCGGCGATCTCAACCGTGGATCGGAATAGGCAAGAAATTGTATTTTTTGACCGCGAAATCCCCGCCGCATAAAGGGCGAAGCCGGCGCGGAGCAATAGGGCAGCCACTCCAAACATCACCCAGGAATCAAGCATGTGGCTGATTTTTACCGGATTCCGGGGTCACGGTACAGAGCAAGTCCCAGAGATTTGTGATGCGACGCGCCTGCCAATAGAATCCTAACGTTCCTTTGTCGCCGCCGCCGGCACATATGCGCGAAATTCATCCAACAGCCATCGTCGATCGCCGAGCCGAATTAGCGGATGACGTGAAGGTGGGAGCCTACACCATCATCAAGGCCGGCGTCGTCATCGGGCCGGGCACATCCATCCAGGACCACTGCCATATCCATGGAATCACGACCATAGGTCAGAGATGCCAGATCGGACCCGGCGCTTTCGTGGGGCTGGATCCCCAGCATGTGAAATATGATGGGTCAATCACCCGGGCGAACATCGGGGACGATGTCATCATCCGTGAGATGGCCTCCGTCCACCGCTCAATCTACCCGGACCCAAACCAGGCCACCCAGGTCGGCAACCGCTGCATGCTGATGGCCGGTTCCCACGTCGCCCATGACTGCGTCGTTGACGAAGAGGTTGTAATGGCCAACGGCGCGACCATAGGCGGTCATTGCATCGTCGGAACACGGGCGTTCCTCGGGGGCGGGGCAATGGTTCATCAATTTGTCAGGATCGGAAGGCTGGCCATCATCTCCGGCAATGAGGCGATCACCCACGACGTGCCGCCGTTCTCGGCCGCTCGATACAGAGGCCTCAAGGGATACAACGCCGTCGGATGCAAGCGGGCGGGAATGTCGCGCGAGACAATCCATGCCGTGCGATCCGCATTCTATTGCCTCCATATGAACCGAACGGTCCCCGCAGCAATGGCTGCAATCCGTAAATCGGTCCCGATCTTGCCCGAAATCAAAGAGTTGCTGGATTTCCTTAGCAGCACCAAGCGCGGAGTTCTCGGCAGCGTCAAAGGCCAGGGCATCGCAAGACTTCGGCGCACGGATGAAGGCTCGGAAGACGATCCCGAATAGCCGTCCTAATACTTCAGAACAGAATGAACCGCTCGCGGGGCGACCTTGGCCCGCCCGTTCAGCCCCATCAGTTCGATCAGCACCGCGATCCCCGCCAGTTCCCCGCCAAGATGATCCACCAGATCGCAGCACGCCTTCATCGTTCCCCCCGTGGCAAGCACATCATCCACAATCAGCACCCGCTGCCCGCTCACAATCGAATCCGCATGCATCTCCAGCGTGTCTTTGCCATATTCCAGGTCATAGCTCATCGAAATACGCTTATGCGGCAACTTCCCAGGCTTGCGCACCAGCACAAACCCCGCCGAAAGACAGCACGCAACGGCCGTCCCAAATATAAATCCCCGGCTCTCGGCCCCCACAACCAAATCAATCCCCTTGCCACGAAACGGGTTGGCCAGCAATTCAATCGAAAGCGCCAGCGCCGAAGGGCTCGCCAGCAGCGGCGTGATATCCCGAAATAAAACACCCGGCTTCGGAAAATCCGCAATGTCCCGGATATGTAATTTCAGTTCCTCGATCATTTCGGCATTTTAGCAGGTGCGCCCGGACTACCCACGCCGCGCGACAAAAATCCGCCGTCAACAATCAACGTATGGCCCGCCGTAAAACTGGCACTCGGAGAAATCAGGTAAATCGCCGCACCAACCAGTTCCTCCGCCTCGCCGAAGCGGCCCTGCGGCGTATGTTCCCGCATCCAATCCCCGCGCGGCGTATTCTCAATAAGCGGCCGATTCAGATCCGTCGGAAAAAGTCCCGGAGCAATCGCATTCACCCGAATCCCCAGCGGAGCCCATTCATTCGCCAACCCCCGCACCAGGCCCAGCACGCCCGATTTGCTGGATGCATACGCCAAAACCTCGCTCAGCGAGATAAAGCTGTTGAGCGACGCGATAAACACGATCGAGCCGCGCTGTCCCTTGGCGTCCGCAGGCTGTTCCTTCATCACGCGGGCCGCGTTGCGCGCAACGATGAACGAACCCGTCAGATTGATCCGCACGATCCGCNNGTCCAGCGAAGGCTTCCGCTGGATAACCCCCGCCGCATTGATCACCGCGTCAATCCGCCCATAACGCTTCACCGCGAAATCCATCGCGGCCGCGACGCTGGCCTCATCCGAAACATCCAGTTTCACCGTCTCATGGCCCGCCCCAAGTTCCGCCCGCACCGCATCCACCTTTGCCGCGCTGCTCGACCCGGCTACAACCTTCGCCCCCGAAGCCGCACACCCCAGCGCGATCGCTTTCCCAAGACCGCTCGTTCCGCCGGTGATCAGACAAACCTTGCCGGTAATATCAAAACCTTTGTAATTCATGGCGAGATTAAACCTCCACCGCGCGTATTTTGGTACGGTCAAACTCAAACCGGGCTTCTTCCGCAATCTGACTCAATGCATCAATCTCCGCAGCCGTGAACAGCAGCCCGCCATACTTATCGCTCAATTTGGCGGCATCCGCCTCGATCTGCCCCGGAAGAATGCTCTTATCGTTCCCGTGCCCCAGAATATCCTGAATAACCGCTTTAACGTTTTGGCTCTGCGTCCGCTTCTGGGCGAAATCCCCACAGTCGATCGCCTCCGGCCGCATGCACTGAAAATAAAACGCCGGCGTTCGCTTTTCATCAGGCGCACCGGTGTTCCAACGGCTCCGCAGCGTCGGCAACGATCCGCCGGTATACGCCGCCAGCAATTCATCGATCAGCGAAAGGCCATATCCCTTATGCTGCCCGAACGGCAGAAGCGCGATGATCTTCGCCGGATCGGTGGTCTCTTTTCCATCAATGTCCACGCCGCAGCCGGGCGGAAGCATTTTTCCTTCCCGCAGAAATTGCTGAACCCGCCCCATCGCCACAACGCTGGTCGCCCAATCAATGCAGACGCAAAACCCCAACGCTTCCTTCGTCGGAAATCCCCAAGAATGCGGATTGGTCCCCAGCGTCGGAAACTTCCCGCCATGCGGCACAACCTCAGCCAGCGCCGCCGTGCAACACGTATAAGCGATGTATCCCTTCTCCGCAGCGTCGATCACATATCCGCCGCCCCACAAATAGTGAAACGCGTTGTCCACCGACACCGCACCGACCCCATACTCATCCGCCAGCCGCATCGCCTCCGCCATCGCTTCAAGTGCAACGGCCTGCCCAAGCTTCTTATTCGAATTCCACCGCGCCACGGCTTTGTACCGCGAAGGCAGCTTCTCAATCCTCGCCCCGGGAACGCATCCCCCGGCCTTGGACCCAAAATGCTCATCAAGATGCAAAGCCTTGATCGCATTATGCGTCTTGATCCCATGCCGCGCGGTGATGTTGCTGAACCGCGCCGCGGCCGCAGCTTCGTCAGCCATGAATCCACGATGACGATAAGCCGCGGTTACAAGGTCGTCATGAAGCTTGTGAGGAACGATGTAATTGGTAGCCATAAATACTTTAGAATTGTTTTTTTGGAATCAGCAGACTAACCACCGATTATCATAGTGCCAACGGGCAATTCAAACCCTACGTTTGTTTGAGTAAGCGATCATATTGGGCATGCGATCCGATCCAGAACCACACGATAGTATCCGACTGCCTCAGACCAAGAGCTCGCCATCCGATTGCCACGCGAATGGAATACGTTGCCGACTTTTTGCCCACGCGTTTGAACTCCAGACCTGGATGCTGCGGGTTGTCTTTCCAAATCTGGTAGTTCTTGCGGGCTTGCCGTTTAATACTTTTTGGAAGCCGCCGAAAGCAGGCCCGAAAGTCGTCGGTAAGCTCGGATTTCACAGTCTGTCAAAACCTTTACGCACAGTCTTCCCAAGCCTCTTCGCATGCCGGGCTTTGGCGACCATCTTTTCGAGCAGACCCTGCGAACCGGCAAGCGTTCGATCCCACTTCAGTTCGCCTTCAATATCTTCAAGCATCTGTTCCGCCAACTGCTCCTGCATCGCTTTTGGCAGATGAGACGCCTTTGCAAAAGCCTGTTCAAGTAATGCGGTCATTGCAGCTCCTTCAACTCAGGTTCACGTAGCCGAGAATTAATGGCCGCCGCCGCTTCCCGGCTGAATATCAATCTGCGGCCGCTTCGGCTCCGGCCAATCCAGATGGAAAAACTTCCCGCGCGGACTATCAGCGCGCTCATACGTATGCGCACCGAAATAATCCCGCTGCGCCTGCAGCAGATTCGCCGGCAAACGGGCGCTGCGATACCCATCGTAATACGCCAGCGCACTCATGAACGCCGGCGCGGCAATCCCGTTGGTCGCCGACAAACTGACAACCTTCCGCCAGTTGGTCTGAGCCTTGGTAATCTGCTCATTAAAGTAAGGATCGAGCAGAAGATTAACGAGATTGGGATTGCGCCCATACGCATCCATGATCTTCTGCAAAAATCGCGCCCGGATGATGCACCCGCCGCGCCAAATCGCTGCGATCTCCGCGAAGTTCAGCGTCCACTTATATTCCTTCTGCGCCTCGCGCATCAGTTGGAAGCCCTGGGCGTAGGCGCAAATCTTGGAACAGTACAACGCATCGCGGATGGCGCTCACCAGCTCATCGCGGTTGCCCTTGTACGCCGGGTCCGGACCTTTCAGTGTCTTGCTCGCCTCAACGCGCTCTTCCTTTAGTGCCGACAAACATCGCGCAAACACCGCCTCGGCAATCGCGTTCGCCGGAATACCCATGTCCAGCGCGTTCGTGCTCGTCCACTTCCCAGTCCCCTTCTGCCCGGCGGCATCAAGGATGTGATCCACCAGATAATCCTGCGGATGCACCGGATCTTTCTGCTGCAAAATATCAGCCGTGATCTGGATCAGATAAGAATCCAGATCCCCCTGATTCCACTGGCCGAAAACCTTGCTCAGTTCCGGCGGCTTCATCCCCAGCAAATTGGTCATCAACCAATACGCCTCGCCGATCAATTGCATATCGATGTATTCGATCCCGTTATGCACCATCTTCACATAGTGTCCGGCCCCGTTCGGCCCAATATACGCCGTACACGGAACCCCACCCTTCACAGGCTTGCCCGGCGCGTAATCCTCAATCGGCTTGCCCGTCTTCGGATCGATCTTCGCCGCGATCGCTTCCCAGATCGGCTTGAGATGCTTCCACGATTCCGGATCGCCGCCCGGCATTAGCGACGGACCAAACCGCGCCCCAAGCTCCCCGCCCGAAACGCCCGAGCCAAAGAATTTGCACTTCGCCGCATAATCCCGCTCGCGGCGAATCGTGTCCGTCCAAAGCGAATTGCCGCAGTCGGCAACAATATCATCCTTCTCAACGCCGGCGTCGATCAGTTCCTTGGTGACAGCGTCAATCGCCGCGCCCGCTTTGACGAGAATAATAAACTTCCGCGGCCGCTTCACCGCAGCCACCAGTTCCTTCACAGTCTCGCAAGCCACCAACCCACCCGGCGGCTTCTCCCGTTCCATAAACTTCTTCATCACCGCGGTCGTACGATTGTAAACGGCGACCTTAAATCCATGATCGGCAATGTTCAGGGCAAGATTCTCGCCCATAACGGCAAGCCCGATCAGGCCGATGTCCGCGACAGCTGTTTGGCTCATAATTTTCGCTCCAATTTTCTAAAACTTATTCGCCTGAATGTAATCTTCGTTGCCCGTCAGAAAATTAACCAGGTTCATCACCGCTCGCATCGCCTGGCGCTCAACGCTTTCAAACGTCCGGCTGCCGACGTGCGGCGTAACAATAATATTGTCAATCTCTCTAAACGGATGATCCGCCGCTGGAGGCTCCTTGTCGAGTACATCCGTCGCATACCCGCCCAAATGCCCGCTGCGGCAAGCCTCGGCGATATCGTTCTCAACGACCAGCCCGCCCCGCGCGGTGTTGATCAGATAAGCGCCCTTCTTCATTTTCGACAGCAAATCCTTGTTGAATATTCCGCGATTGGTGTCGTCCAGGCTCATATGAAGCGACACGATATCGGCCTCCTTAATCGCGTCGGGAATCGTCTCGCGGCGTTCGACATTGTATTTCTCCCCAAACTCATCATCCCAGAACCGGTCGAACCCGATCACCTTCATCTCAAACGCCGCCGCTCGCTTCGTGACTTCCTTGCCGATGCGTCCCATGCCTAAAACCGCGATCGACTTCCCGAACAACTCATTCCCCGTGATCCGTTTCCAACCCCCGCTCTTGGTCGAGCGCAAATGCGGCCAGAAATGTTTGGCCAGCGCGATCATCAATCCAAAGCAATGCTCCGCCACGGTCGTATGATTCACGCCCGGCGTGAACAGCACCGGAATCTTCTTCTCCGTCGCGTGCTTCACATCAATCGAATCCAATCCAATTCCATACTTGGCGATGACGCTCAAACGGGGCAATGCCGCATCGATCACCTTCGCGGTGATCTGATCATCACCATTGAGCAATCCGTCAAATCCGGTCGCANNTCGCTCAACGGCCCACGGGCAGCGACGATCTCAAAACCGGAATTCCGCAGCGCCTCGTGATGTGCGCCCGGCGTGTCCTGGAAACTGGTGGTCGTCAATAAAATTCGCACGGAGTAAATCTCCTCTACCGCTTGATCCGGGCGCTGCCGCCCTTAAACACATGATTCAATTCTTCTAAGTCAATCTGGCTCGTATCCCCGCGCGTCGATTGCAGCAATGCTCCATGAGCCGCTCCCAAATCCACGCATTCCTGCGGCGTTTTCCCGCCCAGGAATCCAAACGCAAACCCGCTGGAAAACCCATCGCCGCCGCCAACGCGATCTTCAATTTCAAGATTATCGAATCGCCGGCTCTCGTAGAATTTCCCATCGACGTAAAGAATCGCCGACCAGTTGTTCACCAATCCCGATTTCACTTCACGCAGCGTGGTTCCCACAACTTTGACGTTCGGATACGCCTTGACGACCTTCTCGACCATTCTCTTGTAAGCCGAGGTATCAAGAGCTGAAAGATTTTCATCAACGCCTTCCACCTCAAACCCGAGAACCTTCTGAAAATCCTCTTCATTCCCAATCAGGCAATCGATATGCGGCACAAGCTCGCGCGTCACCTGCTGCGCCTTTTGAGCCGTCCACAACTTCGAGCGAAAATTCAGGTCATAGCTGACGATCGTCCCCGCCTCGCGCGCCGCGATGATTGCCTCTTTACACGCATCCGCAGTCCCATCCGACAACGCCGCGAAGATTCCACCGGTGTGAAGCCAACGCGCCCCCTGCTCTTTGAATAGCTTTTTAAAGTCGATCATCCCCGGCTTGATATTGCTGGCCGCGGAATGTCCCCGGTCATACATCGTAACACTCGCCCGAACGCCCGTGCCCACTTCGGTGAAGTTCAGCCCGATCCGATCCGCACGGCCGACGCCGTCATACTTGGCCATAATAGTATGGCTCACATCCATCCCAACGCTTCGCGCGTGGTTCACGATGATCCGGCCAACCGGATTATCCACCAACCGGCTCGCAAATCCCGTGCGCAGGCCCAATCGAGCCAGCGCGTATGCCACGTTGTATTCCCCGCCGCCAACCCAAACCTCGAGCGAATTGGCGAATTCAATCCGCCCATGCGCCGGCGGCGAAAGCCGAATCATGCACTCGCCAAGACTGATCAAATCAAACTTCGTGTCCTTAGGATTACGAATAGTGAGCATGGCTGAATTCCTTACATTCCTTCTTTAAGTGCCTCGAGATGTTTCCCAAAATGTTCGTCCAGAATCTGCGTGTAAATTTCCTGGTTCTCAGCGACCACTTGTTTGACAAGCGGACCGAGTTTCGGGTCGCACAAAACCGAGCCGAATGTGCAGTGAACGATCTGCCGCCCCGGATCGCTGAACCCCTTCCCCGCCGGAACATCCGGCCAAAAGCCCAGATACGCCTCCTCAAGTTCCCGCGCGTCGGCGATCTCCTCCGCGGGTTTCGCTGACTTCAACGTGGCTGACACATGATAAGTTGCCCGGTCCGTATCGTATCTCGCCCGAGACAGGCTGATGATCTGCCGAAACAGCTTCGGATCGACGCGAACAACAACCCGCAGCGCTTCGAGATAGCTGGTCCCCGCCGTCTTCACATGAAACAGCCCCGCCGTCGCCCGAGCCAATGATGGATAGATCGACAGCTTGTCCGACCCGCTATGCAGGCTCAATTTATAAGGCCCAAGATGCTTGGCGATCGCCGCATGATCCGCCAAAGATTTCTCCAGCGCGGAGACATCCCCTTTGTAATCCACCCCTTTTTCAAATTCTCCGACAAATCGCGGCGCAAGGCTCACCAGCTTCATGCCGTTCTTCAGGCACTGATCGGCAATGATGTAGTGTTCCGCCAGCGTCGTCGGCCGCGGCGTTTCATCCACGCTGAGTTCGATTTCAAACGGCTGATCGTGCTTCTGGGCCGTTAGCTCGATGTGCTTGGCCAGCTTGGCCGCCATCGCAATCGCACGCCCATATTTCACCGCCGCCCGGCGGCAGACCGCCGGCGAAAAATCGATGATCGTCGCCCGCGCCAGCTTGATCTTCTTCCCCTCATATTGATCGAGCCAGGAAATCTCCCCCGCCATCGGCTTAAACTTCTCCGCAAGCTGATCGGAATTGTAATCATCCGCATTCACATCCACTTCACCCGATGGATCGATCGTGAAAAAGACAAAACCAGCCTGCGCCGTCCGCTCCACATCCGCCGGCGTCTTCAGATGATCCGCATCAGCCCCCTGCACCCCGGTGAATCCCGCCTGCTTCGCGCCATTCAGCGCATCCTCCATCACCTGCTGCGGCGTGCGATTCGTCCGCGTCATCTCGCGAATCGACTGCTGCGCAAAGATCGGCTCAATGCCGGACCCCGTCCGCTTCAGCGCCGCCACATGCCCCGGCGTCGCCAGACCCAGGCGATCTCCAAATCCAAAGCTCGGCTTCAATCCAAGAGTGGTCGGTCGGTTTTCATTTTTCATTGATAAAACTCCTTACTTATCGAACAACCCCGATGGTAATCAGAATGTTCGCATAAATCTGTGTCTCGGCAGTCGCGATGATCAACCCAAGGTCTTCGCTCCGAGCCTGCACATTAAACTGAAACTTCTGCAACTCAACGAGCGGCCCCCGAAACCCCGCCTGCCGCCGCAAAATTTCGCGGTATTTCTTCCAGATCGGCGGATCGTTCTTCATCGCATACATCCCGGTTTTGGCCGGAGCCATCACTTCCACCGTTTCGATCGGAACCAGATCGCAAACCAGGCCCAGAATCGTGCAGGCATCAACCACGCCCGGCGTGAAATTCGCCCAGACAATCTTCGCGCGCGGATTCGGCTTGGTGCTGCTGGGATAGTTGCCGTCGCTGATCAGAATCTTGGCCAAATGGCCAGCGGACGCCAAGCCTCCCAGGATTTCGGGATGCAGCAGCTTTGTCTTAAGCATAAGCAACCGGGATCGACACCTTAAGGCGCAATGCCAATTCAGGCAAATCACTTGCACTTATAGAAAACGTCGGATGTTTTAGCGCCTGTTGGCCCCTTCATAAGCCTTCTGGCCACGGTATTTTGCACGCGGCGGCAATTGCCTATAATCGACTTTTGGCGCGAGAGGAGCTGTCATGCTGGAAAAGTCATTGGTCAAAACCCCGCCCTCGGTTCAATCCGGCGGTCCCGATCTGGACCGCATTGAGCGAGCCGTACGTGAGATCCTGCTGGCCATTGGCGAAAACCCCGAACGCGAAGGCCTGTCCCGTACTCCGGAACGCGTGGCGAAATCGTATGCCGAACTGATGGCCGGCCTGCAAATAGACCCCCGCTCGCACCTCAAAACCGTCTTCCACGAGCGATATGATGAAATCGTCCTGCTCCGAGACATCGAATTCTGCTCTCTCTGCGAGCATCATCTCCTCCCCTTCATGGGACGGGCTCATGTCGCATATCTTCCCGATGGAAAAGTCGTCGGCTTGAGCAAGCTCGCGCGCCTCGTCGAAGGATACGCCCGGCGCCCGCAGGTGCAGGAACGCCTCACCACCCAGATCGCCGAGACTATTCAAAAAGTAATTGAACCGCAAGGCGTCGGCGTGGTTATCGAAGCGCGACACCTTTGCATGATGATGCGCGGCGTGGNNGCCTCACCACCCAGATCGCCGACGCGGTGATGGAAGAACTCAATGCCATCGGAGCCGCCTGCGTCATCGAAGCGACCCACACGTGTATGACCATCCGCGGCGTCCGCAGACCGGGCAGTGTCATGGTCACTAGCGCCCTCCGCGGAATATTCAAGGATAATCCGTGCAGCCGCGCCGAAGTCCTCGGCCTCATCGCCGGCAGCGCCAATTCAAAATTGTAAATGATGCGGACCTGGCATCGCCAAATCGTTCCCATCGCATTGTTGCTGATAGGAATCGATTTTTGGTTCACCGTCGGCCACGGCGAACTGGGCAGCTACGGGCTCCTCAAAGGATTGGCGGCCATCCTCGCGCTCTCGGTCATCTGGCCGCTGAGCAACCGCATCGCCGCGATGTCGGATCGTCTGGATGCTTCGCTTCGCCGATACGATTGCGCCGCCGCCACCTCCATCGCCGTCATCGTCGCGGCCCAATTGTTTACCCAGGCCCACCGATTTCGCGGCGAATTGCACCCCAGATTCCACGATGAATCCGTCTATCTGATCCAGGCCCGGATGCTGACCCATGGCCGCCTCTGGATGCCCCCCTACCCCCCTTCCATCCGCAATTTCTTCGATTCGTTTTATCTCATCATGGATCACGCTTATGCCGGCATGTATCCACCCGGAACGGCGATCATGTTGCTACCCGCAATCTGGCTCGGACTCGGAACCTGGATCATGTCCATTCTCACCGCCTCGGCCGCGGCGGCGTTTTTCTACCTCGTCCTCAAGGAAATATTCGGCCCCATCCGCGCAATCCTCGGCACGCTCCTTCTCGTCAGCTTGAATCTCTACATGTCCCTGTCGTTCATGACGCTCTCAGAAATACCCCTACTCCTTTCGCAGCTTGTCTGCTTCTGGGCCTGGATGCGCTGGCGAAAAAACAAAAAAAGCGCCTGGCTCCTGCTCCTCGGCGCGGCCGCGGGATACGGCGGAATCACACGCCCCGCGGATATGCTCTGTGTCGCCGCCGCCATTGGCATTGCCATCGCATGGGAACTTCGCCCGGAGCCCGCAAAAATTCTCAAGGTCGCCGCAACCATCCTCCTGGCGGCATCACCGTTTTTGGTCATCCTGGTGGCGCAGAACGTCGGCGTTACCGGAAAATGGAACGAGACCGCCGTCCGCTATTACACCGACCAAAATTATCCCGCCCCGATCCTCAGCTTCCGTCATGTCAATGCCAACGATGTCCCACCCACCGATTGCCTCCCCAAGCAAGTCGCCATGAAACAATGGATTTTGCCCGCCTATGAAGAGCATTGGCGATTAAGCCTCTGGGATATCTGGTATCCCGACCGCATCGAAGAGCTCATTCATCAGACGCTGCCCCATTTGCTGCTGGTCATTTTCCTCCCCCTCGCCATCCTCTCGCTGGCTGAGATTCGCCGCGCCGCGATTGCCGGGGCCATGCTGCTCTTCCTCCTCGTCTACACCGCCGATGCGATCTTTCTCAAGCATTACCTCCTGGCAATCGCACCCGCGATCATTTGCTTGATTATCATGGGCTGGGAATCCCTCGAACGCGCCTTCCCATCGGCACGCGGCGTCATTTTCACCTTCACACTTCTCGCCGGCGGCGCCATCGCCATCTGCGCCCTGCCCCAGTTCAACCCCTGGGCCGTCCCCCTCGGACCTGCGACCGATGAAAACCGTGTGATCAACCTCACTCTGGATCATCTCCCGCCCCGTCCCTCACTGGTGATGTTTCGATTCAATCCCAAAATCAACTCGTATCATTCCGAGCCGGTTTACAATACGGGTGTTGCGTGGCCCGACGATGCCCTGATTGTCCGCGCCCACGATCTCGGCGACAATGAAAACATTAACCTCTACCGTTACTACGCCCAGCTCAATCAAGACCGCGATGTCTACCTCTACGACCGCGCAATACATCCCGTCACCGGCAATGACCAACAAGCATTAACTTTCCTCGGAACAATCCGGCAACTCGCCGCAAACCATGCCAGCCGATAAAACTCAACCGCCGCCAGACCTCACCGAAACAACCCTCTGGTGGACCTCGCGCCGAACCGCCGCCTGCCTCACACCCGTCTTCCTCTTCCTGGGCGTCGAATGCTGGCTCGTCGTCGGAAAGGGAAATTACGGACATCAGAATCTCCCTCTCATGATTCTCCTGGCGATCATTTGCGGCCTGATCCCGCCAATCCAAAGAACATTCAATTGGCTATGGAAATCAGCCGAGCATCCCTCCCCCCGGACGCGCATCTCTCTCGCTATCGCAATCGGCATCGCATCCAGCCTCTTCCTCTACTGGACACAGCGATATGAACAGACCCCGTTTCGCCCCAAATTCCACGACGAATTCAGCTACCTGATCCAGATGCGAATGCTCGCCAGGGGCCATCTGTGGATGCCGGCAATTCCCCGCCCCGATTTCTTCGACACGTTCTATGTCTTTGTCACCCCGGTCTACGCATCAATGTATTTCCCCGGCGCAGCGATCATGTACGTCCCCGCCCTCCTGCTCCATCTGCCCTATTACATCGCCCCGCTCGCCGCCTCCGGCGCCTGCGCCGCTCTGCTCTATTTGATATTCACCGACATCCTCGACGGAGCCTCCGCACTCCTTGCCGTATTGATCCTCCTCTCAATGGGCATGTTCCGCATGATGTCCATCATGCTCATGGCCCAGACCCCAACGCTCCTGTTGGGTTTGACCATGACCTGCGCCCTCCTGCAATGGCGTCACGCCCACAAGGCACGATGGCTCATCATCCTCGGCGCAGCCGCGGGATGGGCCGCCATCACCCGTCCTGCCGACGCACTCTGCTTCGCAATCGTCGCCGCCTCCGTCATCGCAATGGATCTGCGCCGCACCTCCTGGCACATCTGCGCTAAAACCGCCGCCTGGATCTTCGCGGCCGCGCTTCCATTCCTGGCCATCCAGTTGACGCTCAATCGAAACGTCACCGGCCAATGGCTCACCACCCCATTCGCCCGCTACACCGACCTGAATTACCCCGGCGCCATCGGTTTCCACCAAGGCAACGCACCCCTACACGTCTCAAATGTCCCCGAAAAACAACTCTTCTACGAGCTATACGCCAAGGGCGTCATCGAGCAGCATCAACTCAAAAATCTGATCGCCATCGAACTAAGCGGCGAATGGGCCGCCGTATCCACCGCCGCGATGCCCGACGCATTCTTCTGGCTCATCCTGCCCATGTCGATCCTCGCCCTCTGGGATCGCCGCTTTTGGGCCCTCTGGGGAATGCTCCCACTCTATCTCGTCGTCCTCGCCGGCTATTCCTTCTCCGCCGTACTCCCGCATTACGTCGTGGTCGTCATGCCCGCCATGATCCTCCTCTGCCTTTTGCCCATCCGATTTCTGACCGACACCTTTCCCGCAAGGGCAGGAATGATCCGCACCATGATCGGCCTGGGAATCATCGCCCTGACGTTAGCCGCCATGCCGCAACTCAATCGGATCATTCACGACCAATATTTCGAAACCCCGGAACTCGAGCAGATCGACCGGACCCTGTCGCAGCAAGTGCCATCGCCCGCGGTCGTCATGTTTCACTACAACCGCGACACCCTCATCAATGGCAAAAAAATCACGGACGATCCCTCCGCAGAACCAGTCTTCAATTCAAGCGTGGCCTGGCCCGACGACGCCCCCATCATTCGCGCCCACGATCTGAACACCAACGTATCAACCATCGGCAAGCCCGGAGATCAGGACCACCCGCTATACGAATACTATGCGCGCATCGATCCAAAACGTGTATTCTACCTATACGATCGCGGCCAACTGACGGCCAAACTCCGGCGGCTGGGAACAGCCCTCGAATTGACGCAGGCAACCCGCGCAAGCACATCACATTGAGGCAACCCATGGAAGCGGAAAACACATCGCTATCACCCGAAACAGCAACCAAATTGCGAAACCACCTCGCACGGCTGGTCCTCGCGGCTTTCGTCTTCACCTTCGTCACCGCGCGAATCCTCGTCATCTTCATCATGGATGGAAAACTTCCGCCCCAGCTATTCTTCCACGTCAGCGGAACCCACGTCCATCACCTCAACTACGGAATATTCCTGCTCAGCATCACCGGCGGCGTCCTGATCTTCGGCCGCCCCACCGGAGTAAAACTCTCCCTCACCGCCCTGGTCTACGGCGTAGGCCTCGGCCTAACGTTCGACGAGTTCGGCATGTGGCTCCACCTCGGCGGCCCCTATTGGCAACGAGCCAGCTACGACGCCGTCGTCACGGTGGGGTCCATGCTGGCGCTGATCGCCTACGGATCAACGCTTAGAAGATGGCGCCCAAAACATTTCATCACCCTGGCAGCCTTGATCATCCTGCTTTGTATATTCGGATACACCCTGCACAAATCCCTCAAATGGGCCAACCAGCGCATAGGCCCAAGACTCTACGAACTGGAAGACCGTGGACCTTCATAGTCACAAAAAAAATAAATTGGACCGCGGAGACGCCCTTCTACTTCAACAGACAATCCATCTATTGAATTTTATCTGTGTGAATCTGATTTATACGGATCCCACAGAAAAANNTCAAGTGGAATCCGTATTATATCTGACTTCGGTGAGCCCGGTCGAACCGTGGCAAATCCCGGCGCGCCGGGACTCTGCGTCTGTCTCCGCGTCTCTGCGTCTCAGCGTCTTCGCGGCTCCTAAAAACAAGTGGCGAGACAAACGCTCCTTGATACGATAATCAAATGCCAACCCCCACAATCACCCGCCCCGACCCCACCGAACACGCCGCCGAATTCGGCACCTACATAAACAAAGTCCCCGAAGGCGACATCCAACTCTTCCTGGCCGCGCAACTCAAAGAATTCCTCCACCTGCTGACAAACCTCTCGGAAAAAAATGTAACCGTTCAGTCCATTTT
>PMAK01000267.1 GCA_003153655.1 Phycisphaerales bacterium
AGTTCTACTCCGGTACAACATTCGGCATTCTTCCTGGTTTGACGTAACCAACCCCCCTCCTTACCATCCTTTGCCCGGCTTTCGGTGGCGTTTTTGATTGAAATAGGCTCCCGGCCATTGCCGGACGAGGAACGTTCGGCATGTTCGCCATCGTCAGTGATATTCACGCCAATCTTGAAGCTTTTACCACCGTTCTGGCGGAAATCGACCGGCGGGGGATTCAGCACATTGTTTGTCTCGGGGATATTGTTGGGTATGGCCCGAATCCGATGGAATGTCTGGACTTGGTCGCCAATCGGTGCCGGGCGGCGTTGATGGGGAATCACGACTTCGCAGTTTTTTACGAGCCGTTCAATTTTAATCAGGGGGCGGAGCAGGCGTGCTACTGGACGCGGCAGTGCTTTGAGAATGATCCGGATGTGCAGCGGCGGGCGAACCGGTGGAAGTTTTTGGGCAATCTGCCGGTGCGGCTGCGGACGAATGATTTTGTCGCAGTACACGCTTCGCCACGGCGGCCGATCAATGAATATATTTTCCCGGACGACATTTACACCAATCCGGGAAAGTTTGTGAGCATTTTCGAGCGGTTTGACCGGCTCTGTTTTGTGGGTCATACGCATGTGCCGGGCGTTTTTCTGGAAGGGCCGGACTTTTACAGCCCGGACGAATTGGATTACAAATTCGATTTGACCGACGAGAAGGCGATCATCAACGTGGGATCGGTTGGTCAGCCGCGCGATCGCGATCCGCGAACGAGTTTTGTGGTGGTGACGGATACGCAGGTTGAGTTTGTGCGGCTGGTATATGACGTGGATACGACGGTGAAAAAAGTTGAGGCGATCAACGAACTGGACAATTTTTTAGGAAGCCGGCTGTTGGATGGGAGATGAGCTCTCCCGAGGGGAAAGCAGAAAAAGAATTTCATGGATAATAAGAAGACAGTCATAGGGATGGCGGTAGTGGTTTTGCTCAGCATCGGCTACGGGCTTTTTCTGAAGTACTACGTCTATCCGAATCATCCGAACTGGGATTACGCCGGTACGCTGGATCAGACGCCATCGGAACAGAATTCGGCTACGCAGCCGAGCACGAAGCGGGCCGGCGAGGCGGCGACCACGTTACAGTCGATCAGCACTGAGCCGACATCGGCGCTGCTGATCGCGGGCACGCGGCCATCGGGGACGCCGACGCTGCTCGGGTCTGATCGGCCGAACGATCCGAAATATGGGCTTGGGCTTGAGATCGATCCGCGTGGGGCAGGGCTGGATCAAGTGACGGTCAACTCCTACAAGGATGTTGACGCCAAGGGGGTGTATTCGTTTCAGCAGCCATATGCGGATGCCAAAGATCAACTGGCGATGGCGACGCGAAGTGTGGTCATCGGAGACCAGAGCGTCGATTTAGATTCGGCGGATTGGCGGCTCGATCCGGCATCGACAAACACGACGGCGACGTATGGGCTGGATGTTACGGGGCTAAACCATCTTCCTTTGCTGCGTATCAGCAAGACTTACCAGTTGCAGAGCCGGGGACCGGAGAAAAATCGGGACAATACTGCGGCAGGTTATGAGGTTACCGTCACGTATCACCTGCAAAACGAGACGACGCGGCCGCTGAGCAATGTTCACCTCGAATTCAACGGCCCGACGATGCCGGCGCGCGAGATGGAGCGGATGGACGATCGGCAACTCGTCTCTGGGTATGACAAGGGTGACAAGGCAATCGAAGTCAATCGGGATTCTCTCAGCGAGTTCAAGCCTGGGGCGACGGCGGAGAAGGATCTTTCGGTCTATAAGGGATATAAATTTTTGTGGGCGGGGGCTACGAGCAATTATTTCGCCGGGATCGTGCTGTCGGAAAATGAAGGACAGATCGCGAAGGTTCAGGCGCGTTGCCTGAATCCGGATGCGGAATCAAATGACCGCGAGGCGGTGCTGGATTTTCAGACGGCGGATTTTTCACTGGCCGGCGGGGAGTCACTGGATGTGCCGCTGAAAGTATTTTTTGGGCCGAAGGACCGCGATCTTCTGGAGGGGGATTATTACAGCGATTTTCCGCGTAATTATAGCCCGCTTTTGACGACCTCCGGGAGCATGTGCGCTTTTTGCGCGCCGCAATGGCTG
Source organism: Phycisphaerales bacterium (assembly GCA_003153655.1). Taxonomy (GTDB): domain Bacteria; phylum Planctomycetota; class Phycisphaerae; order Tepidisphaerales; family Tepidisphaeraceae; genus PALSA-1353. The sequence continues at coordinate 2,124 of PMAK01000267.1, forward strand.
GTGGATCGGCTGGTGGATCTGCTGCAGTTTTTCCATTTTTTCCTGCGCGATTGGGGATTGTCCATCATCGCGCTGGTGGTGCTTGTGCGGGCGATTTTGCATCCGATCAGCAAATACTCGCAGGTTTCCATGCTCGGACTGCAAAAAATGGGGCCTGAGTTGGAACGGCTGAAGAAGAAATACGCCAACGACAAGGAGGCTTTGGCCAAGGCGCAGATGGAGATGCACAAGGAGATGGGGATCGCGCCGTTTCTGGGATGCCTGCCGATGTTTTTGCAAACGCCGATCTGGATCGCGCTTTATTCGGCGTTACAGAATGACATGGCGCTGCGGCAAGCGCCGTTTTTATGGGGATGGACATGGATTCATGATCTGGCGCGGCCGGATCGCTTGATTTCGTGGGATGCGCATCCGTTCACGGTGCCGCTGGTTGGAATGAAGGTTATTTCGTTGAATGTGTTGCCGCTGATTGTGGCGGTGATGATGTTCCTTCAGCAGAAATTGCAGCCGCAGCCGCCGAGCCTGACGCCGGAGCAAGCGTCGCAGCAGAAGATGATGCGGTATATGTCGCTGCTGTTCTCGCTGTTTTTTTATTGGATGCCGAGCGGGTTGAATTTGTACATTTTGACGAGTTCGTCGATTGCGATCGTTGAGAGCAAGCGGATTCGCGAGCATATCAGGCAGCGTGACGAACGTGAGAAGGCGGGCAAGGTGATCGTGGATGTGAAGCCGACGCGACAAGGGAAGCAGCAGCAGAAGATGGAACTTCCGCAGGAGACGAAGAAGGGCGGCATCTGGGGTTGGTGGGCGAAACTTCAGGAGAAGGCTGAGGAGATTCGCCGCGAGGCGGAGAAGAAGAATAAGAAATAGGCGGCAACCAGAAATCCCCCCCTCATGTTCATCGACGACACGATCGTGGCGAATGGTTCGTCCGTGGGACGCGGGGCGAGGATTGTGGTGCGCGTCAGTGGGCCGGGGACGCGGGGGATTGCTGAAGACATCGGGGTGAAGTCGGCGGGGAATGCTTTCAGCGCAATCAAGACCGAATTGAGATTTGCGGGGTTGTTGTGTTCCGGCTGGGTTTATTCGTTCGTTGGGCCGCGGAGTTATACGGGGCAGGATTTGGTTGAATTTCATGTGCCGGGGAATCCGCTATTGGCGCGGATGCTGCTGCATTGGATTGTCGGTCTTGGGGCGCGGATCGCGGAGCCGGGGGAATTTACGGCTCGGGCCTACTTCAACGGGAAGCTGGATCTGGCCCAGGCAGAAGGCGTGGCGGCGGCGATTGCGGCGCAAAATTCGCAGCATTTGGCTGGGGCCCGGCAGCGGATGGCGGGTGAACTCGCGCGCTGCTTGCGGCCGGCGATGGATATGTTGGCGGAATCTTTGGCGCTGGTGGAGGCGGGGATCGATTTCGCGGACGAAGGGATTCAATTTCTTACATCGGCGGATGCGGGCAAGCGAATCGACGAAATTGTTTTACAACTTGAATCACTTGTGGCCGAGAGCGGGCGATTTGAGAAGCTGGTGCATGAGCCGATGATCGTGCTGGCGGGGCGGCCAAATGCGGGGAAGAGCACACTGACGAATGTGTTGGCGGGTCGGAGGCGGTCGATTGTGTCGCCGCGACCGGGAACGACGCGCGATGCGCTTTCGGTGGATATTGTCCTGGCGAGGGGGGTTGTGCGTCTAGTGGATGTGGCAGGGATTGGCGCATCGCGCGAGGCTTCGCAATCGCCAGCTGAATGTGACATTGACAACCAAATGCGGGAGATGGCTTTTCGCGCGATGGAGCAGGCGGATGTGCTGGTGCTCGTGCGCGACGCAACGGACGACCGGCCGGATGTGGACTTGCCTCGTCCGGCGGATGTGCGAGTTGTATCGAAGGGGGACATGCTCCAAGGTGCGGCGTCGGATTGTACGGGGATTCTTATCAGCGCGATCATGGGATCGGGCATTGATGCACTGCGCGATGAACTGGATCGAGCGGCGTTCGGAGCTGATGCTCGCGGCGCGAGTCTGATACTGACAACCCGGCATTTACAATGTCTGTCGGAAGCCCTGTCGGCGCTCAATCAGGCACGGAATGTCGGGAATGTGCCGGAGTTGCTGGCGGCGGAATTACGCGGGGCATTGGACGCGCTGGGGCAGATTCTGGGCGTGGTGACTCCCGACGATATTCTGGGGAAGATATTTTCAAAATTCTGCATCGGGAAATGAACGGGGGGGATGACTGAATTTACTTGCACGAGGCCGCGGGTCATGTCAGGATGCGGCCAACCTTTCTGGAGACCGCCATGCGATTTATATACACATTTATCTTTGCCGCGTTGATTACGCCGGCTGCGTCATTTGGGCAGGCATTGGCAGATCGCGTTCCCGGGGACGCGGAGATTTACGTCGGGTGGATCGGAACCGATTCGATTGGGCCGGGTTATGACCAATCGCATCTGAAGGCGGTTTTGGATGCGTCGCAGCTTGGACAGTTTGTTCATGATTCGATTCCACGCCTGATCAACGTGATTGCCGAGAAGGATGCGGAATCCGCGAAGCAGGTTCAGCGGGTGGTGGATATTCTCACGCCGCTGGCGAGGCATCCATCCGCGTTTTATTTCGGTGGTATGACGCCTGGCGCGCCGCTGCCGAAGGTGGCTTTGATTTGCGATGCCGGCCCCGATGCGGACAAAATCGTCACGGAAGTCAATCAACTGCTTCAGCAGGCACCACAGGGAAATCCATTTACGTGCCGGGCGATTGGAACGCTGGTGGTGGTGAGCGACTTTACGTTTCCCGAGCAGATGGACAGTCCGCTTTCGAAAAACGCGGCGTTCCAGTCGGCGATGGGGAATCTCGGTAAAGATCCGGCGGCTGCGCTTTATGTGAATGCGACCGCCGTGACGAATACGATCAATGATGCGGTTCAAATTTATGGGCCGCCGCAGGCGAAGCAGATCTGGTCTCAGGCGCGAGTCGCGCTGGGTTTGGACGATTTGAAAGTAATCGCAGCCACCGATGGCCTGGACGGGAAGAATTGGGCATCGAAGGTTGATGTGATTGCGCCGGCGCCGCGGCACGGATTGATGGCGATGTGTGATGCTGAGCCGCTCGCGCCGGAATTGCTCAAGCTCATTCCTGCTTCGTCAACCACCGCCGGGGCATGCTCATTCGATCTGGATGGGTTGTTTACCAAGGCCGTTCGGCTCTTCGAGCAAATCACGCCGGAACAGGCTACGCAGATTCAGCAGGGTCTTGGGCAGGTGAACCAGATGTTGGGGTTTGACATTGACAAGGATTTTCTCGCCGCGATGGGGCCGCAATGGGGATATTTCATTGATCCGGAGACAGTCGGCGAGGGGATTCTGGGCATAACGATCGTCAATCGGCCTCGCAATCCGGAACAGTTGCAGACGTCGATGACGACTCTGGAGAAGATGGCCAACGCCATGATCCAACAACAGATGATGCAGGGCCAGGATACGAAGATGACGGTGGAGTTTCGGCAGGAGGCGATTGAAGGGACGACGGTTCATTTCCTGGCGACGCCGCTGGTTACACCATCCTGGGCGATTAAGAATGGAACGTTGTACATCGGTCTTTTTCCGCAGATGGTGGTTTCGGCGATGGATCGGGCGGTTGACGCCAAATCGATTCAGGACAATTCCGATTTCCAGGCGGTGCTTCAAAAGGTGAACGCGCCGCCGGCGTTCAGCAGCTTTGGTTATGTTGATTTGCCGAAGACGGTTCCGGACAGCTATCAGGTTTGTCTGGCGATCAACCGGCTCTATTTTGGCATCGGCGATCTATTCGGAGCGCATTCGCCGCCGATGATTTTGCCGCCGCTGAACCGGTTGTTGCCCGAGCTGGAACCGGCCGGGTCGGTGGGCTGGAGCGATGATGCGGGTTTTCATTTCAGGGCGATCGAGCCGTTTCCCGGAGCCAATGCGTTGGGATCGGCGCAAAGCGTGGCGAGCATTGGTATGGGACAGTCAGCGATGATGATGAGCATTCTTCTTCCGAGCTTGAATCGGTCGCGGGAAACGGCGAACCGGGTCAAATGCGCCAGCAATCTCCGTCAGATCGGACAGGCGATTTTACTGTACAGCAACGACAATCATGGAAAATATCCTCCGGACCTGGGCACGCTGATTAAAACCGAGGACATTACCGCGAGCGTTTTTGTTTGTCCTGATACCAACTCTCAGCCTCCACCGGGGATGACGCCGGATCAGGCGGCGGATTGGGTTAATCGCAATTCGGATTACGTTTATGTCGGGGCGGGGATGGTGCAGGGGCAGCAACCCTCAACGGTCGTCTGCTACGAAAAGGACAAAGATCACGGCGGCGATGGGATGAACATGCTGTTTGGTGATGGGCATGTTGAGTTTCTCACGTTGCCTGCCGCGCATGAGATGATTGAAAAGAGCGGCAAGCCGCAGGGAAAGAACGGGAATGGCAACGACGGGTTGTGATAGTTCTAAATCAGTGGAGATCAGCCGAGGCGGGCGAGTATCGCTGGTCATTTTTGATTGCGATGGGGTGCTGGTGGACAGCGAGGTGATCGCTTGCCGGGAGGACGCTGCGTGCCTGAGCGATGCGGGGTTTCCGGTTACGCCGGAGGAAATGGCGCGGCGATTTGTCGGGACTTCTGCCAAGTCGATGCTGGTGACTTTGTCGGAACAATATCAGCGTCAGCCGCAACCGGGTTTGAATGAGCTTCGGCAGGCGCGAATCATGGCGGCATTTGAGATGGAACTGCAGCCGATTCTTGGCATACTGGAGGCGGTTTCACAGCTTCGCGCGAAGCGGTGCATTGCGTCGTCCAGTCCGCTGCATCGGATCGTGCGTTCGTTGGAACTGACTGGCTTGCGCGATTATTTCGGCGGCAGCCTCTATAGCGCGAGCATGGTGGCGCGGGGGAAGCCTGCGCCGGATTTATTCCTGTATGCGGCGGCGCAAATGAAAGTTGATCCATTGGAATGCGTGGTGATCGAAGATTCCCATTCGGGCGTTGTCGGAGCGAAGGCGGCGGGAATGCGCGTGGTTGGGTTTGTTGGGGGAAGCCACTGCGGGCCGGGCCACGCGGAACGCTTGCGGGCCGCGGGGGCTGATGTTGTTATCCAGTCGATGGCTGATCTGCCGAAGGTCTTGCCTGAGTGTTATACTGCCGCTTGAGTGTTCGGCTCACATCTTTCCATCGCGGGGGGACTTCACTTGGCGCTGCTTGAAGCGGAGCGGCTTCAGTTCGACACGGTGCAGGTGTTTACGAAGAATCAGCAGCAGTGGAAATGCAAGCCGCTGACGGCTGATGCGATAGAGCCTTGGAAAACGCATTGCAAACGGCTTGGATTTCGTCAGACCGTGAGTCACGACAGTTATCTGATCAATTTGGCTTCGCCGGATGATCGGCTTTGGAATGCCAGTATAGATTTGTTTATCGAGGAGCTTTCGCGGTGCGCGCTGCTGGGGATTCCGTATCTGGTGACGCATCCGGGGGCGCATGTTGGTTCAGGTGAAGAGGCGGGATTGAGGCGGGTGGCTGCGGGGCTGGATCGGGCCTACGCGGCGCCGGGGGTTGAGGAGGTTGTCACCTGCCTGGAAATCACGGCTGGGCAGGGGAGTTCGCTGGGTTACAAGCTGGAGCATCTGGCGGAGATTATTTCACGATCAAAAGAGCCGAGCCATTTTGGGGTATGTCTCGACACGGCGCATCTTTTTGCGGCGGGATATGATTTTCGGGGGAAGGGGTATGCTAAATTTCGTAAGGAATTGGAATCGATGGTCGGGCTTGGGCGCGTGAAGGTGCTGCATTTGAATGATTCGAAGAAGGATCTCGGCAGCCGGGTGGATCGGCATGACCATATCGGCTTGGGAAAGATTGGGAAGGAGGGGTTTATTCCGTTTGTTCGCGAGGAGGCGTTTTTGGGGATTCCTAAGATTCTGGAGACGCCTAAAGATAAGCATCCGTCGGGGCGGTTGTGGGATGAGGTTAATCTTGAGACATTGCGGGGGTTGATGGGATGAATGCAAATGCGACCCCGATGTAATCGGGGTTGCATTTCTCTTTTGATACCGAAATTTATTAAACTATCCCCATGGCTTCAACCGCTGAGCAGAGAATCAAGAAACTCCGGCAGGAGCTGGAGCAGCACAATCATCTCTATCATGTCGAGGGAAAGCCGCAGATCAGCGATTTTGCGTTTGATGCGCTGATGCGCGAGTTGATCGAATTGGAGAAAGAGAATCCGAAGCTGCTGACGGCGGATTCGCCTTCGCAGCGGGTGGGTGGGCAGCCGGTGGAGGGTTTTGAGACTGTCGAGCATGCCGTGCCGATGATGAGCATTGATAATACGTATGATGAATCAGAGGTGCGGGCGTTTGATGCGCGGGTGCGGAAGGGATTGGGTGAGGGGGAAGCGATTGAATACGTTATTGAGCCAAAGGTTGATGGGGTTGCGGCCAGCCTTCGGTATGAGGATGGACAACTCATCCAGGCGGCGACGCGCGGGGATGGCCAGCGCGGGGATGATATCACATCGAATGCGCGAACGATTCAATCCATTCCGTTGCATTTGCACGGAGAGAAGGATGTTCTTCGGGTCGTGGAGATTCGGGGCGAGATCTACATGTCCAATGCTGTTTTTCAGCAACTGAACAAGGAGCGGGAGGCGGTGGGGGAGGAGATTTATAAGAATCCTCGGAACCTGGCTGTTGGGGCGCTGAAACAGCTTGATCCCAAGATCACCGCGACACGGAAGCTGCGGTTTGTCGCGCATGGACTGGGGCAGGTTGAGCCGCTGGAGACGCAAAGCTATTGGGAATTGCTGAAGGTGTTTAAGCGGTGGCACGTTCCGGTGGGCGAACATACGAAGCATGTGAAGTCGATTGATGAGGTGATCGCGGCAATTGAGGAATTTGCGGAAATCCGCGGCAGTCTTGCGTATCAGACGGATGGGATGGTTGTTAAGGTTGATTCGTTCGCGCAGCGCGAAAAGCTTGGGGCGACGAGCAAGGCGCCGCGTTGGGTGATTGCGTTTAAGTATGCGGCCGAGCAGATTCAAACGATCCTGAAAGCGGTGGATTGGCAGGTGGGACGCGGGGGGACGCTGACGCCGGTGGGGCGGCTGGAGCCGGTGTTTCTTGCGGGAACAACCGTTCAGAATGCCACGCTGCATAACATCGATCAGATCCGGAAGCTTGATTTGCATGTCGGCGATACGGTGGTGGTGGAGAAGGCGGGGGAGGTGATTCCGTACGTTCGGCAGGGGGTGCCGGAGAAGCGGCCGAAGGGGGCGAAGCTCGTTGAGCCGCCTACGAAGTGTCCATCTTGCGGGTCGAAAGTGGAGAAGGATGAGGATTCGCCGTTTATTCGCTGCGTGAATCCGGAATGCCCGGCACAATTGCGGGAGCGATTGCGATCCTTCTGCGGCCGCAATCAGATGGATATCGAGAATATTGGTGAAGCACTTGTCGATCAGCTCATTGATGCGGGGCTGGTTAAAACCTTTGCGGACTTGTATCGGCTGAAGAAAGAGCAAATCCTGGAACTTGAGCGGATGGGAGAGAAGAGCGCCCAGAACGTGATTGATGGGATCGCGCAGAGTAAGTCGCGGTCGCTCGATCGCCTGCTGGCGGCGCTGGGGATTCGGCATGTGGGGAATCGCGTGGCGTTTGTCCTCGCACAACATTTCGGCGATTTGAATGCGATTGAGAACGCCACCGAAGAGCAGCTTTCATCCGTTCATGAAATCGGCGATGTGATTGCCAAATCGGTGCATGATTTTTTTCATGGCGCTGCCGGGCGGCACACGATTTCGGAACTAAAGCGCGTTGGGATCGATCCGAAAATGGAGAAGACATCCGCGGCTGAAAAGCCTTTGGAGGGGAAGACGGTCGTTGTGACTGGAACGTTGCAAAAGCTGAAGCGTGATGAGATTGAACGGTTGATTATAGATCTCGGTGGCCGGGCCGCCGGCAGCGTCAGCCGGAAGACCAGTTTCCTGGTCGCGGGTGACGATGCCGGCAGCAAGCTCGCCAAGGCGCATGAGCTGGGCGTTGAGATACTGACCGAAGATCAGTTTCTCAAGCGAATCGGCCGAAGCGAGTGAATCACTGCGGCTGATAGTTGAACTTCTGTCCGCCCACCGAGGCTTCGGTCATCAAACCACCTTTAACACCGATGAAGACGCTCATGCCGTGCTGCCATTTAGCATCTGCGCCCGCACCGGCCTTGGCGGCGACGGCGGAGGCATCAGCGGCAAAGGTCAATTGTCCTGCCTGAAACGCCTGCAAAGCGTCGGCATTTTGGAAGAGAACCAACTCGGCATAAGTCTCGCCGCCAACGGAGGCGCCGACCGTGGCCTGGGTCATATCGGCGAATCCGACGCGCTTGCCCTGTTGATAGACTTCGCCTTGGCCGTATGCGCCGCCGACGCCGACAGCGCCCTTGCCGATTGATGGGAAGATGGCGTATCCGTAGGAATTGTCGATCAAGTTGCCGAGGCTGGGATCCTGGGTTCTAAAGTCTTGTACGGCCGCCGAGGCGTCGGTGGTCAACTCGGACTTTTCTGAACGGGTTTCAGGAGCCGTGGAACATCCACCAATAAATATCGCCGCAGCGCCAAAAGCGGCCAGAATCAAAGTTGGAAACCGCATGGGTCTCCTCCATTTCGGGTTAAGTGGCAAACACAGGGCAGCCAGAGCGATCTCCGGCGTATTCCAGATGAGCCTAGCATTAAGGCGGAAATCGCAATACGGGGAAAGTTTTGCGGGAGAAAACTTTGGATTGCAGCTTCAATATCCGGCAGGCAACGTGGATGGCTGGGTTGCGGTGTGAGCGATGGCGCTGGGATGCCAATGGGATGAAGTATCCGGAGCCAGTTGTCCGGTGATGCGAAGCAGGTCGAGATAAAATACCGCGCGGCTGAAATTTTCGCTTGTGTAATTCAACTGGGCGGTGAGGAGCGTGTCCTGAGCCGTCAACACGTCGAGTGGAATGGCGAGTTGATTGCGGAGCAATTGTTGAGATTGGTCCAGCGCATCGCTGGCGGCCTGGACTTCCTGCTGGAAGCTCACCAGCAATTTTTCAGATGTGGTCAGATTGTCATATGCGATCTGCACATCACGGTCGATCTGACGGCGAAGCTCGGCCTGATATAGCGCCGCCTGACGCAGACGCGACCAAGCCTGACGAACATCAGCTTCGATAATTCCAGCCGAGAAGATCGGGAGATTGGCAACGAGGATCGCATCCCACTTGCTGGCTTGCGAGAAATATTCGCGATAGAGGAATCCGGCGACGTTGATGCTGACGGAGGGATAATATTGCGCGATGGCCGCATCGACTGAGTATTTGGCGGCGCGGACGGCGGCGTCGGCGGCGAGGAGATCCTGACGGGTGGCGGCGGCAGTGGCGCGGAACGCATCGATGGACAAAACGTGATCGGGAACCCCCACTTCATCAATGAGCGGCCCATCGATTTCGGCGACGCCAATAAGAAACGCCAGCGTGTGCCGTCCGTTTCGCACGTCGCTTTCGGCTTGGGTGAGATTGGCCTGGGTGGACGCAACTTGCGCGCGGGTTTGTGCGACCTCCAGGGCGAGGGATAAATGATTTGCGAAGCGGCTCTGGGCGTCGGCGAGCCTTGCTTCCTGCAATTTCAGCGAATTTTGAAGGACCTGGACCTGCTGTTCCGAGCGGAGGACCTGGTAATAGGTCTGGGCGACTTCGAGAAGGACCGTTGCCTGGGCGTCGATGAGCAATTGACGCTGCTGAACGATGGTTTGCTCGGTGCTCTTCAGGTTTGGATAGGAGACGAAGCTGAGATTCGCCGTGCCGACGATTGGCGCTTCGAGCCGCTGAAGCGTGTTGCCGTCGGTTCTGAAGCCTCCGGCGGTGGCGGCCACTTGCGGAGAGACATTCGCGCCGGCGGTGGTTGTGCCGATGGCGCCGGCCTGCTCGATGGTGTAATCCGGCTGAAACGAAATTGTGGGCAGAAAATAGGAGACCGCGCGATTCTTGGCGATCAGGGCCTGAAGATAGTTTTCGCCNNATGGCGCGGGAGAGAGAAAGCGGCTGGCCCGGCTGATAAGACTTTGGGCGCGGCAGACCGGTATCAACGACCTTGCGATAGGTCTGCACCTCCGCGCGTTGATTGACGCAGGCGGAAAGGAGGCCGAGAAACAAGCACGAAGCCACGAAGGATCGCAGGCAGGGAGCGGCTACGCGCAATGCGCTGGAGGCTGAATCACGGATCACCGGGTCGCGCCTCCCGATCCGTCGGCGGGGGGATCAACTTTGCTTTGCGCATCATCATGCATCGCCGAATGAGAATCGCCTGCGTCGGCGACAGCGGGTGGGTTTGGTTTTTCCTGCGGTTGGGTGGCGACTTCGACTTCGATTCCATCGAGCAATTTTTCACCCGGATTGGTGACGATCCGTTCATTGCCGGACAGTCCGCTGACGACTTCCAACTTCTGACCCAGGTCTTGCCCGACGGTGACGGGGCGAAAGTGAATATGGTTTTGCTCGTCCACGACCGCTACCTGCGTGCCATTCGCCTCGAAAAGCATGGCCGGCGTGGGAACGGTCAGCATGGGGTGATCGTGGTGGACGCCGACATGGACTTCGCCGTACATCCCGGCCCAGAGAAGATGATCATGGTTGTCAAAATCGAGCTCGGTAAGAAGGGTACGCGTCGAAGGATCGAGTACGCCGGCCGTGCGGGCAACAATGCCTGTGAACTGACGGTCGCCATAATTTCGCTGGGCAATAAATTGTACGGCTTGGCCATGCTGAATTGCGCTGATGTATGCCTGGGGGACGTTGACATAAATTCGCAGCCGATCCGTGTCGGCGATATCAAACATTTCGTGTCCGGCAGCGGTGTCGGTGGAAGAGATGCGCGCTCCCACGTCATAGTTGCGGAAGGTGATGGTTCCAGAAAATGGAGCGGTAATCTTCTCGAATCCCTGCTCGGCGGTGAGGCGCTCCACGGTGGCCTGGGCGCTCTTGACGGCGGCGTCGGCGGCGGCCTTTTCGGCAGCCGTCTGATTTGCGGTCGATTGACGTGTGTCCAGGTCTTGTTGGGTCACGCTGCCGGATGCGAGCAGACCGTGATAGCGATCATAGGTGGCATTGGCCAGCGAGAGGTCGGCGACGGCTTTGACGACATTGGACTGTGCCTGCTGCAGAGCAGCCTGGGCCTGGGCGAGTTCAGCATCGGTGTCGGGGGCTTCGATTTCGGCGAGAAGCTGGCCCTTTTCGACGTGATCGTTGATATCGACCATCCATCGCTTCATGTACCCATCGACGCGGGCGTATATCGCGGTTTGCTGCATGGCGCGCACGTCGGCGGGCAGCTTGAGGTCTGAATCGACAGCCATTGGTTCGGGCAACGTAATATTCACAACCGGGGGCGCGCCGGCGGCCTCGTCGGCCTGCTTCGCGAGGTTGCGATCGTGTATGCGCTGGGGAATGAAACGCGCGAAGAAGGCAATTACAAGCAGAGAGAGCACGACGGTGCCGATGACAATCAGCTTCCGCGCGCTGAATTGCGGGAGGTTGTCGGTACGAATTTCCACTTCGTGATGTTGCCGAGGGGGATCTTGCACCTGGGTTTCCACTATCTCAGCTCCTCTTCCACTTTTGTTTGTGGAGCTTTAACTCGTAGTCTGCTGTAAACGACTGGGACGAAAAACAGGGTGGCGACAGTCGCCAGAAACAGCCCGCCAATGACGGCTCTGCCGAGCGGGGCGTTTTGCTCGCCACCTTCGCCGAGGCCCAGGGACATCGGAAGCATTCCGATGATCATCGCCAGGGCGGTCATGATGACCGGACGGAGGCGCGTCATGCCGGCTGTGAGGGCGGCATCATGCGCATTGTGTCCGTCGCGGCGCTGATCGTTGGCGAAGGTAATCAGCAGAATACTGTTGGAGGTGGCGACGCCGATGCTCATGATCGCGCCCATCAGCGAGGGGACATTCAACGTGGTTCCGGTGAGGAAGAGCATCCAGAGAATGCCGGACAGCGCTCCGGGCAGCGCCATCAGAATAATCAGCGGATCGATCCAGGATTGGAAATTGATGACCATAAGCAGGTAGACCAGCAAGATCGCGAAGATCAGGCCGAACGACATATCCCTGAAGGAGTCGTGCATGCTCTGAACTTGTCCGCGAAGAGTGATGCTGCTGCCGCGGGGGAGAAATTTTCGGGCTTCGGCGACGATTTTGTCGACGCCAGATGCGACAGAGCCGAGGTCGGTGTGGCGAACCCCCGCGAGAATGTCATAGGTGGGGCGCACCTGATAGTGGGTGATATTGCTGGGAGAACGGCCGGGGACGATGCTGGCGAGATTTCCCAAAAGCTGGGTCCGCTGCATCACATCCTGACTGCCGGATGCGCCCGGGGGAACGATGGGCGAATCGGTCAGATCGGACATGGCATCCATCTTGTACTGAGGCGTCTGGACCAGGACGTTGTATTGAACTCCGGTGTTGGGGTTGGTCCAGAAGTTTGGAGAAAGCTGGGCAGTGCCGCTGAGCGACACTAGCATGTCATTGGCGACCTGCTGCTGGGTGACGCCGACCTCGCTGGCCAGGGTGCGATCGACGTTTACGCGTATATCGGGGGCGTCGGGGACCTGCTCGAGCCGAACATCGGATGCGCCGGGCAGCGCGCGGATTTTTTTAAGGACGCTCTGAGCGATCTGAAGGTTTTTTGGCTCATTGGGCTGCGGCCCGTCGATCTCAACGTCAATTGGGGCGGCGATGCCGAAATTGAGCACTTGCGTCACGATGTCCGCCGGCTGAAAAAAGAAGGTTTGGGCCGGAAACCGTTTGGGCAGATCGGCGTTGAGGATATCCATGTAATCGATCGTGGGCCGGTGATCGGGTTTGAGCGAAATAAGGATTTCACCATCGGCCGGCGACATGAGCGATCCATCGCTGAGGGAGAGGTTAATGGAACTGTTGGGAATGCCCATGTTGTCGAGAAGCGTGTCGATTTCGCTGGCGGGGATGTCATTGCGAATGGCGCGTTCGACATTGCCGAAGATTTGCTCGCTCTCTTCAATGCGTGTTCCGGGCGGGTTGCGAAGATGGAGGCGAATTTCGCCGGCATCAACGGTCGGGAAGAAATCAGTGCCGATCAGGAAAAACAAGCAACAGGAGATCAGCACCATCGACGCAAAGCCAACGACCGTGACCATGGGATGCTCGAGCGCCAGGGCGAGCAGGCCGCCATAGTAATCGCGGAGTTTTTCGAATCGAACGTTGAATCCTTCATGAAATCGCCAGATCAGACTGTTCTGAAGGGCGTAGTAAGTCAGAACAATCGCGAATAGGGCGAGCAAGAGGTAGAAGAGGTCCCAGATCCAGGAAACGGGGTGAAATTGCTGCCAGGGATGCTGATGAAACGCGGAGATGGAAGCGCCCAGGCCATCAGGTAAGACTTTCGCCAGCGGGGCGGTCCATGAACCGGGGAGGGCGGCGACGATGCCAAGCAGGACGAGCAATCCAAGGACAACCGTGCCAATTCGGGTTGCCACCCAGTAAATGCTTGATGCCAGGGTCACGTGCGGATGTTGTTTATGGGGATCGAGTTCCTCAGCCTTGTGCCGATCGGCGTGGGGATCATTTGGATCGAGCTTGCCGCCGTAGATTTCGACTTCACTGGCCAGCAGATAATGCACCATCGTCGGGACGAGCGTTCGGCTCAGCAGGTAGCTTGTGAGCATGGCGAACACGACGGCCATGGCCAGAGGCACGAAGAGGAATTTGGCCGCTCCGCTGATGAAGAGCACGGGGACGAAGACGATGCAAATGCAGAGCGTGGAAACGAACGCCGGCACGGCGATCTGGGATGCGCCATCAAGGATGGCCTGAACGAGTCGTTTTTTCTGATGTAGATTTCGATGGATGTTTTCGATTTCCACGGTGGCGTCGTCCACGAGAATTCCGACGGCGAGCGCGAGTCCGCCGAGGGTCATGACGTTCAGGGTCTCACCGAGCCAACTCATGACGATGATGGATACGAGGATCGAAAGCGGAATGGAGATGACGACGATGAGGGTGCTGCGCCAGCTTCCGAGGAAGATGAGGATCATGAGCGCGGTCAGGCCGGCGGCGATGGCGGCTTCGCGCTCGACGCCAGTGACGGAGGCGCTCACAAAAATCGACTGATCGAAGAGGGGCGTGATTTTCAGCGACGGCGGGCAGAGTGCTTCAACGGCGGGAAGAGCCGCCTTGAGGCGACTTACCACGTCCAGCGTGGAAGCGCCACCGGCTTTTAAAATGACCTGTAATACGCCACGCTTGCCGTCGGCATGCACGATGCTTTGCTGCACCTGGAATCCATCGCGCACATGAGCAACATCTTTGATGTAAACGGGAATTCCCTTGACGGTTTTGATCGGGAGATTGTTGAGTTCGTCGATCACGCCCGGGCTGGCATTGAGCACAATGGGCATTTCATTGACGCCGAATTTGGCGCTGCCCGCGGGAAGAATCAGGTTCTGTGCGCTGATGGCGTTGACGACCTCCGACGGAGAAATGCCCCAGGCATAGAGGCGCTGGGGGTCGATATCCACCATGACCTGCTTCGCTTTGCCGCCATAGGGCCACGGCATTTGAGCGCCCTGGACCGAGGCGAGATTGATGCGGACGGTCGTGTTCACAACGTCAAAGATATCCTGCTCGGCCATGCGGTCGCTGCTCATGCCGAGCTGAATAATCGGCACGTCGGATGCGCTATAGCGGATGATGAGCGGGGCCTGGGTTCCGGGCGGAAGGGACTTGAGGATCGTCTGTGAGATCGACGTTACCTGAGCCATCGCATCGTGGATGTCCGCATTCTCGTGGAAGAAAATCTTGATGACCGAGATTCCGGTGAGCGATTGGCTTTCGGTATGCTCGATGCCGCTGACGATGGTGGGGAGAATGCGTTCGTATGGCGTGACGATGCGTGATTCCATGTCGCTCGGGGTCATGCCGGAATAGTTGAACGCGACCGCGATGACGGGGATGTTGATCTCGGGAAAGATATCGGTCGGCATGCGGAGGATGGTCAGCACGCCGAGGATGAAGACCAGCATCGCGGCGACGACGAATGTGTAGGGACGACGAAGAGCTAGACGGACAATCCACATAATCAGGCTCGTTCAGAAACGTTCTTGGTGACAGAGGCGATCTCGGGTGGAAGATTGTCGGCATCGCTGCCGAAAATTTCGCCGAGATATCCCATCGCCTCAATGACGCACTTTTTCTTGTTCTCCGAGAGTCCGGTCAACTGCTCGCCGAGTTGACGCTGGGCGGCTTGGCGCGACTCGATGAATGCGCTGCGTCCCAACGGCGTCAACACCAATGAAATCTGGCGGCGATCGTGGCAGCACTCCTTGCGCCCCACCAGTTTCTTTAAAACCAGTCCATCAATCATGCGCGAGGCGGCCGGGAGAGAGGAACCGATATAATCTGCGACGCACGAAAGCGACGCCTGTGGCGAAAAACTGAGCAACCCCAATGTCCTGAATTGCGGGATGGAGAGCCCGGCAAAACGATGTTGACGCATCATCTTCCGGATGGTCCTGGCGATAGGAGGTATGATATCCAGGAGTGCGCAAGCACATTCATCCAGAGGTGGCTGGGCGCCCGGCTTTATGCCGCTGGCAGCCGATTTGTTTCCATCTGGCAATAATTGCATGAGTTAACTATATGCCTCATCTTATCGGTTGGCAAATGTCGTTTTCATTGGTAATTCCGCCAATTAATTTCATAAGTAACTGTTAGTAAATTACTTGCGTTCGTCCAGCTTCGGCGAGAAAACAGGTGGGCCTGACTCTTCTAATTTTCGTCAGAATGGGAACCTGGGTTCACAACATATCGTATTATTGGATAGTAACGATCCTCCTTCCCTGGGTGCCGTGGAGAGCCGAGAGACTCCATGGCATCTTTTTTTATGCGCATTGTGTGGCGTCAATCAGCGTGTGAGTTTGATTTGGNNGTGGTCTTCGTCGAGATAGATCACAAAGTGCGTGGGAGAATTCTCCAGGATCTGATGGATACCGGACGCCACGCGAAGCACTTTTCCCCGATTGCCTGAAACCGCACCTTCGTATTCGAGATAATCCTTGCGATGGGGCGGCAGCGGCGTGAATGCGTCATTCACCCCAGGCGGCCAATGGGATACACGCCAAGTTGCCAAATCTGAGCCGGGCGCGGTTTCGATCATCAGATCGTAATGCGGCTCATTGATATCGCTGTGATGCAGAACAACGTAACGCAACGTTGACATGAATATCTCACGCGATCAGCATCGGCGATGGAACATAGCTGCTGCGCACCGATCCGGTCGGGGAAGCACTGCTTTTGAGATCACACGGATGGGCTTCGTCGCCGAGGCTCCAATCGCGCGCGTAATCTTCAGCAAGCTGGCGCATCTCGGCGGCATTCAGGGCCGGCTTGTCCACGGATTCGGCGGCTTCGCGGATTTCTTCTTCATTGAGAAATGTTCCGGTGATGCTGGTGAGGGCTGAATCCATCAGCAGCCATTTGCAGGCGAGTTGGTGGACGTTCATTCCGTGATCCGAAGCGTAGTGGCGGACGAGTTCCAGTTTTTTCAGGCCGTATATTTTCCAGGATTGGTCGCGGAATTTGCGGTGATCGCTGATTCCGATTTCCGTATCGATGCGAACCTTGTCCTTGAGAATGCTGCTGTTGTCGTGAACGCGGGCGAGGACGCCGGCGCGCATTGCACGGGCGGTTTCGCAAAATTCGCGGCCGGGATTTTGCTCGAACAGGTTGTAAACTGTCTGAACAGCCTTGGCGTTATGATGGGTCATCGCTTCGATTCCGTCCTCGCGCCAGCCGATGGCCGGCCCGAGTGAGACGCCCCAAACTTTGATCTTTCCCTCGTCCTTGATCTTCTCAAGTTCGGCGAAGACATCGTCGCGGAATTGCGGCAGCTTGATGTTGTGGGCCATGTATAGGTCGATCACATCCGTGCCGAGGCGCTGCATGGATTTTTCCAGGGCGAAGCGGAGGAATTTGGGGGAGAAATCCTGCTTTCGCTCACGATGACTGCCGGGCTCGCCGGGATCGCTGTAGATGTCGTAGCCGAATTTTGAGCCGATCTCGACTTTGTCTCGCGGGACGGTTTTAAGGAATTGGCCGAGCAGAATTTCCGCGCGGCCGTTGCCGTAGGCGTCGCCACAGTCGTAGAAGGTGATTCCCTGGTCGAAGGCGAATTTCATGAGGCTCAGGGCCTGCTCGTCGGTGTGGTGTCCCCACCAATCGACGCCGAATGGCCAGCATCCGAGGCTGATGGCGGAAACTTCGAGATTTGTGTTGCCGAATTTACGTCGTTCCATGATTAGGCATAATGATAGGTGTCGCAGTCAGTTTTGCCAGCCATGCTTACCCGCCCGCAAATTCCCGGCCTTTTCGTCACCGGCACCGATACGGGCGTCGGTAAGACATTGGTGGCGGCGGCGATCGCAAGCTGGTTTTCACGCCGGGGGGCTCGGACGGCGGTTTGTAAGCCTATGGCGACAGGATGCGTTCGGCGGCGGGAGGGGTTGGTGAGCGAGGACGCGGAATTTCTGGCACATCATGCGGATGCGAAGTTTCCGCTGAACACGATTTGCCCGCAGCGGTTTGCCGAGCCGCTTGCGCCGGCGATTGCCGCTGAACGGGCTGGGCAGAAGATTGAGTGGAATGCCATTGACTCGGCTATTCAGGCGATGTGCAAGCAAAGTGATGTGCTGATCGTTGAAGGGATCGGCGGAATTCTTGTTCCGGTGGATCGGAAGCTGACTGTTCTCGATATCGCGAAGTGGCTTGGGCTGCCGACGGTGGTGGTGGCGCGGCCGGGTTTGGGGACAATCAATCATACGCTGCTGACAGTTGAGGCTCTGCGTCATGCGGGTGTTTCGGTTGCGGGTGTGGTGATTAATCAGTTTCCGACTGAGACGCCGCCGGCCGCGGAGGAGACGAATCCGCGGGCGATTGAGAAGTGGGGGAAGGTTTCGGTTCTTTGTTTTGTGCCGCGATTTGCGGGGTCGGCGATTCCTGATCTTCCGCCGGATGTCGTGGCCGCGATTGAGGCGGTTGATTGGTCTGCCAAGGCGAAGGGAGAGTAAACCGCCAAGCACCTGTGTTA
>PMAK01000287.1 GCA_003153655.1 Phycisphaerales bacterium
ACCGCCAAGCACCTGTGTTAATTTTCAAGGGTCTTGACCACGTTTAATTGATTCCAGCTTAGCTGATCGCGAATCATTACGTTGAGAAAGCCAAGTAGCTTACGCATACAGGCCACGATCTGGACTTTCTTGGCCTTGCCCAGTTTTTCCAGTCGTTCGGCGAAGGCCCTGATCACGGGATTACAACGAATCGCGGTGACCGTCGCCATGTAAAGGACCGAGCGGACCGACGCTCGCCCGCCGAAGATGGACCGCTGTCCTTTCATCGTGCCGGAATCGTGGTTGTAGGGGGCAACACCCACCAACGCGCTGACACGCCGGCGGTCGGTGGAACCCAGTTCCTTCAGTTCAGCCAGGAGCGTGGCGCTGACGACGGCGCCAACGCCGGGAACTGAGCGGAGCAGTTTGTCGGTCGAGTCGAAGTCATCATCGGATTCAACCAGGGCACGGATCTTCTTGTCGAGTTTCTCAATCTCTTTGCCGAGGGCTTTCAGAACGGCGTCGATGGTCTTCAGCGCGGCCTTGCTGGTGGTTGTCCCGCGACGGTTGAACTGGATGGCCCTGAGCTGGGTGATCTGGCGTCGGCAGGTGATCAGGGCATCCAATTCGACCTGATTTGCCGAGCGTTTCTCGGCCAGCCGCGGCGTCGCCAATTTGGCGAACTCGACAAGAACGCGGGCATCGATCGGATCGGATTTGGCCAGGATTCCGATGCCGATGGCGAAGTGACGGACATTTCTGGGATTGACCAGGGCGACGGGCAGATCGGCCTCAAGCAGGGCATCGAGCATCGGGCGTTCCAGTCCGCCGGTGGATTCGATGACGATCATGTTCGGAGCCGCGGCGCGCAGTGAATCAACGATCCGGCGGATGCCCTCGGAATCGTTGTTCACGGTGAGAATCTCGCCGGTATCGGAGCGAGCCAGGTCCAGCTTGGCCTTGGCGACATCGATGCCGGCAAAATACGAAGAGTCTGACAAGGGAGAATGTGTCATGCGGGCGTCCCGGTCTCGTAAATTCGAGCGTGCCGCGAGGATTGGCCGTGAAAGCCCGTCCCTGGGTAGCTCTGACATCTGTTCGGGCGAAGCGACACGAGACCGGCCTGGACCTTGCTTGGCGGCGGCCGTTGTTGGCCGAGACGCGATCGGTCGTGGGCCGGTCGTCGTGTTCGCATGACTCCTCGCTACGCTCGTCGTCACGCGAACACGACGAGGGGAAGTAGAACCGATACAATGGTTTTTGAACATACGAGACGCCAAGACACGGAGAAGAAATTTTGCCACAGATATAAATCAGATTTAAATCAGATAAGCACGTCGCAATTAGAATTTCATCTGTGTGAATCTGATTTATATCTGTGGCTATAATTCTTTCTCCGCGTCTTGGCGTCTTGGCGATTAAACGTCTTACAAATTCGCCGAATCCAGCGAATTCTTATACTGGTTGATCCCGCATTCGACCTTATCCTGCCCAGCCCAGCGGCCGGAGCGCGGGTCTTCCCCTTCGCCGATCGGGCGCGTGCAACTCAGTGGATTGCAGCCAATCGACGCGTAACCCTTTTCCCAAAGCGGATGTCGCGGCAGGTCGTGCTGTTTCAGATATGCATGAACCTCGCGGGCCGTCCAGTTCAGCAGCGGCGAAATCGCGTGGCAGTTGTAACCTTGATTCCACTCGATGAATTGCCGCCCGGCTCGCGTCTTGGCCTCGTCCCGGCGGATGCCACGGAGCCAGCCCTTGGGGGCGAGCTCTTTCATCGCGCGTTGGAATGGCTCATTTTTGTTGGCGGCGCAGCAGGCGGTAATGTCCTTGCGCCAAGCAGGATTCTCTTCGCCGGCATGATGCAGATATGCAATCGGATCGTTGCGCGTCCGGTAGGTCCAGATGTTCAGATTGAATCGCAGGCGAAGCTGCTCAAGAAACGCATGGGTCTCGGGAAAGTGATAACCCGTGTTGACGAAGATGATGCGTATTCCAGGCTTGATGCGATGAGCCATATGAATGAGAGCTGCCGAATCTTCCCCAAATGAGGAAGACATCAACAGATCTTCGCCAAATTGCGCAACTGACCACTCAACGATGCGCGCCGGATCTGCCGACTCGAACATCTGGTTCAAGCTGGGCAAGTCGAGTTTGGCGAGCGTGTCAGCCGTCATTGGTTATTTGTCATTGGCGATGCACTTTTCCGGCTCCGGAGCGCGGTCATCAAATCGTCAAAAAATTTCCGCGGAATGCGCCGCCCGGCTGCGTTGCCGAGGTCGATCTGCTTGTTCGCGCCGTGGAAATCACTTCCGCCGGTTTTGATCAGGCCGAAACGTTCCGCCAGGGCGACGTATTGTTCCACCAAGTGAGCGTTATGATCACTGTGAATGACTTCAATTCCAGCGAGGCCCATATCCAGCAGGTCCTTCACAACGCGTTCGAGTTCTCCATCGTTCTGATACCGAAGTTGGACCGGATGCGCCAGCACCGGCAGGCCGCCGCATTCCAGAATCATCCCAATCGCCTTCTTCGGCGACAGACGCTCCTTGTCATAATAGGCCAGCCCGCCCGGAGCCAGATATTTGTCGAACGCGTGCTTGATTGATGTGACATATCCTTTTCGCACCAATATCGCGGCGATGTGGGGCCGACCGATCACCTTGCCGCCGGCCTCTGCCTCCACTTCCGGCATGGTTATCGAGATATTCAACGCCTGCAACTTGGCGATAATCCGGGGATTGCGATCATCCCTGCCGGCCAGGAGTTTGTCGGTGAGGGAAGCCAGCGTTGGGTTCTGTGGATCGACGCCATAACCGAGCAGGTGCATCGTGCCGGGATGCGGATATTCCGCGCTGATTTCAATTCCCGGAACAAAGTCGATCCCAACTCGCCCCGCTTCGGCGGCGGCTTCGGCGACACCTGCGATGGTGTCGTGATCGGTCAATGCCAAGGCAGAAAGATTGCGCTCCATCGCCAGTCGCACTACTGCGGTGGGAGAGAGCGTGCCATCGGAGGCCGTGGAATGGCAATGAAGATCAACGAAGTCGCTAGACATACGATTCGGCAAATACTTATTCCCGGAGATAGCCGCGGTCTTCCAAATACTTTGCGATTTGGGCAGCCGCATCCCCGGCGTTGGTCTTTTCCGTTTCGATCAGGATCTCCGGCTTCTCCGGCGCTTCATACGGATCATCGATCCCGGTGAAGCCCTTGAGCTGGCCAGCGCGGGCCTTTTTATAAAGTCCCTTTGGATCGCGCTTCTCAGCTTCTGAAAGCGAAACCTGCACATACACTTCAATAAACTCCCCCGCCTTCATTCCCGTCCGGACCGCATCGCGATCCTTTTTATATGGGCTGATAAAGCTGGTGATCGCAATCACGCCGGCGTCGCTGAAGAGCTTGGCGACTTCGCCAATGCGACGGATGTTTTCCGTACGGTCTTCGGCTGAGAAGCCCAGATTCTTGTTCAGCCCCATGCGGATATTGTCGCCATCCAGGCGATAGGCGTGCTTCTTCTTGTGAAGCAACATTTGTTCAAGGATGCACGCGATGGTGCTCTTGCCCGAGGCGGATAATCCGGTCATCCAAACGGTCACGCCTTTTTGGTTCAGAAGTTTCTGCCGCTCGTCGCGAGTGACTGAGCCTTCGTGCCAGGTAATATTCGTCGCTTTTTGTTCAGACATCATTCATCCTCATACAATGGCGTACTGAGATATCGTTCGCCGAAACTACACATGATCGTAACGATCATCTTTCCCTTGTTTTCCGGCCGAGCGGCCACCTTGGCCGCCGCCGCTACATTCCCGCCGGAACTGATCCCGCCGAAAACGCCTTCTTCCTTGGCGAGCCGCCTCGCCCAGACGAAGGCCTCTTCATCGGTGATCTGAATTACTTCATCAACAATGCTGGTATGAAGGTTATTCGGCACAAATCCCGCGCCGATACCCTGAATTTTGTGCCGCCCCGGCTTCACAGTCTGGTGCTGCATGGTCTGCGTAATCACGGGGCTGGAGACTGGCTCAACGGCGATCGCCTTAAAGCTTGGCTTTCGCGGCTTGATGACTTCCGAAACGCCCGTGATTGTTCCGCCGGTGCCGACGCCGGAGACCAGAATATCCACTTTTCCGCCGGTATCCTGCCAGATTTCCTCGGCCGTTGTCTGACGATGAATTTCCGGATTGGCTTCGTTATTGAACTGCTGCGGCATAAAGCTGTTTTTGTTTTCCTTGAGAATCGCCTCGGCGCGATTGATCGCGCCGCGCATTCCCTCCTCGGCCGGTGTCAGTTCCACCTGCGCGCCCAGGGCCTTTAGCAGCCGTCGCCGCTCAATGCTCATGCTCTGTGGCATGGTGAGGATCAGCTTGTATCCGCGCGCCGCGCATACGAACGCCAGCGCAATTCCCGTGTTGCCGCTGGTGGGTTCAATGATGACGGTATTTTTGTTGATCTTCCCGTCTCGCTCCCCCGCGTCGATCATCGCAACGCCGATACGGTCCTTCACGCTTCCCAGCGGATTGAAGAATTCGCATTTCACCAGCACGATTGCGTGTTCCTTGGGAATCAGACGATTGAGGCGCACCAGTGGCGTTCCACCAATGGTCTCAGTGATGTCGTTGAATATCCGGCCTTGCGGTTTCAGGGGCATGAATTACCTCGCGTGTTTGCGGAACGTTTTTCTGGTCAGGTGCATTTCACATTCGGTCCCGGCCAGTTTGCATCCTCGCCGGTTTCAATCGGGGCGCCGATCAGATTGCCCCATTCGGTCCAGCTTCCATCGTAGTTCTTCACGTTATTCACGCCAAGCAGGTACTTCAGTACAAACCAGCTGTGGCTCGATCGTTCACCGATGCGGCAATACGCGATGANNCCGGCTTGCCCAAATCGACGCCAGCGTCGCCATACAACTTGCGAAGCTCTTCCGGCGACTTGAACGTGCCGTCTTCATTGGCGGTTTTGGCCCAGGGAATGTTCTTTGCGCCGGGAATGTGGCCGCCGCGCTGGGCCGTCTCGGTCATTCCGGGCGGCGAGATGATCTTGCCCGTGAATTCATCCGGCGAGCGTACGTCCACGAGGTTCATCGCCTCGTTGTTCAGCGCGTTGATGACTTCCTCGCGATAGGCGCGAATGGTTTCATCAGTGGAAGGAAGCGGATAATTACTCGCTGGAAAATCCGGGCGGTCCTTCACCAGTTCCCGTTTCTCCAGCTCCCATTTCTTGCGGCCGCCGTTCATCAGGCGCACAT
>PMAK01000179.1 GCA_003153655.1 Phycisphaerales bacterium
CGTCGCCGCAGGCAGCAATCTTTTCTTTTCGGCGGCAGAAGGATGGCCGGAACTTTTTCAGGCCAGCCAGCAGCGCTATCTGCGGCGACGCCTGTTCCATTCGAGTAAACGACGCCGGCCGTCACGCACACCGCAAACAATCATCAGGAATTTCGAGGTAATCTGCGCGCCCTTCCGATGTCAGCCACAGCGCTATCGCCTTGCCCCGGAATTACGAAATGCTATCGTTTAATCCCGGAGGCCAAAAAGTTGTGATTAAAGTAGCCATGATCGGCGCAGGCAGCGTGGTCTTTTCCCGGAATCTCACCGGGGATATTCTTTCCTACCCGGAATTCAAAAACGCGACACTGAGTTACATGGACGTCGACGCCGATCGGCTCGACGTCGGCGTCAACCTCTGCCGCAAAGTCGCCGAAACCCTCGGCGCTAATCCCAAAATCGAAGGCACGCGCGATCGCAAAACCGCCCTCGCCGGCGCGGATTTCGTCATCAACATGGTCCAGATCGGCGGATTCGATTCCACCCTCGTCGATTTCGAAATCCCCCGAAAATACGGCCTCCGATTCACCATCGCCGACACCACCGGCCCAGGCGGCCTCTTCCGCGCACTTCGCACCTACCCAATGCTCACCGGCCTCTGCGCCGACATGATGCAGCTCTGCCCCAAGGCACTCCTGCTCAACTATTCCAACCCCATGTCCATGAACATGCAGACCATCTCCCGCACCAGCAACATCCGCGCCGTCGGCCTCTGCCACAGCGTCCAGGGAACCTTCCAGCAACTCATGGAATACATCGGCGAAAAACCCGAAAACGTCGCCTTCATCTGCGCCGGCATCAACCACATGGCCTTCTACCTCAAGCTCGAAAAAGACGGCGTCGATCTCTACCCGCGAATCTTCGACGCGATGAACAACCCCAAAACATTCGCCCACAACGCCGTCCGCTTCGAACTCATGAAACGCCTCGGCTATTTCGTCACCGAAAGCTCCGAGCACAACGCCGAATACAACTCCTATTTTCTCCCGCATGGCCCGGAAAGGGTCCAGCGCTTCCACGTTCCGCTCGATGAATACCCGCGCCGATGCGACGCCATCATCGACGAATTCGAACGTATGAAAAAACTAAGCAAATCCCCCGACAAAATGGACGTCCACCGCAGCCACGAATACGGCAGCGCCATCATCCACTCCATGGCCACAGGCAATCCCAGCGTAGTCTACGGAAACATGCCCAACCAAGGCGCGATCTCCAATCTCCCCGCCAACGCCATCGCCGAAGTCGCAACACTCATCGATCGCAACGGCCCCCAACTCACCACGGTAGGCGATCTCCCCCCGCAACTCATCGGCTACATGCAGCCACACGTAACCCAGCAAGAACTCTTCATCCGCGCAGCAACCGAAGGCCGCCGCGACCACATCTATCAGGCAGCAATGTTCGATCCGCTAACAGCGGCCGTCCTGCCACTCGATAAAATCGTAGAAATGTGCGACGAACTAATCGCCGCCCACGGCGACCTGCTCCCAAAATTCCCCGCCAAAACCCTCGTCCCCACCAGCGGAAAACAGTTCGAATCCGCCGACATGAAAAAATACCGCCAAAGCTGGGAAGACGTGAAAGCCACCGCGAAATCGCCGGCTTCGCAGAAATTATTCTAAAATCAAATACATATTGCCACAGATGAAAAGACAGATGCACACAGATAAGACAGATTTCAACCCGTCTTTATCTGTGTGCATCTGATTTTCATCTGTGGCTAAAAATCTTTTCCACCCGCAATCGCCGGAATAATACTAAGCTCATCCCCAGCCTTCACCGGCGTCTCCAAATTCTTCAAAAACCGAATGTCCTCATCATTCAAATAAACATTCACAAACCGATTCAGCTGGTTCGGCCCCTTAAACAACCGCGTCTCAATCCCGCTGGCCTTGTCTTTCAACCCATTCAAAACCTCACCAACAGTGGTGCCGGCGACCTCAACGACATCCGCGCCCTGGGTGTAATTTCGCAGCGGCGATGGGATTCTAACTTTAATACTCATGGCTGCATCATATCACGGAAACAGGTTTTCGGGAGGCGCGGTCCGCCGCCTTGGCTTCGGATAAATTCTGCGAACCCTGCCGCGCCAATAATTCATCAAATTCCGAAATCTTCGCCTCAATCGCTTCCGGCTGCACCAGATCGTTCTGCACCGCCTCCAGCGTCTTCAGCCCGTTCCCGGTGATGCTGACCACGATCGACTCATTCTTCGGAATCCGCCCCTGCTGAATCAGCTTCATCGCCACCGCCAGCGTCGTTCCACCCGCCGGCTCCGTCCAAATCCCCTCGGTGCGGGCAAGTAACTTGATCGCCGCCACAATCTCCGGATCAGTCGCGCTCTCGCCCCACCCGCCCGAATCCTTCACCGCATGCCATACATAATATCCATCCGCCGGATTCCCGATCGCAATGCTCTTCGCAATCGTATTCGGCTTCTGTGGCTCGATAATGTCGATCCCCTTATGAATCGCCTTCACCACCGGATTACACCCAGCCGCCTGCGCCGAATAAATCTTCGGCCCATTGTCCTCCACCAACCCAAGCTCAATAAACTCCCGATAAGCCTTGTAAATCTTCGGCAAAATCGTCCCGCCCGCCGTCGGCACAACCGTATGCTGCGGCAACCGCCACCCAAACTGCTCCGCAATCTCAAACCCGTACGTCTTCGCCCCCTCCGTGTAATACGGCCGCAGATTCACATTCACAATCGCCCACCCATACTTATCCGCGATCTCCGTGCAAAGCCGATTCACATCATCATACGTCCCGCGAATCCGCACCATCGTCGGCCCAAAAATCAGACTGCCAAGGACTTTCCCCTGCTCCAGATCATGCGGAATCATGACGTAACATCGCAACCCCGCCATCGCCGCATGCGCAGCCGTACTGTTAGCCAGATTTCCCGTGCTAGCGCACCCAACGGTATCAAACCCAAATTCAATCGCCTTGGAAATAGCGACCGACACCACACGCTCTTTGTACGAATACGTCGGATAGTTGCACGAATCATCCTTGATCCAGAGATCCGAACACCCCAGTTCCTTCCCCAGCCGCACCGCTTTCCGAAACGGCGTAAACCCGGAAAAAAATCCCGTCTTCGGCTCCGCAACCGGCAAGAAATCCTTATATCGCCAAAGACTCTTAGGCCCAGCCGCGATCGATTCACGCGTAACCTTCCCCTTCATCGCGGCATAGTCATACTCCACCTCGTAAGGCCCAAAACAAGCCTGACAAACATGGACCGGACTCACCGGCACGCGATGACCGCACTCTTTACACTTAAGACCGATTACATAGCTCATGGAATAATCCTCTTCTAAGAACAAGAAGAGGCGCGGCAAGGCGGGCTTCTTCTTATCTGTCCCGGCAAAACCGGGCGGGAGTTAGCACCGTCTTAAGGCAAATACCCAAAACGGTTGCTGTGGCTTCATCGGGCCCTACCCTCAGCCACTCTCGATAAGAATCTATTCAATTGTCAGCCAGGATTATTGATTACCCCCCGGAAACTGTCAAGCGCAGCCTCAGAAACGCAGGGAAATGCATTTTGCCACAGATATAAATCAGATGCACACAGATAAAGGCAAATCTCAATTGCATTTACATCTGTGTGCATCTGATTTTCATCTGTGGCAAAAACTCTTATTTCCAAGCCCGCCGAAGCACCGCATCAAACATCTCCATCGTCAATTTCCCCGTAAACGTATTCTGCTGACTCACATGATAAGACCCAATCAATCGCCGGCGATCATTCAATCGCATCTCCGCCCCATGCCCAAACGCCACCTTCCCATCGGCAAAATCACACCCATGCCGCTTCGCTAAAGCCAGAGCCGCATCCCACCCAATCTTCCCCAGCGCCAATATCACCCGCGCCTCGGAAAGTAAATCCCACTCCCGATCCAAATACTCCGAGCAATTCCCAATCTCCCCAGGCAACGGCTTATTCCCCGGCGGCGCACACCGAACCGCCGCACTCACAAAAACCCCTTCCAATCTCAACCCATCATCCCGATGCAAAGAAGTCCCCTGATTCGCCATTCCCATGCGATGCAGCGCCGCAAAGAGAAAATCCCCGCTCCGATCCCCGGTAAAAACCCGCCCGGTCCGATTCGCCCCATGCGCCGCCGGCGCAAGCCCGACAATCCAAATCCTCGCCCGCGCATCCCCAAACCCCGGCACGGGCTTCCCCCAATAATCCCAATCCAAATACGCCCGCCGCTTATCCCGCGCCACCGCCTCGCAATAAGCCCGCAATCGCGCACACCGGACGCACCCAACAACTTCCGCTGACAAAACACGAAGCGAATCTTTACCGCGTGAAGTTGGCATCAGTTAAGCGTCCGCAGTCCCATCTTTTTCCGCTGCCGATTCACCTCAGTCCAGACCATCGCATCCGCGCGAAGAAACCCAACCAGCGGCCCAGTCGTCACGCCAATAATCTTCGCCGCATCCGAGATACTCCAACCCACCGAATCCAGCACATCCAGCACCACGCCAACCACCCCCGGATAATCCGCCGATTTGCGCGAAACATCCAACCGCTTCGGATCAGGAAACCGCGACAAATCCACACCCTCCCGCAGACGAATCGCGATCTGAAGCCGCAGCCGTCCAATCGCCACGTCCCGATTCCGATGCTGCGACCGCGATTCCCCCGCGATAACCGAAATCCCGCTGGCCCTATGCGTCAATCGCACGGCCGAACTCGTCTTATTCCGCTTCTGCCCCCCAGGCCCCGGCCCGCGAAACGCCTCAAACCGGCACCGGGCCAGAAGCTGCTCATCAGTCAGTTGTCGAAAATCGGGCATAGTGGCACGCTGCATCGGACCGTCATAAGATGCCAATGACTATGCCCCAAAGCAATTTCGACCTCATCGTCATCGGAGCCGGACCCGGCGGATACACCGCCGCCATCCGCGCCGCGCAGCTCGGCCTGAAAGTCGCCTGCGTCGAACGAGAATTCCTCGGCGGAACCTGTCTCAACATCGGCTGCATCCCCTCCAAAGCCCTCCTCGATACCTCCTACCGCTTCTACGACCTCACCCATCACCTCGCCCATCGCGGCATCAAAGCCACCAACCCCACAATCGACCTCCCAACAGTCATGACCTTCAAAGACGATGTCGTCAAAAAGATGACAAATGGGGTCGGATACCTTTTCCGCAAAAATAAAATCGAACACCTCATCGGCCAGGCCCGAATCCTAAGCCCCGGAAATGTCGAAGTAAAAAGCGCCTCCGGCGCCGCCACCTATTCCACAAAAAACATCCTCATCGCCACCGGCAGCGCCCCCATCGAGCTCCCCAAAATTCCCTTCGATGGCAAAAATATCCTCTCCTCCACTCAGGGCCTCTCACTCCCCGAAATCCCCAAACGCCTCATCGTCATCGGCGGCGGATACATCGGCGTCGAACTCGGCTCCGTCTGGAACCGCCTAGGCTCCGAAGTCCTCGTCCTCGAATTCCTCCCCGGCATCCTCCCCCCATCCGACCGCGAAATGGCCACCGCCCTCCAAAAATCCCTCGAAAAACAAGGCATGAAATTCCGCTTCAACACCTCCGCCGATACCGCGGTCGCGTCGAATGGCAAAGTCAAAGTCAATTATCACAGCGGAAGCGAAACCGGCCCAGAAACTGGTGTAGAAGAAGCCGACAAGGTTTTAATCGCCGTAGGCCGCAAACCCGTGACGGACGGCCTGGGCCTCACCGAAGCCGGCGTCCAACAAGATCACCGCGGCTTCGTCATGGTCAGCCCCCACTACGCCACAAGAGTCCCCGGCATCTACGCCATCGGCGACGTCATCGGCGGCGCAATGCTAGCCCACAAAGCCGAAGAGGAAGGCGTCGCCGCCGTCGAAATCATGGCCGGCAAAGCAGGCCACGTAAATTACAAAGCCTGCCCCGCGGTCGTCTACACACACCCCGAACTGGCACAGGTCGGAATGACCGAAGAAGAAGCCGCCGCCAGAGGCCCGATCAAGATCGGCAAATTCCCCTTCACAGCCAACGGCCGCGCCCGCGGCATGGACGACGTCGAAGGCTTCGTAAAAGTAATCGGCGACGCCAAAACCGACCGCCTGCTCGGCGTCCACGTCTTAGGCGCCGACGCCAGCACCATGATCGCCGAAGCCGCAATGGCCATAGAATTCGCCGCCAGCGTCGAGGACATAGGCCGCGCCTTCCACGCCCACCCCACGCTCCCCGAAGCCATGCGTGAAGCGGCCCTAGCCGCGAATCACCTGGCCCGCCAGATGTAATAGTCACATGTCTTACTTAGCCGGCCCGCGTGTGTCTTGATTACTTTCAACCCAGGCGCCAACTCCCGCGCCGCCCCAAAAGAAATATGCTCCCGCATAAAACGAGCGATTCAAGAGCGCCAGGCTCGGGAACCTCGACCGCGATGTTGAGGTTTACCCAAGCCAAACCCGTGATTAAATTGGCATTTACAATTGTCCCATCAGCGGTGTACTCAGCAATGTTTCCCTGCTGGGTTGCAGCGAAAAGGTCATCGCCTCCGGATACTATATCCAGCGTCGAGTTCAAACCTGGAAGTAGCGATGAAGTCACCAATGTCCCGGATGTCGTGAATTCCGCGATATTTTGAGTGTTAAAATCTGTTGTGAACAAATCATTACCTATCTGCGCAAGGCCAAAATAAGCACCAAAACCGCCCGTAATGAAATTGGAATTTGAAGTTCCTCCTGAAATTGAGAATTGAGCGATTAAGGGCAGCTGCCCATTTATTGGCGGAAGAACTATTGCCGGGTCACTTTCCACGAACACGTTATCGCCACTCACCGTCATGAATTGGGGTTCCGGAAATGCAACGCCGAGCGAGGAATTCAGCAATACTCCGGCAGTCGTGAATTCCTCAATGGTATTTGGAGAGGTTCTGCCACGGAGGATACTGAGGAACATTTTATCGCCGGATACCGTTATCGCGGTCGCAGAGCCTGTATCGAAGAAGGCATTGTATACGGTTGCATTCACCAATTGGCCACCGGTGGTGTATTCGGAAACTGTGCCATCGTGTAGCACAAAAAGATCATTTCCTTCCACGGCGAGCTTCGTGGACACGTCATCTAAATTCGGAATTGTGATAAAGTCGGTGTTAATTGGAGTACCATTCAAGGAGTATTCTTCGATATCATTCCCCTGAGTCAAAAATATCTGCCCACGCGCGATGCTGGCGAACGAAAGTATAAATAACCCTGCTGCGCAAGATCGGATATCCATTTTCTTCCGGTTAAAAACGCTGAACAGATCATCAAAACGCAAGCGTCTCATTCCCGCCTTTCTTAATTCCGAACACGAATAAGATAATGAATAGGGGGAGCTAATTCAATTCAATTCTGCGGGCAGAATAATCCATGCGCGAAGCGGCCCTGGCCGCAAATCACCTTAGCCCGCCAGACGTAATATTCCCCCCGTCTTGCTTAGCCGGCCGCTCTGCACTGAGCCTGTCGAAGTTCGTAGGGTGGCATACTCACCCACCAATGACTCTATTCAGTGGCTGAGCCGCCAGCAGCGTCCTTGCTCGCATGCGCTTCGATTTCCAAATGCATTGAATTGCAGGCTCCAGGTCGGACCACAAGACAGCAATACTCTTTACCGCGCCTCGGCACGTAAAAGTGTAGCGCGCGAGGATTTTCGTCAGAGGTGATTTCGAACTGCCAGCTATCAACTAAAATAGCGACACTTTTCACTTCCCGGATTTCCTCAGAGCCATCACTCAGGCGTAACAAGATTCGCATGGGATCTCCTCACAACAGTCAAAGAAAAAGCCCAGCCAAAATGGCCGGGCCTTTGATATTTAGCCTGCAAATTCTCAGCCTACTTGGCAAGCTTCGCCAAGGTCTTACCAAACTTTTTATTGGTCCGCGCCAACGCCGCTCGAAATCCCAGCTTTCGGCCGGCGGGAGGAATAACCTTCGTTTTCGGAATCTTCACCACATTCATGACAAACTCCACTGATCTATCGGCAATAATTTTACAATGCCCTCGAGACGAAGGCCAACGGGACAGCGTTGAATAGCCGCCACAAGCCGAATGCATTCCCACGCCGAAATTTTCTCCTTGCATACTAGCTAAATGTTAGGTATAAGTTTGGCTCGATGAAAGTAACTGTTCAGTCAAACCTCCTACGGTTTTGACGGATCGTCGTCCGATAAAAGAGGCGTGAGCCATTCGCCGACGAGTTCCGTGCCGG
>PMAK01000198.1 GCA_003153655.1 Phycisphaerales bacterium
CATGGCCGATGTTCCGGAGCCGTCGCCGACTTTCCTGGGGATCTCACTGGCAATGACAGGCCTATTTTTGAGGCGGCGATCGACCAGCATGCGGTAGCGATCACGAAATAGTAATAATTGCAAAACGCCTGCTTGTTGAACGCAAAAAAAGCCAGATGAACCAGCGTCACTCCGGCCGCGAATCCGGCCGGCGATCGTGCTGATCTCCGCAGCGCCAGCCCAATCGCCACCGACAGCGGCAACAGCGATATCCACATCGGCAGCTTCAACCCGTCCGTCCGGTGATAAACGAAAACCAGATAACTCAGCGCATCCAACCGAAATGGCTGAAGCAGTTGAAACTCCACAAGCGACCGAAAAAAAGCGTGCGCATTCCATATAAAAAACGGCAGATTCGTCGCCGCCACCACCAGCAACGCCTTGACCATCACATCACGAAACGATTTCCCCCAGTTCGGCCCGTCCAGCAGCAGCGGAAGCAGCGGAATCGCCAGCACCGCATATTGCTTCGTGGACAAATAAAGTCCAAAACACCACGGCAGCGCCTTCGGCCATCGGCAAGCACAAAACATCGTCAGCGAAAACGTCAGCACCAGCAGCGGTTCCGTCCACGCCAGATCCAAAACATAAATCGCCCGCGGCGTAAGCAGAAAAACCGCGGCGGCCAGCGCGCCGATCCGGCCCGGCCGCGCCGCTCCCATCAGCACTGCCGACAGGCCCATCGCGATCGCCAGCGCATAACGCGCGTCCCCGCCGATCAGGTACGCCGGCATCACCATCAGAAGACTCAGCGGCGGATACGGAAATCCCACCGTCAGCATGCCTTGTGCATCCACAACCCCTGCGCCATAAAAAACAGTGCCGGGCCCATAGATGTTCGGATAGCGAAACGTATACGGATTCAAGCGGTGTGATAATGCCCACGAACAGGTCTGCTGAAAATTGAAAACGTCAATCCCGGGGAATTTCGCGTGATAGTTGAACGCGATTTCACCCGCGAAGAAAAATGCCCCGCCCATGATAAATAACAGCGGTAATCGCAAACCGCGCAGCGGGAAAAATTGCACAAATCCAAGAAAGGCGATCGTCGCCAGCGCCAGGCTAACCCGCGAATCCGCGCTCGTCTCCCGCAACAGTAAAAACGTTTGGACGAAAATAGAAATCGCCAGCGTCAGCGGCAACAGGCGCCTGCACGTCGGCTCCAACCTCGGATATTCAGGCAAAACCACCGCCGCCAGACATAAGATACAACTCGCCGTCAGCCAAAAGAGCGCCCACGGCGTGTAGTTTCCCAACTTGATGTTGATCGCATATCCCAGTGCCAAAGCCATCAGCGCCAGCGACAGCGCAGGCAGCGCCCGATCCGGCCCCCGCTCTTTCGAGCCGTCGCCAGAGATTTGCCCTGCCAGACCCATCGTGCTCTGAAGTCGCTTGTTCACTCTACGCCTGACATGTATAACCGCCGCGCGGCTGGCCGTCATTTTCCGATGACATCCCAAATCCAAACTAATCCCGCCGACAGAGCCGTCAAATGGATCGAGCGCCGCCGCTGGCTCGCCTTTGTCTTCATCGCCATCCTATTGGCCATACAAATCACCCCAAAGCTGACCATGAGCCCCGACGGCGTCAGCTATATGTCCATCGCCCGATCCCTGATATCCCACGGCGAACTCAATCGCCTCGGCTCTCCCCACTTGCGCTACGCCCCCGCATATCCCATCCTGATCAGTCCCACATTTTTCTTCGGCCCCCGACCTTTTGTGGCTGTGCAAATCATCCAGTGGCTCTGCGCGATTCTATTGATCGTCGGAACCTATGCCTGGTTCGCGCCCTACGCCGGCCGATCAGCTATATGGATCACGCTCCTCGCTTTGCTTAATGCCGGATTCTGGGATCTCTTCCGTCAGGCCAGCTCCGAACTCGCCTTCATGCCCTGTGTGATGTGGGGATCGGTCCTGCTTGCTGCGGCCGCAAAGACACCCAGCGCCCGCCGCGCCACCGCGATGATGGCCGGCGCAATCGTTCTGGTCGCGATCGCGTCAGCAACACGCCAGGCCGGCGCCCTGTTGACCATCGGATTCGTCCTCGCCCTGACCCTCCGTGCGATCCGCCGACAAATCACCTGGACGCGCGCCATTGCCTGTGCCGCATCCCTCGGAATTTCCATTGCCGCTGTTTCCTGGGGATTAATCGCCTTCGACCATCACGGCGCTCGCGAAGCCGGCCCCGCCGAGATCGGATACACCGATGCCTTCCGCGCTCCGGACGCTTCCCTTGTCTCTCAAATCATCGAAGGCGTCCGCCGCCAATCCGCCGAAGTCGGTCGTCTACTCATCCCCGGCATGTGGAAAGCACACGCCCTGGCGCACGATTGGCACGACCCCAATACCTGGATTTTCCTCGCCGCGTGCCTGCCAATCGCCATAGGCTGGTGGAAACTCTGCAAAACCACGGCCGATCCCCTCGCCCTCACATTGCCGTTCTATCTCGCCCTCTACGTAATTTATCCGTTCGACTCGGGAACACGCTTCACTGTTCCAATGTTGCCGGTCCTCGCGGCCAGCCTCTGGTTTATCCTCGCCCCGCTCGGAAATAACCGCAGTCCGGTTTTCCTGATACTGATCATCCTCCACACGTCCGTAGCCGTCGGCTATTGGATTGACGACGCAGCCCACGTCCGCCATCGCTGGCAACATTGGACCGCGATCCAGCAGGTCTCCCACGCCATTCCCCCCGAAGCAAAAATCATCGTCCTCCGCGGCTTCGCGGGCGATGACTGGATGTTCCTCATGTACCTCACCGACCGCCCGGTCGCCCCGGAATCAATCAATGACCCGCTAGCCAAAGACGCCGATTGGATCGTGACATCCAATCTTGACGAATACTTCCCCGGATTTCACCCCGTCACCCAAGTCGGCAATTACAAAATCGAAACGCGTGACACTCCGAACGCGCGCAAATAAAAAAATGCGACAACAGTATTTTATCTGTGTGCATCTGATTTTGATCTGTGGCTAAATTTCTTCTCCGTGTTTTCCTTCGCGATCTTCGCGCCTTTGCGGTTTAATTCCGACCTGAAATGGCAATGAACCCGAGTTATCGGCCAAAGCCCCACCTAAAGTGCCCGCATCAACCATTCGATGCAAGAATACGAGGCATACTAATGAAGATTCAGATAAAACCGGCCCAGATGTCCCAATCCTGCTGCAAAAACAAAAATGCCGCGCCCTGCTCCTCAAAAACCCCCGAAAAACGCGAAGAAGGCCCCGATCGCCGCATGAGCGCCGTCGATCGCCGGGCCGGCCTAGAACGTCGCCATCAGACCCGGGCCGAATCAGGCTATACCGGCCCCGAACGCCGCGTTTCCGAGCGTCGTGAAGACACCGGTCTCGAACGCCGCCGCGGCCCCGGCCGCCGTCTCTCCGACGATCGCCGTTCCGCCGAAGAAGGTGAGATGACCGCCGAACAATTCGAGTTCGTGATGGCGATTGAAACCTACAAAAAGGTCAACAAGCGAATGTATCCCACCTGGACCGAAATCCTCGAAGTCGTTCAGCAACTGGGATATCGCAAGACAAACGCTCGCACAGTAGACCTCCCCAACGTCCCCGAGCCCGCTCTAAGTAAAGTGGGCTGATCTCCGCGCCCGATCCATA
This sequence comes from Phycisphaerales bacterium, assembly GCA_003153655.1. Classification (GTDB taxonomy): domain Bacteria; phylum Planctomycetota; class Phycisphaerae; order Tepidisphaerales; family Tepidisphaeraceae; genus PALSA-1353. The sequence continues at coordinate 3,657 of PMAK01000198.1, forward strand.
AAGTAAAAATGAAGTAAAGCCCACTGGCTGGGAGCTCACAGCATCCCCGTGGAAATTCTTTGCATTAAGGCGCCGATATTCCCGACCCCTTCGACTGCTCAATAAACTCCAGGCACTCCCGCACCTTCTCTTTTAGCGTCCCAATCTCCGCCTCCGCGCCCCCAAGCTCCCCAGCCTGGGCAAGCTGTTCCAATCCCAGCGCCGATTTGCGCACGCCCGCAGCATCGAGGTTCGCCGCCGCCCCCTTGATTGAATGAGCCAGCC
>PMAK01000284.1 GCA_003153655.1 Phycisphaerales bacterium
AGCGACTTCGGATAGGTCGATTGCCGTGGCCAGAGCAATTCATGCACTGCGCCGCCTTGAAACGCGCCGTTCGGTGCAATTTCATCGAACGCCTCCAAGCCCGTGCGAAAGCTGCGGCAACCGACATGCGACCCTTGCTTTTCAGCAAGGGCGCGGCGCAGCTCATCCTTATCAGTCGTTATTTGCACGACAAACCTCTTCCCGTTGTTCGCTATATGTTAGGGTAACGATCTGAGCCGGGTTTCGTCAATCCCGCGCCCTTCGCGCCCTTGGGGTTTGTTCAATGACGATGCGATGATGGATTTAGCGATAGAAAGGGTTAGCGCAAAAAAAGATCGGCGGTTGAAGAAGGAGGGGGGGAACCTTCTTCGGGGAATACCGCCGATCCGCAGTTGATTATGCTTCGATCCTGATTGGATGCAAATCAATTGTTCCGTTACGCCAGCGGCGGGGAAATGTCCCGATTGGATGCGCGCATGGGTACGGCAGTCACCACGTTATCAAGGCGCGGCGGACTGTCTCAATGTGTTGCCTGCGAATGGGGCCATAGCAACGGCTATCGAAGCTGTTGGGAATCCGGTCAGAGAAAACGAAGAATTCATCGGCACCGAGCACGCGGGACTGCCGCCAGACGGGAAGCGGACGGCCGCTGCTGTCCGTTGGTGGCGGCATCGGCGCCAGCTTATGACCGTTAATGACGAGCCATTCACCGGTCGTGTCAACGCGATCTCCTGGACCGGCGGCGATGGGCTTGAGGATGTACCAGTTCTCGCCATTGTTCCCGGTGCGTCCCTGAACGTAGGGCCTCGCGAAATCCGGTATCCGAAAATCAATGATTCGCCCAACGGTGGGCTCGTTCGCGGACCGAATATACAAACCGGGCGCCACGCTCGGCGATGTATTGATGACGACGATGCGATGGCCGACAAGCGTTGGAAGGATCGCCCACACCCCCATCACGCCGAGCGACAGCCGCAATAACCGGCGGGACCGCGCGCGATGAGCGGATGTGGTGGGCGCGTTGGAACCGATCAACTTGGGCATGGAATTACCTAGTCAAGCTGTGGGTCCGAACGTGCGGATGGAGGAGAATGCGATGAACAACTTTCGTCCAGTATTTCGGCGGCAATTTCGCCGGGTCTTGCCCGCGGGCTTTCACGTCTTCGATTAGGTCGAGCAGCAAATCAACCGTCCCGTTCTGTCCTGCCGGCCCGTGCTGATCGACGATCGCATGAACGGCCACGGCCGAGTGTATGCCTGGCAAGTCATGCCCACTTTGATCGCCTCCCAGCGCTTGGACAATCGCGACGGCACGGTGTTGACGATCTTCCGGAAACCGCCGCCACCAAACTACTCCAAAGATTTGACCGGGATGGAAGTGGTATACGCTTTGGCCCTCATGCTCTTCGTGTTGGTTGGCCGGCGCGCCAAAGCAGAGGCGCTCAAGGCTGGAGTGCGGAACGTATCGGGAAACGAAACGGGTTAAGTGGCTGGAGCGCAAGCGACACCTCTTTTTTTGTTGCAATTCGACGGGGAGAACATTAACCTAACAATTCTGTCAGAGTCAAGAGCAAAATGTCTATTTTGAATCCATTTTGAATTTACTCTGAGTTGTTTTTCGATTGACGGACTCCAAGCAATGATGTTTACTGGTGATATGGAACGTGCATCAAGGACGGTGAAGGTTTCCGGCGAGCGGCTGGCGGCACTGTGGCGCGAGTCGTCGATGTCACAGGAAACCTTCGCGCACGAAATCGGCATGAAGCGATCTGGCTTCCTCCGGCTCATGCAGCCGGGGGAACATGGAATGTTCACGGACAACTTTCGCCGCTTGGCTGAGGCGGTCCGGACCACGCCCGACGAATTACGCACGCGAATTGGTCCAGCGGGAAAAAACGAGTTTGAACTTGGTGTCGCTGGCGGCGCATCGCCCCGTGTTTCGCGCGCCGGCAATCGAATGGCGGGAGTGTCGGGAATCGCCCAGCCGCTTCGCGAAGTCACGCGATTTCACGGAATCAGTGCCGGCGTGCGCAATGAGCGTTTAGCAGTCGAGCAAGGGACCGTGAAGGTTCCGCAAGACTTTGGCGACTTTGCTGTGCGCGTCGATGGCGAGTCGATGACACCTGAGTACCCGGACAACGCCGTTGTTTTGTTCGAGGCCGTTGAGGGACAGCAGTTCACGTTCGGGAAGGACTACCTCATCTGGTTCACCAATGAAGAATGCTATTTCAGTCGCGTCACGGAAAGCGACGACGACCGCGACGTACTGATGTTGCAAAAAATCAATCCGGATCGGGAACGGTATCCCGACCGCACGGTTCATCGCCGTGAGATTGCGCGGGTTGCGCTCTGCGTGGGGGTGCTGATCCGCAAGAAGTGATTTGTACCAAAAAGGAAAAGACGATGTCGAAGCTTACACAATGGCTCGACCATCGCATGGAGGTGGTGGGACTTAATCGGTGGAAGGATCTGTCAGAATACTCCGGCGTGCCGCATCAAACGATCCGGGACATGAATACCTGCGGCTCGCTGGACGTGCTGAACCGCTCGGATCGTCGCTTGCTTGCCGCCACGTTGCGCGTTTCGCTGCGAAGGCTGGAGCAACTCGACAACGGGAAAATCGACTGGATAGAGGACAAGCATGTCTACGATGTTGGTGCGCAGGGCCGACCGGCGCCTTGGCAGGAAAACGATCCGGCATACTGGGTTCCGAAAGAAGTGACGCCTGAGGATCGCGGCACGCCCGTGATCGGAAGCATCCGTGCCAACGGCACGGCGGAGCCGGACGAAGCCTGGCAGGAGGAATGGGGTCGTCACATCCCGCAACGATTCGGCAAGGGCAAAGACATCTACGGCCTGGAACTCGAAGGCGTTGGCCAATCCATTGTGTTTCGCAACATTCCCCCTTGGGAATTTCGCGATGGAACGGCGGCGGTCTACTGCTGGAACGGGTGGGAGGCACGGGGGCTATTCGGTCGGGTTGAATTAGCGCCACTTAAAACAATCGTTGTAACAGCGGATGGGAAGCGGCATGAGTTGGACCCGGTGAACGTCGTCCGCATTGGAAAGATCATCGGACGATGGCCTGTTGAAGCCGCGCGCCTATAGGGCAAGTCCCATCGTTTGCGACGTTTTGATATAATTCATACCATTGACTTTGTTACCTCTGGATGCTAACATATACCTAACTGCTGCAAGTCGCAGCAGGTTGTGAAATTGAGTGACACCATGACAACGGTTGAACTGCACGCTCAGACACTTTCGCCGTATTTGTCGCCGAGGGAACTTCAGGAGCGGTGGCGCTGCTCGCGTTCAAGCGTCGACCGAATTGCCCGCCGAGCGGGCCTGACTCGGCTTTGCCTTGGCGAAGGGCGCAACGGGATCGTGCGGTACAATCGGAAGGAGGTGGAGGAATTCGAGAACAAACGGCAGGCATGAACCAAGATGCCTGTCACGAGCATTATTATCACAGCGGCCGTTCCGGAAATGCAAGTCCGCCGGAACGGCCGCTCGCATAGTAGGGATTGCAAATAGTGAATCGCTGGGGACGGACATTCCGGGGAAGCGAGCGGGGTTCAATGTGTTCGTCAACTCGCGCACGGTCACTACATCACTTTCTGAGACTTTCCTAACTGAGTCGGAAGTTCTCATCGACGTTCTTTAAGACTGCATTGATGTCCTTAATGACCGAATCTGCTGGGGATATTTTGCCATCACCCACCTCCAATCGGACGTGAAACTTGATGACGAGCTTCGCTTTGGCCCTGATTTCCAGCAGCTTCGGAATGAGATCTCCAATATCCTGAATCTGCGCGGGGTCGAAATCGCCGCTGGCGACCCGGATATTCGGCAGAGGAACTTTGGGTTGCGGACTGCCCGTCCCGCCAATTCCTCCGATGCCCAATGCGGCTACGGGAACCGTTATGCGCACGGCTTGGGCACCGGAGAAGTCGCACGGCCATGTGCCGGAATCCTCAGTTAGGGCGATAAACCTTGCTTGCAGAGCACCGGCAATGACATCACGCACGGTCTTCCACGGCAGCGTGTTTCCGGCGTTTTGCGAGAGCGCGGCGGCGATCGCCAGCGCGCTGGTCGTGCCATTTTGCCAAGCCGTTGGTAAGTTTTCCGGAAGAATGGCCGCGGCTGATATGATCGCGGGCGGCGTTCGCAATTTCGCTGTAGTTGTTAGGACGCCCGGAGGAATCGGTTCGTCGAACAAGCTTGCCGGGCCGGACAAAAGCCATACTTTGCCGGTCGCGACGGCATCGTTAATAGCTCGGTTCACGATTTCCTGCGAAGCCTTGGGAATCTGGACAGGCTCTTGATAAGAGCCTTTGTCCACCTGTACGACGGTTCTACCACCGAAATAATCTTGCACGACTTGTGAAGTAATTTCATCACTGGTCCAAAGTGACGGCAGCACTTTTGGCACCAGCAACTCCGCGGGAATCTCACCCAACTCGGCTGCTTCGGGGAGTACCAGTTCCAACGCCGGATCGCCCAAAGCGGCGTCGTCCGGTCGGGAACGCCACCATGTGCGGAACGTCCGGTCCGGTCGCGTGACCCGAAGAACAAACGTACCTTGTAGGCAGCCGTCAACTAGCGTCTGGACGATGGCCTGTGCTTTGAGCATCTTGGGCAGGTGTGGTAACTGAGCAAAGGCTCCGGCCAAGTCTTTCACGCGCCGGGCGCTTTCGGCGCCTTTCCAAAGGTTGTATGGACCCTCGGGCAACAATGCTTCGGCTGTGACGGCTGTGTCCTGCACGCGCGAGCGAGAATCGTTCTTGATCGTTTCGAAGTGCGGTTCGTCGGTAACGGTAATCTTGAACGCCTGGTCCTCGTCCTTGTCGGAAACCGTAACGACGATGCAATACGCCTGGCGGATCGCCTCGGGAACACGACCCTTGGCTTTGTCGATGTTCATGGCAAGCGTCTGTAGCCGTGCGACATCGACCGAGACCTTCTGCTTCTTTTCCTGTTCGTTCTTTGCGGTGAGATCATCGCGCACCCTGTCCCACGCCAAATATTCGCGGATGCGCGCTTGGGCAACTTCCAGCCCGTCCCGGGAAGCCGCCAGCAGCATGACGGCATTGCGGAAGACGCGGGGCTTCTCGGGTCCTGTCGTTTCGTCCAAGTACCTTTTGGCTTCCGCACTCGGCTTTCCAGAGTCCGATGCCGCGCTCGGGGCCAGGACGGCGTAATGGAACAATCCGTCGTCTTCGATGTCTTTGGGCTTGGTGGGTAGCGAGTGGACGCGCACCCCCAGCGCAGAAGCGCCGCTGGTAAGCGTCTTCACCTTGCCGATTTCGTCCAAGAGTCGTCCCTTAACAACGTCGTCAGATATCAGCGCGGCCGCTGCAGATTGCATTTGGTTCAGATTTGGACGGTTCCCCATCCGCCACTCGCCGGGCAACTGGCCGTCCTTTTCCGATACATTGGAATCGTCCAGCCAATAGCTGCTTCGCGCCCAGCGAGCCAATCCTTTTTCTAATTCGATCTTGTCGGCGCGACACGGGCCGACAAGCAGCAGCAAGTCGCGGGTTTTGGCGCTATGGCCCACTGGCTGCGAATGAAGGAACGTTGCCATGACGGCCTGTTCGATCTCTCGCTGCTTGAGGCCCACAGAATCCGCCTGCACCTGCCGTCCGCAACCAAGTTCTGACTCCAATATGCCGGTCCATCGGGTTCCCTGGCCTTCAGTGATGATCGTGTCCGCCACTGCCACCAGTTCGCGCGCTGCTTCTGAAAGGGATTCCTGCGATGGGGCATTCAGGAACACCGCCGGGCCGACTAGCGGCGAGCCATCCCATTTCTCCGCTTCCCGCAATGCCAACGCGAACGTGCGCAGCACTCCGCGCGTCTTTTGAAACCGTTCGATTCCTGCGGACCATTTTGAATAAAAGACTTCAGTAAGTTCTGGATGGAAAGGAAAACTCTTCAAGTAGCGGTCTTCGGCGGCTGCGCCCTGTTTGGCGGTTTGATCGTCGATTGCCTGGATACCCTTGAGCGCTGCGATCACCTGCTGGCCCCAATTCTGGCGATCATGTACCGATTTGGGATCGAATAAGCGCCGACGAAGCACCTCTGCCACGTCGTCTTTCTCGACGGGATTCACCGCCGCCTCGCGCTGGCGCTGGAAGATGTCGTACAACTCCGACACGATCCGCTTGCCTAGCGCATCGGCCTGATCCTTTGGTTCGCTGGAGAGCAGCGACGCCACGATGCAGCAGCGGTCCACTTTCGCCGCCGACTGCGTAAGGTATTGGAAGAATGATGTGAGGATGTCGAGCCATCCTGGCTCCGAGCGCACTTTCACCTTGGCATAAAGCAATACTTCGTCGATGAGGATCAACGTTCCCAAACCCTCTTTAAGTGGAAGTGACAAAAGCTCGGTCAGCGTGTTTTCGGCCGGCGGTGTTGCGCGCTCGTCCGCTTTACCTTCGGCATTGAGCAACTTCAATCCGGCGTCACCGGCGACCTGATAAGCCAGTACACTCCAAGGCTGCTTGAGTCGTCGTACTTTTCCATCGGGTCCGCGCACGTCCATGCCGGTTTCCACGTCGAGTTTGTCAAAACACAGGGCCGCGACGCGGGCGTTGGGCAACGCCTGTCCGATGGTCTCGGTGAACTCGCGCACGGCCGGAAGGTCCGGAAGCTTCGCCGGGTCATGCACGAGGTGGCGCATGGTAATCAGCGTGTGCGTCTTGCCACCGCCGTAGGTGAGCTCAAGTTGGCGAACCGCTTTGTCATTTTTTCCAGCCAGCCGCAAGACGACCTCACGCACTAAATTTCGCAAGTTATGCGTGGGGTAGGTGAGGGCAAAAAAGCTATCGGGGTTCTCGTAGATCGGGCGCTTGCCGTTCTGCATCATGACTTCGTACAAGTCTGCCGCGAACAGATGCAGAGGTAGATCGCCGGATCGCAAATCGTCCCGTAGCCGCACGACTTCGTGCCACGCTTTCCAAGGTAATTTCGCCATATCTGTTGTCCTTATTGGATCAATTGGTCCGGGTCATGCACAACCATTACGCCATTAGGAAGAACATAACCGGCACCATCGAGTTCGAGCCGTTGTCTGGAGAGTTGAGCCAACGAGTCATTCACCGCAGCCGAAAGCGAGGAACTGCCGCGGGCGAAGAGAGCCTTTGCCGTCGGACCGTAAATCCCGATAGCGTCACCAAAGGGTGTTATTCCCAATGGCAAAATTGGAGTCCCCGCAACGCGCGGCAATGACGCGCTCTCCAGGCCAGAAAACACACCTTCGAAACCTCGTCGAAACAAAAGCCGCTCTGATATAGCGTCTTGTGCCATGAACCGCAGTGATTTTGCGTATGCTAGCCGGAGAACCTCATCGGACTCGGGATTTTGTTGCTGCCCGCTGTCACCTGATGGATCTTTGATGATTGTCGTCGACTCCGACCTATCGTGAATCCCTTCGGTACAAAGATGTGTTCCAATGACCACTCGACCGCATGAGGCTCTCAATTGAAGATTGACAGGGGCCACATTCTCGACTTGCGCCCAACCCTCGGGGTCAATTCGACCACTGACCTTGCTTCTGGTTCAGGACGCTCCTTTGCTCTCGGCAATTACAGCCTGAAGGCTTCCGTCCTGACAAAAGTAATCGGGGCGCGATTCCGAATTTGGATCCACATACGTTAACTCTCCTCGCTGAATACATGCGTAGGCGTCGGCAATATGAGTTAGCTGAAAATGTTCACGCAGGACGTAACACGTGACGCCCGTCGCAATCTCTTCTGACGCTACTGCTGTGAGGCGTGGATCCTTCTCCGAAACCCCGGAATAGAATCGCAGATTCGGCGTCGTCCCTGCGAAGTCGGCGGCATACCGATACAATGCGAACCACGACCTCGGATCCCATGATGAAGTGGCCAGTGTTAGCGCGATTCCTGCTTCAATGAGCAAACGATGGAGACTTACTCGCAAGGTTCCGTTCGGCGGTAGCGGATTCGCAAGTGCGATCGCGGGCGGTGCGATTTCCACATTCCATTCCCGGATGTCAGCAGGGCTGGGCGCGAAAGGAAGCCAGAAGGGCGCCAGATTGTGTCGCACGCGCCAATGTGGCCAAGAATGAAGGAACCAGGGAAACATGGCTATGGTTCCTCCCCGAGGGCAAGTTTCATTTGGTCGGCGTTTGCCTTTGTTCCTTTCGCACCGATGTGGTTGCTCAGGCTTTCCAGCAATGACCGTTCATCGCTACCGCGCTCGGACAACTCAATTAGTGATTGCACGAGGCGCTTGAACAATTCGTGCCGTCGCATGCCGTGTTCGTCGAGGTACTCGTCAACCTTGTGAACATCACCAGCCTTCCAAAGATGCAAGAGGCGATGAACCCGGTCGATAAGTGGCACCGATCGCCCATTCGGCGCTTCGTAGCCCATCGATCGGTCCTTTCGTTGAGTCCACGCCTTGAGTCGCACCTTGCCACCCGTCGACTCAGGCTCCTCCTCGCCATCGTCGGGAATAGAAAGATCATCGTCGTCGCTCGAATCATCTGCACCGGTTTTCGCGAGGATATCCCAAGTCTGAACCAATTCCGAATCCGAAAGATTGCATGAAACTGCATACAAGATGCAGGTGCCAACCGGTGCCTCATTCAAACCAAAATCATGCCTATGCAGCAGATAATAGGCGGTCGGCTCATCTAAGCGATCACTGGCCGAGAACTGGGCAGCGCCGTCCTGTTCACCGCTAAGCACCTTCCCGACCACGTAGTCGACGACCAACCGTCGAACATGGTTTAGGAATTCTGCAACCGTCATTACTTGACCTGGCTGATCCGCTTTTTTCACTGCCGGGTGCTTGCTGTACGCCTCCAGCGCCGGTCCCGTCGCCGCCCATATGAAATCGGGCCCGCGGATGCCCGCGTCCCAGTAATTCTGCAACTTCACAGCAATGTTGGAACGCATTTCTTCGAGAACGGCAGTATCCCAGCCAACTCGCGCTGCGACCTCACGCTTCTTACATACGAGCCAGACCGATGAGGCCAGGGCAGCCGAACTTTGGGCACGCATACGACTACTCTGCTCAGTTTGAATTGGCCAAGTCCCATCGACTGTAAAGCCAGCACGGATAATCGCAGACACAAGCGTCTCCCAGGCGGCTGGCTGCTTGTTGGCGAAAACGATTACCAGTCGACCTTCGGGGGTTAACGACTCTGCACATTGAACAAACACTCTGGCCATTCCGTCCTCGTACACCTGCTTGCTCTTAGCGGCGTTATTTCCGTGACGGCTGGAATCGTCTATCAACTCGCCATCATTGGCTTCGTGATCCCATTTGGGAGACAGTGCATTTCTAAACGGAATGTCGAGCACCGAGTCTGTGTGGGCCACAATTCGCCGGAGCCACACATAGAAAAAATCCATCATGTCCGAATAGGGAATGGCGTCGTAATACGGGGGATCTGTCAGCACCACATCATATTGTCCTATCAAGGGATTAGTCGAAGATTGATGCACGACGTGCGGTGAGGGCGCATCAATGTTCCAGCGCACAAACGTGTCAAGTGCAGTTGCAATGCGATCAAGACACATAATGTATCCGCCTGCACCGGGCCACAGAAGGTTGCCTTCCGCGTAATCCCATGTAATTGGGAGTGCAAAGCGGACAAATGAATGATTGATCGTTGGAACGTCAATCTTCCACTGCACGCCACAGTTGGCAAAGTCTAGTGTCCTATCGAGTCCACATGCTAGGTACGCGGCGATTGCGTCGATCCAGTCTGATGTATAGCCAAGATTAGCCATCTCAACGCGAGCATGGCGTGTGGAGGCAACGAGTCTTCCAAGCGACTTTAGTTGGCGTGACGTGAACAAATCGCGCCAGAGCATTAGGCCGTAGCCTTGCACACTGAATGCGCGGCCAGCTCCTGATCCGCCGCCGCTCGGGGTGGGCTCATTCGGCACGCCGTATGGGACGTCTTCAAACGCTTTCTCCACGTCATCATCGTCAATCGCTGCTACCGACAGCTCATGTGCCGTAGGCATGCGGTAACCTTTACCATCAGCCGTATCCAAGACAACGGCCGTCATTACACTTCCCAGCTTTCCCGCCTTGCCTTCGACCCGAATGTCCTCCATTGTCATGATGGTCGGGCAACACGGACACTTCGCTCCCGCGCGGCTCATCGTGCCACCCGCAATGCGCTTGTCGTGTTCACGTTTCTGAGCGGCATTGCCACCCTGGGATGGTACATCCATCTGGATGCCGAAGACGACACCGCTCTTATCCTCATTTGGCGCCATCGTCAGAATCACCCGCCTGCGATCGGTCTTGCACAACCATCGCGTTTTTAGGAGCGGGAGTTGGGCGCGACAATGCTTGCACTGCACAGTGCGCGCCCAGAGATACGCGACGGTGGGCTTCGCAATCCATCGAGGATTCGCTTGTACAGCAAGGTAATCCTTCGACAATTCGGCATTCATCGAGGCAATGTCAGGTGTTCCGTTTCGCGTCAAAGGCACAAGCGTCATGGGCCGATGCTCATAGGCGATTTGCTCCTTTTTCAACGGCTCGAAATCGGCATAGGTCGGATACAGCGGAGCCAGCTCCTTGCGCACGCGGCTCAGAACCCACTGGCCCCACGCGCGGACGTGCCACGCGAGGTCTGCATCAGGTCCATGTATCGTGTCGGCTGATGCGAAAAGCGTTGCTTTTTGCTTTTTAGTTGCTTTGCCTCGCCCTTCGGCATCAGGATTGGCTTTGTAGAAAGCGTCCATGAAACTTTCGTTGCCGGTGATGAAATCCGGCAGAACCCGTTTCTTCCCTGCCAGCTTTTGCGGATATTCCAGTGTGCATTTAAGAATGAACCACGCCACGGGATTGATATCCACGGCGGTCGTTTCGCATCCGAGACGCATCGCCTCCAGGGGAATCGCGCCACCGCCCGAGAACGGATCTATCACCCTCGGCGCTCGCCCGCCGTAACTCTTGCGGATTTCCTTCTTTAACCATTCGAGCGTGGCAGCATTCTCCGTTTCATTTCCCCAACGAAGAATTCCTCCCTCAGTCTCTTCCTTGATGCGCTCCACAATTTGCCCGTTGGGCATCTTCTTGCGCTCGATCCGTTTGACGACTTTGCCGGCGATTTTTTCGCAAAGTTCGCGCCGCTTTTCCGGCGTGCCAGGATCGGGCAACAGCGTCGCAATGAGTGCAGCTCGACTAGCCGCAAGAGGTCGCCGTGCCGGCCAAAGGTGGACAGTCGAAATGTGCCCATGACGTACGGTCTTCTCATGCACAGAATCCAGCGATGTCTGCTTCAGCGGGAACGCGTGTTCGATTAGTCTTGGGAAATCAGACATTCGTTGTCACCTTCTGCGCAGCCATCAATCGGCACCGCAATGCTTCGAGATAAATCTGTTCAAAATACGTCGCGAGAGGCCTCGCCAATTGCTTATGCTCGGCGATTACCGAATCCTTTTCAGAGTCGGTGAGGTGATTGTTGAAATAAAGCCAGCCAAACAAATGAGGAGTGGTTTGTGCGCCGGGATTCGAGAGAACGTCGGCGGCAAGCTTCCGCGCTTTTTGGTCGTCGGTGAGAAAGGCCTGCCGCGTTTTAAGAGCGAATGCGATTGACGATAACTCACCCTTCCCCAAGCGTTTTCGCTTCTCCAGCAACTCAACAGTTTGCAGATCATCAATGTCGAGGGAGAAGACGGAGAATGCTTGGGCCTTCTGGGCCGCTTGGAGTCTGGATCGCAACTCAACATCCGCATCCGTAACATTCTTTCGCGGCTTTAGCAGGCATTCATACGCAACTACACGCGTGCAGACGAAAACGACGCCCGCATCCAGCGCCACACGAAGGAGACGCCGCGAGGAAAGAATGTTCCAGACCGCGCACGTGTCCGCAATGTTGTGTGGATGAAAACGTGATACATCAATCGCCATGGGAAAGCGCCCTCCCATATAGCGATGCCAGCCCACTGAGCTCTGCCTCCGCTACCAAAAGCATTTCTGCCACGCGGGCCGCAGTTACGATTCCACGGTCATACGCATCAAAACATAGCGCCACGTATGAGTCCGACAGGCCACGTTGGAGAAGTTCTTCTTTGCGCTGCCGACTTCGCACCCCGAGCGTTTCCGGAAGTTCGGGGTCCGCTTTGCGCGCCTTTGGAACCTTAAGCTTCTTGAGGGACGTGACTTCCGCATCGGAAATCAGATTCGCGTCGCGAAGCGCATACGCCATCGTCTCTGCGTTTACCATTAGACGAGCGGCATAGTCGAGGAACTTTTGCTCAGTCCAACTCTTCGCGTCAGGGATCGCCTGAATCACCTCCGGGGGTAGCAGAAACCGTGACGCAAATGTATTGGCGCGGATTTCGCTGAGGTCGCCCTTCGCCCAGTCATTGAAAGAGACAACGAAGTCCTGATCCGTATCAAGAATGGCGTGACCTGCCTCATGTGCCGCAGTGAATCGTTGGCGAAACACGTCCTCGCTGTAGTTGACCAACACACAAGCACCCGCAATGGGGTGGCGAATAAACAGCCCAGAAATCGTGCTGGAACCTAATTGACGGCGGAATACATGCACGCCGATATCGCGGAACACTTGAAATACGTTTGGCGGAATCTCGTTCGATGCCCAACCGATATAGCGGCGCAGCTCGCTTGCTGCCTCTTCACCATGGCGTTTGAAAAACGTCCCATGCTTCGTGAAGGAGAAATGCCGCCGTGGGCCTTGGGACAACTCAGAAAGAAGAAACTCCTGACACTCGCAAAGGAACAGAAATTCCTGGATGGCCCATCGATCTTGCTGGGATAGCTCGGTTCCGTGCTTGCGAAAAAGAGATTCTGTTTGTTCAAAGGACGCCAGTTTTTCATTGGAAATGAAGAACTTAAAATCGCATTTGAAATAATCGGCCAAGATGAGAACTTCATCTCCAGTTGGATCGGTGGTGCTGCCGAGCATTGCCGCAAGGCGCGCAGGTTCGATTCCGGTGCTCGCGCAAACGACATCGGCATTGACCTGAAATTGGGTCATATATCGCTGAAGCTTGCCCGAGAACATTTGGCGATCTAGTGCCATTATTTTCTACTCCGGCGCGCAATACTGAGCGACAAATTGATCTCCGGTGATTGCCGCTGGGCATTGAGGGCCCAATTCGTGAACGTACCGCGATGTGACAGTTCGGGCGATGCCATGGACCGTCCGATTCGTACGGGCCCGCATCCGAAATGCCATGGCCGTGGGAAGGCAGGAAACAGAAGAGAGCAGTAATATTTGCTTGGTTCGGGTCACAGCCACATAGAATAGTCGGCGCTGTTCTTCCACGGCGCGAGTCTGTTCGTCGGCGGTAGCGTCGTCGTCGATCGCGGGCATAAGACCGTCCAGGCAGCCGGCAATGATAACCAATTCTGCTGTTAGCCCTTTTGATTTGTGAAGACTCATGACGCGGACGTAATCAACATTCGTCGGCATCTCGGGCTGTGAGATATTGCGTCGTATGGCATCGCAAAGCGCCGCCGCATCGAAATCCTCTTCCTCAATGTGATTGGACAGTTCTCGCAAGGGCACTGCCCACTCTTCAGCGCCGGGAAGCACGGCATCAATAAGCGCATCGCCACGAAGATTGCCAATTCGGCCCAACTCGGCAGTTAACACGTTGAACCGATCGACGAGGTACTGGGTGTGAGGTAGGCGAATCTGGCCTGCCGCGAGCTTGGTTAAGCCCTGCCAAGGAGTGTCGCCGGTCTGCTCGCAATGTGATCGTAATCTTGCCCATGCTCCGTCCGCGAGTGTGTTATGGCCAAGACCACACCAACATCGGAGCGCTACTCGGTCGTCTTGACTGCCTGCCAATATCAGCAGCACCAACGCTTGTTGGGCCTTGCAGTCGTCAATTTGCTTGGGATCACCATCTAAGAGTTGCTCACTAAAGAAGCTGTGAGCCGGAACGCCAAGCCCTACTAGCGCGTCTCGCACTGCGTATCCGAACTCGCGACGAGGTGCCAAGACTAGAATGTTTCCCGGTTGGACTGTTCCTGCGGCGATTCGCGTACTGATAAATCGAGCAATACCACTCGCCTCGTCGTCGATCCCGCGCCACTGGACGCCGCGCCCGCGAACGCCGCGCCGGCGGGTGTCCCAGCGTCGGCTTCGGCGGCGGCGACGTAGAACCCGAGCATGATCGCGGCGGGCGCGTTGATCGTCNNGCCACTGGACGTTAATAATTTCACCCTGCGGATTCCCAGAGAAAGGTCTGAGCTGCCGTGCGCTTCGAGTGACATTGTGAGCTATGAGCGCATTCGCCATCGCCACAACGCGATGCGGGCAGCGGCGACACTCGTCAAGTCCGGCCGATTCAGTATTCGCGTGACTTACTGGGAATTGCACGATTCCTTCAGGATGCGCGTATTTGAACGAGTAGATCGACTGATCTTCGTCGCCAATGACTACCAGACTGCCGTTCGACAATAAGTCGATAAGTTCTTGCTCTGCCCGATTAAGATCTTGGTACTCGTCCACAAGAACGTGATCAAAAGCCGTGCGGAATGGGGACTGGGCATTTAGTCGGAGATATTTAATTCCTTCCGGGATAAGTTCGCCAATCAGCATCGCTCGGTGGAAGCGGAGCCACGCAATGAGCGCGGCTTGGAAGGCTTGATCTCTCTGGTCGTTCGGCCAGCCGGGTTTCTCGTGTTGCAGACGTGCCCATGCTGCTGAAAACGCACGAAGCGTCTTACCACAATCACGAATCCCGCCGAGACCCGCTTTACTAATGTCCTGCAACAGAAACCGTTCCTCAAATCGGAGCAGCGGCCGAGGAACTCTGCCCGTGGCGGCAAGTACGTCTTCTCGCGAGAGCATCGAGAAGCAGAGACCGTGAACTGTCGCAGTGGCGATGTCATCGGCGCCGGCGACACCAAGGTTCGCAACAGCGCGAGTGATATCTTCGGCCGCTGTTCGGGTGAACGTGCAGGCCAGGATTCGTTCGGCGTCGGCTCCATCGGCTTCGATCAACCGGGTCAGCCGCCGCATCAATGCGAATGTTTTCCCCGTACCTGGGCCAGCAACGACGCACAGCGGCGAGTTCGGAGTGGCCGCGATCTGCAATGCTTGACCTTGGAGTCCATCATTCCATGGCATTATTCATCCCCCTTTGCCTTCAGGATGTTTATTTGGCTGGGCGCGGAATCAAGCCATCCCTGCTTTGGCGGGGCCGCACGTTCGATGATTTCGGAAGAGTCGTTCATGCTCGCTTGCTGCGCTTGCCAGATAACGCCACACGATGTTTTTCCCAGCAATCTTCCGCGTTCGGAAGATTCTCCCGCAATTGGTCTAATGCTCGCTTGCTGTACCGCTTATAGACTTGGGAGCCAACCGTAATGGTTCGGAAGCATTCGGGGTCGGTTTGTATTTTGTATTCGCACAGCATCGCCCGCGCACGAGCGCTGGTAATCCCTAGCTTTTCGGAGAGTTGAATCAATCCAAGATTGAACTTGTCCATAATATTGATTTCTCGCTCAACGATGGCTCGGTCTGCATCGACTGGCTCTCCGGGTTTGATGACTCGAACAGGTAGAGCTTGAGCGTCGTCCCTTGCGACACGAACCTTAAATTCGATGCCGCCACCGTCGGGAACCAAGCGGAGATTTGCTATGGCGGGAAAGACAGTTTGCCAAGTCTGGGCCGCCCGCAAGTTTTCGATCGCAACCTCAAGCTCAGCCGTGTTCATTCGTCGAGGCTCGTCTTCGGTGGAAAGCGAAAAGGCCATCAATGGTCGCAAAGCGGCAATGGCTTGGCTCTTTGTCGTTCGTGGATCATCGAGGAGCGACTTCAGATTGGAAAATTCTTGGTCTACAAGTAGATGAATCTCTCTCGGCGGCTGAGTGCAAATGGGGAGAACTCGGGCGGGCAGCATTTGCGCCAATGACTGGCCCGCCTCGACCCTAAGAAGTCGGCCGAAAAGACTGACGGAGCCTTGCGCATGGATATATAATATTTGCTCCGAAACAGCCTGGTAGTAGTGCATCGCCGAATCACGCAGGTTGTCCAACGTGGAAAGAAAGCGGCGCTCGTCTTTGGAGATAATCTTCAAATCCTGCTCCGCAATGCGAAGGCATGTATCGAAGGCATACGAATAACGGCGATCCTCATCAATGACGGTGCCTGTTCGTTCGGCAATGAGCGACTTCAAAAGCATCTCGAAGCTGTGGTGCAGAAGTATCAGAGTGGAGTCTGCACGTGCGACCTCTGTGGGGCGATTAAAAACTTCAATAGCCAGGATGAGCGACTCAATGGCCTTTGAACGCAATGCTCCAACATCGTGATGCAAATCAGGATTTGATAATGTCGCCGCCTGGGTCACGATGCCTCCTCCTCTGCTGCATCGAGAATCTGTTTGATGCCGACAAGTACAGACCCCTTAGCCTTCGCCAGCAGGGTTCCAAAGGGGTCCTGCACTCTAGCGAGTTGAGGCGACGATGTAGCGCAGTCGTACACTGCATATAGCCAATATCCGTTGCGGATATTGCAGGCCGCCGCCCACTCGTTGGCGGAGACTTCGACGTCCCCAGTGCCGCCACGTCCCTTGACTTCAATTGCCCGTCGCCGATTGCCCGGCCGGATTGCTAACACGTCGAACCCCGGATTGTCCGGTAGTCCCGCAGCGCGGGCGAGCGCCGGCGTGTGGACGTACGTCACGACGGCTCCTGCGGCCTCCTCATATGCTCGAACGAATTCCATTGCGACCTGCTCAACTTGCGCATCGTGTTGTTCGAGTTCCTCGGGGTCAGACGAAGGAACGATCAGAGCGTGGGCGACAAAGACGATGGCCCCGGGCGCGATCAGCTCCGGTTCACGGTGAAGAAGCGCCAATGCCTGGGCTTTCCGAGCCGCCAGCGATTTCTGCTGGCCTTTGATTTCTTCCAGCGCTTTGATCGACAGTGCATGGCCCGAACGAGCCTTTTCTGTGAGATTGAGCCGCGCGGCGGCCAATTCGGCTTCCTGAAAGTCGAAACCCCTTTGCAGAAACTGTTCCCTTTCCGGCAGAGAAGCCAATAACTCATCTCGCCGTTCAATGGCCATCGCGCGTGCAACCCGCTCATGCAAAAAGGCATCAGCTTGCGCTTTTAGCGCTTCACCCATCATTGCCAAGCGTTGGGCTGCGGCAGGTAGACCAAGCCCACCCTTGAGCAGCAATAGATGCTCCACGGGGCAAACTGTGAGCGCCGCTCCGTCGAATTGCTTCACACCGATTAGGTGACAATGAAGTACATCCTCTTCCCGTAGGTCGGGAATCTCGCGGTCCGCTTGACGAACGACACTGACCAAAGCGAGGTGGAACAGATATGGTTTTTCCGCGGTTGGGTCGACAAAGACAGCGCCGCGCAACGCCTGGTCGCCCAGCTTGTCGGAGACAATTGCGCGAAATCGCTCGAATACTGGTTCGCCGGGATGGACCCAGATTGCATCATCGGATTTATCCGGGCGAGCGAATGCCAGACATTTGCGTTGCTTGGCCGTATAAAGCTCCAGCGTGTGCAGCAGTGGGTCCACCGCGCCACTGACCGCCGACCGAAAAGAGAAGCACCCATTCAGGTCTCCTCCGATCTGAATTCCAATTGGCGGCGCAGCGTTTTCGACAAAATGCCGCGTATAGCCGGGGAGCAAACGGCAGAAGGTTTCCGTCTCCAAGTCCTCCCGGAGCCGGGGAAGCTGCCGGGCCACGTCACCGCCGGTACCGAACAGTACCTTTTCTTTCGCCTCTATCGCCTCGACCTGCTCCTTAGTGAGCTTCCCTTCCAGCATTTTGGCGACATTTTCCGGTCCTTCGACGGTGGCCTGTTCCATGTATTGCTTTATGGAAACGCCCTCGAAAATCCGGCCGATGGAGTCGAAGACCTTGTCGCTCTTGAGCTCCTTGCGAATAGCTTCCAGCTTGTCCAACAGCGTCTTAAGCACGAGACCCTCGCGCGTCTTGGGCGCGACGAGGTTGAGGATTACTACGGGGTCGTGCTGCTGGCCGTAGCGGTGAATGCGGCCCATTCGCTGTTCGAGACGCGCCGGGTTCCACGGCACGTCGTAGTTGATCATGATCCAACAGAACTGAAGGTTGATGCCCTCGGCGGCGGCGTCGGTGCAGAGCATGAAGCGGGCACCGCCGGCGTCGAGAGCAAGCCGGAATCGCTCCACCTGTTCCTGGCGCTCGGTGTAGTGCATCCCGCCATGGATCTGTGCGATTTGACCTGTGTAGCCAAGGCCACTCAGCCGATGGACAAGGAAATTGAGCGTGTCACGATGTTCGGTGAACACGATAAACTTCTCACCGGTGAACTTAGCGTCGGTGAGTACCTCGCGGAGTTTCTCGAATTTCGAGGACTCGGATTCGGGGCTGTTGACCTTGCGGGCGAGTTCGCGGAGTTGCACGACTTGGTCACGTTCGGCGATGAGATCGCCAAGTGACGCGGCAATGACGCCGGCCATTAGGTCATCCTCGGACTTTTCGTTTTCCTCACGGCCGTTTTCTGGCGATTCGTCGTCGGCCGTTTTGCTGTCTAAAACATCATCCTCGTCGGCGAGCCGGCGTTGCAGCGTGATGAGCTGCTCCATTGTGAGCCGACCTTCCTGCACCTGTTTGATCAATTCATCCAGCTTGTCGATTCGACGCTCGAATGAGCGGAGTAGCGCATAGGTGATACTGGCCAGCCGGCGCTGCAAAACGCTCATCGCCAGACGCGCTGCGGAGCGATTGAGCATCTTGGCACGGTTGTAGACGTGCCGCATATAGTCGGTGGTCTCGTCATACAAACGCTGCTCGCTAACGTCACCTTGGGTAAGGTCGTACCCCAGCGTGTCGGACATTCGCTTGGGGTACAGCGGCTTTCCGCTGAGATGAACCATCTCCTCCTTGGTGCGACGGATGAAGTGCTGAGCGCGGCGTTCTGGTGGGTAATCCGCGAACGCCTCCAACGTGGACAGCACCTCCGGCTCAAGAAGTCGCCAGAGTGCGTAGTACGGATATTCCTTTCCTTGGTGTGGGGTTGCCGTCAGCAATAGTAGATGGTGCGCCGACCACGGCAGGCTCCATTCCGGTTTTAACCCGCCGACGCCAGCAAGCGCCTCGGCGAGCCGGTAGCGATCGGTCTTGCGGATGCTTAGATCGCGGTCTCGATCGGCGGAAAGCTTGTGCGCCTCATCGAAGATAACAAGGTTGTACGGTTCAACCTGTGCCTCTTTGAGCCTTGCGAAAACTTTTGGACCGGACAGCGTGTCCACGCTGACGATGACAAAATCGCTGCCATTGCCTACGAAGGGATTGGAGTTCTTTGCGTCGGAGCCGCTTACGATGCGGAATGGAAGACTGAAGAGTGTCGAAAGTTCTCGCTGCCAGTTTCCAACCAGACCAGCGGGTGGAACGATCAGCACCCGTTGGAGTAATCGCCGCGATTTCATCTCCCGTATGTAGAGTCCCGACATGATGGTTTTGCCTGCACCAGCATCATCTGCAAGGAGGAATCGCAGTGGCGCTAGCTTGAGCATGTGGTCGTAGACGGCCAAGCGCTGGTGCGGGAGCGCGTCAATCTGTGAGATTTCGGTTGCGAAAACTGGGTTGAACATGTGACCGAACGAGAGTCGTTCACCTTCAACAAGCGAACGGACCACCTCCGGAGGGCTGGTAAAATCCATGGGCTGATGCGGGGATGTCACGGCGGATTCCATCACCGGAGCCGGCGCGTCGTCGCCGAGTTTAAGAATCTGCGCCCAAGACAGCGGGGACGGCCTTGCCTGTTTGTTTTCCCATCGATTGACGGTGGCGAAAGACACTCCAAGCCGAGCGGCGAGTTCGACTTGGGTTAGAGCCATCCGCCCACGTAATCTCTGAATGAGAGTTGCATAGTCGGATGGGATTGGTTGAAACGCGTTACTTTCCATGCCAGCTCTCTCCTTCGCTCAAAGGCTCCTGATGGAGGTTGTGCCGAAGTGATTCTGGCTCAGTATGACAAGTGTTATAGGGAATGCCAATACGCACGCGATGTGCGATCGATGGTTGGTTTGCAGCGCGAATAATGCGCCATCCACGCACTGTTTGGGGGAATGGGCGCGCAGCGCCGACAGGATCTATGGTTTCTCATCAGGCCGACGCATTTTGTTTCTGCTGAATGGCCGGGGGCGATGCGACAAATTCCACGGAATCCCCCATCTCCTCGGGAATCAGCGCCGCGTAATGCCGACTGCAAATTTCCGGCGAGTTCCCCATCAGCTTACTGATTTTGTAGAGGCTCTCGCCCTTCATCGCCAGTTGGCTGCCGAACGTATGGCGGAAATCCAGACAACCCCACGGCAGTTTCGCGTCCTGGTTCGTGGCGCGCAAATCCTGCGAGAAATTATCGGGGTCCCATCGTTTACCTTCCGGACTCGGAAACAACCACAGTCCCTTGTCTTTCTCCGCTTTTAGACGCCACTTGTCGAGAAAGTGGCGCAGCCGCGAACTCACCGGCACGGCGCGATTCCTTTTCGTCTTCGGCTCCCACGCCTCGCCGCCGATCTCCTTCGCCCGCACGCGAATCATTCCGTATTTTCCTGCGTTCAAATCCAAATCGTCATGCGTGAGCCACAACAGCTCTTCGCGACGCAGACCACCGAAGATCAACGTGGCCACCATCGTCTGGAACTTTAGATCGTTTGCCAGCGCGTCAAGCTGCACGTCGATCTGCTTGAGCGTAAGGAATCGAATGTTCGGCGCTGACTCGCGATAGCGCTCGACCTTGGATGCTGGATTCCGGTCGCCCGGCAGCCGCACGCCTTTTTGCTCAACGGCCCAGTTGAACAGACGGGTGAGGATTTCGCGGTAGCGGTTGGCAGTCTTGGGGGCGAGCCCTCGACGGGCGACTTGGCCAGAGACGAATTCGACGATCTGCGCCGTGGTGATGGTTTCGAAGCAGTCGGCTTCAATCACCGGCGATTTGTGCCGACGGTCCACATCATCTTTCAACGGGCGCTTACGAGCCTTTTCCGACACCTTCCGACTGGTGACCTTGATCGCGTCGCACACGGGGCCGAACACATCGCGCAGGTAATAGATGTCGGTCTGAGCGCTCTTGGCCGTCTTTACCGTGCGGATGTGCGCGACGTAAGAGGTCACCATGTCGGCGATAGGCGTCCGCGTCGGCACGGGAAGGCTTTCGCCTTTGGCCCGCGCCGATTCAAATAGTCGCTGCTTTTCTTTAGCGATCTGGAAGACGCCGGTGCTGAGGGATTTCTCCTTCTGCTTTCCGGCGACGTAGAACTTCACGTAGTAGATGCTTCCGCGCTTGAACAGATAGGCCACTGGCCACCTCCAAGGAACAAGTGTTAAACACTCCTTGGCGAGTACCATGTTTCCCAGGCCGTATGGGGCAGTTTATGGGGCAGCAGGCCCATTTTTGGCCAAAGAAAAAGGGACTCGCATTGCTGCAAGTCCCTTTGTCATCTGGAATAGCGGGGGGAGGATTCGAACCTCCGACCTCCGGGTTATGAGCGTTATAAGCTCAAAATCCGGAACTTTTTGTGAAATCAGTAACTTATGGTCACCGCGTCGTTTACGACGACGCGCCTACGGTCAACAAGTATACCATGTAACCCATGTTTTTCAATCCGTAGTATACGCGCCAGTGTATGCGCAAACGGGCCAAAAATGAATGAACCTCCGGGGCGTCATCCCGACGAAGAAGTTTGATCAACTTAGCGTAAAGCCGTTCTCGAACCATGACGATAACACTTGAAATGCACGGTAACACTCCATATGTTATCGTGCAGTTTTGATGTGATGCCGACCATGCGGACAGAACTCCACCAACTCGAACGCTACATCCACGATGCCCTTGGCGTCGGCGTGACCACCACGCCTTGGCGCGGCAAAGAGCGCCTGCCCCATTTCCTCAAGGAACGGTACGGTTTTGCAGAAATGAACCTCCTGGGGCGACATTGCCTCCTTGTCATCGACACAACACCAGCAGAGATATCACCCGCCGCTCTGCGCAAGCACATGGATCTGATTCAGACCAAGCAAAAAGATGACGTGGTCTATGTACGCGCTCGGGTAACGGCATACAACCGGAAGCGCTTGATTGAGCACAAGGTGCCTTTCATTGTTCCGGGCAATCAGATGTATCTGCCCACGCTGGCGATTGATCTGCGCGAACATTTCCGCAGCTTGCGTTCGGAACTTCCCACATTGAGTCCATCGACTCAGGCTGTGATTATCCACACGCTTCTCCGCAAAGTCGAAGTGCGTACTCCGTTGGAAATGGCCCAGCGCCTGGGATACTCCGCGATGACTATGACCCGCGCGTTTGACGAGTTGGAGACTGCGAAACTCGCAGAGGTAACGGTTCGCGGCAAGGAGCGCTGCCTTCGCTTCACGGGACGCGGTCAGGAATTATGGACCAAGGCGCTGCCGTTACTTCGCAGCCCGGTGAACAAAAGACTGTTCATTCGCCGCACCGAAGGCAGCGCCGCCGGCCTCCGTGCGGGGCTCTCGGCTTTGGCACAATATTCCATGCTCGCCTCGCCGGCGTATGCCACCTACGCATTGACCCGCGAGGACTGGAAATCGTTGCGGCAGAAACACAAGTCGATTACGGTGCCAACGCGCGATCCAGATACGGATGAGATCGAAATTTGGAGCTATCCTCCAGCTCTATTCGCCGATCGCGATGTGGTTGATCCGTTGTCGCTGTACCTTTCTCTAAAGGATGACCACAACGAGCGCATTGAAGCGTCCCTCGAAGAGATGATGAGGAAACTGGAATGGTAAAGGGCCTGGAAATCTTCCGCGCACATTTTCGTGATTACGCTGACCGTTACGTGCTGATCGGCGGTGCCGCCTGCGATATCGCCATGACCGGCGCCGGACTCGAATTTCGTGCAACCAAGGACCTCGACATCGTCCTGTGCGTCGAAGCGCTGGATGCCGCTTTTGTCAATGCGTTTTGGGTGTTCGTGCGCGCCGCCGGCTACCAGGTCCAGGAGAAGTCGACCGGCCAATAACAGTTCTACCGCTTCCAGAAGCCGAAGAATGAGAGCTATCCGTTCATGCTCGAACTCTTCGCGCGGCAACCCGATATGCTGGAGGTTGCCGAGGGCAGTCACTTGATACCTCTTCCGATGGAGGAAGACGTGTCCAGCCTTTCGGCGATTCTGATGGATACCGGCTACTACGCATTCATCCAATCCGGCAGGCGGGAAGTCGATGGTCTTCCCGCGGTGGGCGCTGCGCACCTCATCACATTGAAGGCGCGAGCATGGCTCGATCTCACCCAACGCGAGAAGAACGGTGAGAAGATCGACAGCAAGACGATCAAGAAACATAAAAACGATGTCTTCCGGCTGTACCAAATTCTCGATCCCACGATTGATCCAGCGGCTCCCGAAGCAGTCAAAAAGGATCTCCGTGATTTCATTTCCCGCTTGGCTGCGATGACCTCCGCGACCGCCCTCAGCCCCTCCTCGCT
The DNA here is from genome assembly GCA_003153655.1 of Phycisphaerales bacterium. Taxonomy (GTDB): domain Bacteria; phylum Planctomycetota; class Phycisphaerae; order Tepidisphaerales; family Tepidisphaeraceae; genus PALSA-1353. The sequence continues at coordinate 23,461 of PMAK01000284.1, forward strand.
CATCGTCTTGGCCGGGATCGCGTACGCCTCGCCGAAGTTTTAAGCGGAGGAAATAAAAGTCGCAGTTTGCCC
>PMAK01000019.1 GCA_003153655.1 Phycisphaerales bacterium
TGAGGGGATCACGGAACGGAAGGCCGCGATAAGGTCTCGCAATTTGGCAGGTTCGTTGATTCGGGAGGTTTCCGATAAGTGAACGAGGTTCGCGCCTCCTGAAATGCAACGGCAGTCAACAGCCATGGAGTCGCGTACTATGATGAGGCAAATGCCGTGCTGGCCGGACATTTGGGATCGCCTCAGGGGTTTGTCACCCCTATTGAGCGGACTAACCCTACTGCTCGTCTATTTCGCAACCGTAGTCCTTCTCCTGTGGGCACCGAAAGTGCGCACGCGTCCCTTGCGCATCGCCTCGCGTATTCTCGGCGCAGCTGGAATCGTGCCTATGGTCATCGCGTTGCCCGCTATTTTTTTCGGCCTTGCGCTATCGCTGGGCAATCCACCCACGGAAAGCCTGGTCCTTGAATCGTCGGCCGGTCACCAGGCAAAACTGAGCTACGATGCAGGTTTCCTCGGCCGCGACTACAACCGAGGTGAGCCTGAAGGTTTCCGGCTGTTGCCGGCATATCACCGTCTTCCGGCACCATGGCCCGAGCACGTTTACCGACCCTGAGCTCGAATGGCGCGACGATCATCATCTCCTAATCACCTATCATGCCCGACCGGGTGATCTGCAGCACTGTGAGAAACTAGTGGGGCAGGTTACCATCGTGTGCACGTGCATACCATGGTAGTAAAGCATTTTTCAAAAAGTCGCCCTATNNAGCATAGGATCTCATTCGAAATGGCGGCTTTGGCCTTTGAAGACGAATGCTGCCTTGTGCGTCCAGACCGTGTGGACGAAACCGGAGAGCAACGATGGCACGCGATTGGGGCGGCTCGATTGAGCCCGGATGCCTCAGTCGTACTGCTCGTCGTTCATGTTTACAGGGAGGAAATCGATGGCGAAGAAATCACCCGCATTATCTCGGCGCGAAGGGCTAACAAAGATGACTTCCAAAGATATCAAGAACAAGAAATGGACTGAAGCGGAGCGACGTTTGGTAAAGCGTCACGCTGCGAAGCAAGCGGCCGGAGACGATTCCGACATCAACTACGAAGACATTCCCCGGTTGACAGATCAGCAGTTGGCGCAAATGGTTCGGCTGCGCGACATTCGGCCGAAGGTGCCGGTCAGTGTGAGGCTCGATCCAAGCGTACTCGCGTGGTTGAGATCAAAGGGTGAGGGTCACCTGACCCGCATCAACGATATTCTGCGGAACATCATGGAAGCCGAACAGCGGATCGCACAACGGTAACGTAAGTGGCTTATCGCACTCAGCCTTAATGGACGCCAGGCTTTGCTACCAGGACGAGACTCCGATGAGCTTCAGGCCCAGATCGGAAAGCACGGCGGGCGCTCCCGGCTCAGGATCAAGTTGTCCGGGCAGACCTCGCCAGTAATCGGGGGCGCGTTTGGTCAGCCACCATGTCTTCATCGACTCTCGAAGTTGTGCGTTGTCGCCGCAGGGCTGCATCGAAACGAAAGCCGCAATCCTTGGGCGATTGGACAAGTTGGTCGCACTCCCGTGCGGTAGTTGAGTCGACCACAAAATGACATCGCCCGCTTGACCCTCGACCTGGGTCGTCTTCCAATCGTTCAGCCCTGGATTGAAGAAATCAAAATCGTCCCGGCGCGCGTACCGCCTGAGCCAGGCGTCCAGGTTTTGATAAACATCGGGCAGGCAGTGGAAGCCCCCCTCATTGCGGCCAACGTCGGATAGTAATACGACGGCCTGCACCGAAGCCGGCTTCGGCCCGCGTGGGTCGGTGTCCCAGTGAATCGTTCCATGGCTGATGTTCGGGAATCGACGATGGACTGGCGGACGAAAGATACACCGGTTGATGTCCACAATGAGCTGTAGGGTTCCAAAGAACTCCGTGAAAACCTGGTAGAGATTCGTGGATTGGCGGATGTCCCAGAGCGATTGGGCATGGTGCATCGGGACAATGCCAAGTCGTGCTGTCTCCAAGGTCGGCGCTCGCGAAGGCCGCAATCTCACGTGCTGCATTGCCGATGAGGTTCGGAGGGAGCACATTTCGTATCACCATGTAGCCATCGGCATGGAATTGCTGGCGGTCATGGTCGTGGATCCATTGACGGACCGGAGAATTCCGAGTGTGTATAGAGAATCGCGCACAGTGAGGGCCGGCATCTGTAACCTCTTCTCGCGGCAAGTTAGTTAAACGAGACTGTCGATACCGCGCCACCCCCGTGTGCGCCATGCGGATGGGGATGCTAGCCGCGGCCACGATGCCCTGCGCCACGTAGTGTTGTTTGAGACGCTTGCGCAGCGGCCGGAGCCGATCAAGGGCAAACTTTCGCAAGTTTTCCGCGAGGCGGTCCATACTCGAATAGTACGCTACAAGCGCGCAAATGTTTTCAGGGACGAAATCGATTCGGCCGCAAATCTTGGCCAGCTACGGCCAAGTCTGGGCCCTGGGTCGTGGATAGCAACGGGCTTCTGGAAACTACGCCGGACGTGTCCGGTTTGGGCACGAGCACCTCGTCAGGCATCGAGGCGATTCAAACTGGCCCATCTTCTGCCAGCCGCTCGTCAGCGGGCAGCATATCACAGCGATCTCAACGAGAACCGTGCCACAGCGTGCCAGCTACTGCAGCCCATAAACATCGTTCCCGGCGAACCGAAAAGCAAATCGAAAAACCGTGATTGGTGTCGCATATCTGGCGCACATCCCAAACACTACCCCTCGACATCTTGAACCTGGACAGCGGCCCGATCTTGGATATTCGATTGCTCGGCCTAGCACGATGCTTAGGTTATTTTCGACTCTGACTGGCCTTCGGCTCTCGTCCGCCATCGCGGACGCCGCGGCGCCGGAGGTCCCAGCATCGCGGTGAGCGAGTATTTCTAACCCGACGCTGAGTTTTAATGACGCGCTGCCGGGGTTCGCGAACTCTTACATCGGCGCAACCCACTCGCTCGGGAATTCGAGCGCCGCGGATTAAGCAGCAGAGGTGAACATGATCGAACGATTATCGGCGCTCACTTATGTCGCCGCGCTTTGCGCGTTACTTCCGATCTTGAACTCGGAGACGAGGGCCCAAACGTCGCCACCGACGCTAACCACGCTCGCCAGCTTTCAGGGCGCTCCTCCGAATCTGGACGGAATCGATCCGTTGG
>PMAK01000219.1 GCA_003153655.1 Phycisphaerales bacterium
GCGGCGGTCGAGGAAGGCATCGTCCCCGGTGGCGGCGTGGCGCTGGCGCGTGCCTCGCTGATGCTGGCGAAGCTGAAGGCCGACAATGACGACCAGCGTGTCGGGATCGAGATCGTGCGCAAGGCGGTGCAGACCCCGCTGCGTCAGATCGCCGAGAACGCTGGTGAAGACGGCGCGGTGATCGCCGGCAAGACGCTGGACAAGGATGAGTACAACTACGGCTTCGACGCGCAGACCGGCGTGTTCAAGGACCTGGTGAAGGCCGGCATTATCGACCCGACCAAGGTGGTACGGTCGGCGCTACAACACGCCGCGTCGATCGGGGCGCTGATGATCACCACCGAGGCGATGGTCGCGGAACGTCCGGAGAAGCGTGCGGCCGCCGGTGGCCCGCCGGGCGGTGGCATGGGCGGCATGGGTGGCATGGACGACATGATGTAATTTACGAAGGCCAAGCCAATGTTCAAAGTCAAGAATCAGGATGGGCGAAACGCGCCGCTGCTGATATGCGATATCTGTGGCCAATGCATTGAGGACGGTGCCCTTGCAGGTGTGATCTACGAAAAGACGGGAAATCCACTTTGGTCGGACGTTCATGTCGGTCACAAAGGGCAGTGCCTTGATTCTCTGGAACATCGACTTGGTGACAAATACGATGGCTGGGAAGAACTTTATCGGTTCCTGTCGTTCATTACGCACAATGTTCAGCTCAAAGGAGAGGACATTGATGAGGCGCTTGAGATGAACCGACAAACTGGACTCTAACGGACAAGGAAAAAGGGACGTCACTCAATTTCCCGGACAGGCAAGAAGACGGTCTGAGGCATGAAAAAGATGGGTATATTTTACGTTGGATGCAAAATCGAAAACGTCGCTGCTCGTGGCAGGTCGGCGACGGTGGAAAAACTGCTGGTTGATACCGGGAGTGATTACACATGGCTCCCAGCCAAATCGCTCGAAAAGATTGGCGTCAAGCGAGAGAAAAAAGACGTCACTATCATGATGGCCAATGGCCAGACCATTACGCGAAACGTCGGATTCGTCATCATTCGAGCGGACAAATTTTTTACCGTGGACGAAGTGGTCTTTGCCGAGCCGGGCGACCTGTTTCTGCTCGGGGCAAGAACATTGGAAGGATTTAATGCTCGCGTGGATTCCAAGCATAAGAAGTTAGTGGCATCCGGGCCGCTCGTGGCCGCGGGAAATCGGAAAAATTGAAACAAGGACTAGGAACAAAGGACCAATCTATGAAACTTCGACCTCTGCAAGATCGCGTTATTGTTAAGCAGTCCGAGGCGGAAACCAGACGGAATAATGGGATATCACGTATTTTCCGGAGAATGCAGCGTTTCGGAGGCAATGAATGAAATTTGAATGGGACGCAGCCAAGGCGGCGGAGAACCGCCGGAAGCATGGCGTTTCATTCGACGAAGCAACGGAGGCTTTCCGAGATCACGACGCCGTTTTATTGTTCGATGAACGGCATTCGGACAAGGAGGATCGGTACATCATAATTGGACATTCCCGCAAGGGACGTTTACTAACCGTGGTTTACGCGGAACGCGATGGCAAAGCACGAATCATCAGTGCATGGAAAGCAACGAAGGCAGAAGCTGCGGTCTATGGCCAAGCCTAAGGTCCGGCACGTGAAATTCACGCCAGAAGAAATGGCGTACGAGCTTCCCGCTGAGTTGGACTTTTCGAAGTTAACGCCGGTGATTGGACGTGGCATATTTGCCGGCGAGATGCGAGGCGGTAGGCCCTTAGAGGTGAAATACGTCGTCGTGGATGATCAGAGTCTTTCGGTGTCGTTAGAAGATGGCCGAAAAATTACAGTTCCGTTGGCTTGGTATCCGCGGCTCAAGCACGCCACACCGGCGGAGCGAAATACTTGGCGGCTTATTTTGGACGGCCGGGCAATAAGCTGGCGAAATCTGTCCGTTGCGATTTCGGCAAATGCTTTGTTGGAAGGAACCAAAGCCCATGAATCGGCGGCATCGCTAAGAAAATGGATCGCAGGCCGCAATGGGCGGACGACGTCGCGACGGACCGCGTGAGGCAAAAAGATGGATACGTGAACGTATACAAGAAGAAATTGGTGGCAGCCGGTCCAATCGTAGCGGCGGCCGGGAAAAATAATTATGGAAAAAGGAACTAATCTATGAAACTTCGACCCCTGCAAGATCGCGTTATTGTTAAGCAGTCCGAGGCGGAAACCAAAACCGCCAGCGGAATTGTTTTGCCTGATTCGGCCAAGGAGAAGCCCACCAAGGGGAAAGTCATAGCCACTGGGCCGGGCAAGCTTGATGAAAAGGGCAAGCACATGGAGTTGGCCGTGCGCAACGGCAACACCGTGTATTACGGCAAATACAGCGGAACCGACATCGAAGTCGATGGCGAGAAGTTCGTCATCCTTCGGGAGTCAGATATTCTCGGAGTGTTGGAGTAAGAGTCGTTTGTTATTGGTCCTTTGTGTTTTGCAAATGGCCGAGGACAAATGATCGGTGACCGGAATCAAAAGGAATAATCATGGCAGCGAAACAGATGAAATTTGAAAGCGACGCCCGGGCGGAAATCGCCAGCGGTTTGTCGCAGCTCTCCCGCGCGGTCAAGGCCACTCTCGGCCCGCGCGGCCGAAATGTCGTTCTACAGAAATCGTATGGCAGCCCGCGCATCACCAAGGATGGCGTCACCGTATCCAAAGAGATCGAGCTTCCCCAGCCGTTTGAAAACATGGGCGCCAAGCTCGTGAACATGGTGGCGAGCAAGACCGGCGATGTTGCCGGCGATGGGACCACCACCGCGACGGTTTTGGCTGAAGCGATTTATGTGCATGGGTTGCGATCGGTGACGATGGGCGTGAATCCCGTGACCATTCAGCGCGGCATTCTCAAAGCTGCTGAAGTCGCCGCTGAGGCGATCACGCAGCAATCCAAGAAGGTCAAAGGACGCGAGGATTACAAGCGCGTCGCGACGATCAGCGCCAACGGCGATGAAAAGATCGGCGATCTCATGGCCGATGCCATGGAAAAGGTCGGTAAAGAAGGGGTCATCACCGTCGATGAGGGCAAGAGCACCGATTCGGTTCTCGAATACACCGAAGGGATGCAGTTCGATAAGGGGTATCTGTCCCCTTATTTCCTGACGAATACGACTTCGCTGGAAGCCATTCAGGAAAACGCGTTGATTCTTCTGCACGAGAAGAAGATTTCAAATCTGGCGGAGTTGTTGCCGCTGCTGAATAAAGTGGTTGCCGCCGGGCGGCCGCTGCTGATCATTGCCGAGGATGTTGAATCCGAGGCACTGGCTGCGCTCGTGGTGAACAAGCTGCGTGGCGTATTGAATATTTGTGCGGTCAAAGCCCCTGGTTTCGGCGATCGCCGCAAGGCGATGATGGGCGATCTCGCCGTCGTCACCGGTGGTAAATTCATCAGCGAAGACCTTGGTTTGAAGCTGGAAAGCATTGAGCTTTCCGATCTCGGATCGGCCAAGCGCATTGTGATCGACAAGGATAACACCCTTATCGTCGAAGGCGCCGGCAAGAAGAAGGAGATCGACGGTCGAGCCGAGCAGATCCGGAAGCAGATTGATGCGACCACCAGCGATTACGATCGCGAAAAACTGGAAGAGCGGCTGGCCAAGCTGACCGGCGGCGTTGCCGTCATTAAGGCTGGCGCTGCGACCGAAACCGAAATGAAGGAGCGGAAGGATCTCATTGATGATGCCCTTCATGCCACCAAGGCTGCGGCCGAGGAAGGGATCGTTCCGGGCGGGGGCGTTGCATTCCTCCGCGCGATTGAAGCGGTTGAAAACGCCAAGGGCAAAGCCAAGGGTGATGAGAAGATCGGGTTTGAGATTGTGGCCCAGGCGCTTCGTTGGCCGGCTCGGCAGATCGCCGACAACGCGGGCGAGGATGGCGAAGTCGTGGTCGATCAGATTCTTCAGAACAAGAACCCATCCTGGGGTTACAACGCGGCCACTGACGAATACGTCGATATGTTCAAGGCCGGCATTATCGATCCGACGAAAGTTGCCCGCACCGCATTGCTCAATGCGGCTAGCGTCAGCGGCTTGGCATTGACGACGGAGGTGCTCATCACCGAATTGAAGGAAAAGAAGGGTGGGGAAGCGACGCCCGTTGCTGGAGCGGTGATCTGACCGCGTCGTGCGACTACAATTAGATAGACAGCTGCGAGGACGCGAGGATGCTTATGGCCTCGGGTCTTCGCTTTATTTATGGGACTGCGAGCGCGTCGAAAGGCGTGCGGAATGCCGAAATGCCGATTGTACTAAAGATCGGACCCTATAGGTTTGGATTTTTTTTGCCAGCGATCGCGGCGAACCGCCACATATTCATGTGCGTCGCGAGCGGCGAAGGGCGAATTCTGGTTGACGCCACATGTGCGATTGGCGCGATCGGACCGATTTGCGGAGCATGAACTCAACGTGCTGCATCAGGCGGTCGTTCGCAACCGAGCGTATTTATTGGAAAAATGGAATGATTTCTTCCAAAAATAAAATTGAAAGGCCTGTCCGGGCCAAACGTGTGTCAATCGCCGATGATTGTATAACCGTAGACTTTCGAGATGGCCGCAGAATCTCCGTGCCGACAAAATGGTACCCGCGGCTGGCGCATGGTACCCCTGCGGAACGAGCAAAAATGGAGATTTGGAGTGACGGAATATATTGGCCTCGGCTTAACGCGGACATCAGCTATCAAGGTTTATTTTTGGGACTCCGCTCAGGTGAATCGTCCAGTTCATTTCGTCGTTGGCTTAACTATCATTCCCGTGGAGAGCAGGAGCCAATTCTGACGCTTCCGCTTCCGCCGGAATTGGCAAAGATTTTGAAGCGAGAGCGATTGCGGAAGCGTCGGCGTACAACATCGCGATCGCGGCGAAAACTGATCAAATTGGATAGGTGAATAACATGCCCGCCGCGAAGCGCGACTATTACGAAATTCTGGGTGTTCAGCGGACTGCTGAGGCCGAGGAGATCAAGCGCGCCTATCGCCGGCAGGCGATGAAATTCCATCCTGACCGGGCCAACGGCGACAAGGCGGCGGCCGAGATCAAATTCAAGGAATGCTCCGAGGCGTATGAAGTTCTCTCCGATGCCGGGAAACGCCAGCGATACGATCAGTTCGGTCATGACGGCGTTACCGGCCAACACGATTTCTCGCACATGGATGTGACGGACATCTTTTCGATGTTCGACGATATTTTTGGCGGGGCTCTTGGTGGCGGCGGGGGGCGAGGCCGCGCTCGGCAGGCCGCTCGGGGTTACGACCTTGAGACGCGGATTGAGATGACGCTTCAGGAGGTGGCCGCCGGGGCGGAAAAGGCGATCGATTTCGAGCGGCAGGATCGGTGCGAACATTGCGCGGGGACCGGCGCCAAGCCCGGCACCGCGCCGACGGTGTGTCTGCAATGCGGCGGCCAAGGGCGCGTCGCGCAGCAGGGCTTCGGCGGTATGTTCCGGATGGTGGTCGGATGCCCCAATTGCCGCGGCAGGGGGACTGTGATTCGCGATCATTGCCCAAACTGCGGCGGCACCGGCCGGCAGCTTCGCAAGCGAACGGTCATCGTCAAGATTCCCGCCGGCGTACATGACGGTCAGGCTGTGCGCGTCACCGGCGAGGGCGAGGCCGGCGAAAATGGCGCTCCCGCCGGCGATCTTCACGTTTATATTGGAGTCAAGGAGCATCCGGTTTTTTCGCGGCACAACAATGACCTGGTGTGTCAGGTTCCGATTTCGTTTTCCGAGGCGGCCCTGGGAGCGACGATCGACGTGCCTACGCTTAAGGGCTCTGAGGCCATCGAAATTCCCGCTGGGACGCAACATGGAGAAGTCTTTAAGCTGAAGGGGAAGGGATTGCCCGATGTTCGTTCGTATCGCACGGGAGATGAACTCGTGCAGATCGTGATTGAGGTGCCGAAGAAATTGACCGATCGGCAGAAACAATTACTGCGAGAATTCGCCGCCAGCGAAGATGTTCGTCTGACCCAGCAGCGCAAGGGATTTTTGGATAAGTTGAAGGAAATGATTACCGGGGACGAGACAAAGCATTAGAACCGAAGGCTCAATCATGAAACCCACACCCGCCGATAAAGACGCCGATTCGACCGCTGACGAAAATACTGAACCACTCCGACAGGAGCGAGATGCGCTGCTTCAGGAGCGGGACAGTTTGTTTGACCGCCTGGCGCGCACGACGGCCGAATTTCAGAATGCCCGCCGCCGGCTTGAGGCGGACAAGGATCAGGCGGTCGCTTTTGCCAACAGTGTTTTGATCAAGAGTCTGTTGCCGGTGATCGACAATTTTGAGCGTGCCCTGACCTCCGGCGAAAAGGCGACAGATGCCGCAGTAATTTTGAAGGGCATGCAGATCGTGCACGATCAGTGGATGACGGTGCTGAACAGCCAGTTCGTCGAATCGATCATGCCGCAGCCGGGGACTCCGTTTGATCCGGCGACGATGGAAGCGCTGATTCATCAGCCGGGCGGGGATTTTCCACCGAACTCAGTGACGCAATTGCTCCAGCGCGGCTATGCGTTGCACGGTCGAACGCTGCGTCCCGCGCAGGTCGCGGTGAGCAAGGCCGAATAACCGGACGCTGGCTATGCCGACTTACGAGTACAAATGCGAGGCGTGCGGGTTTGAATTCGAGAAGTTCCAGTCCATCAAATCGACCCCGACCCGGAAGTGTCCCCATTGCGGGAAAAATCGCGTCAAGCGATTGATCGGAATCGGCGCGGGCATCATCTTCAAGGGTGGCGGGTTTTACCAGACAGATTATCGCAGCGACGCGTATAAAACCGCGGCCAAGGCCGACACGGGAGAAAAGCCGTCATCGACGGAAACCAAATCGGTTGCTTCGGAATCGTCATCGAAGCCGGCGACAGAAGGGAAGACCGCGGCTGAGCCAAAATCCAAGAGCGAATCAAAGCCAGGCGCGGAATCCAAACCTGCTGCCAAGTCGCCCGCCAAGGCCGACAAATCTTCCAAATAATCCATGTTGCGGTGAGGCCATGCTCTGTCCCATTTGCAAAAAAGAGGTTCCTGAGCGGGATGATCCGGTTTCCCCCAACTCATTCTTTCCATTTTGCAGCGACCGTTGCAGATTGATTGATCTGGGCCGCTGGTTGGGTGAAAAGTATCAGATTCCGGTTAAACCAGAGGAAGATGCGGACGAAGCAGAGCCTCCCGATGTCGGTGATAGCGCAAGTTAAATGCGATTTGCGGCATATTGCGCAATTGAACGATTTGTGCCCACCACTATATAATGCCGCCGCTAACTGTAGAGCCTGCAAGCTGCGCGTCGCGCATGGCCGGCAAAAGTCAGTCGAATAAGGAAAGGAGCTTCGGCCGATGGCGGACGAAGGGCAAGTGATTCGTGGCATTAATTGGCGGGAAACATTTCCGTTTACGCATATTTTTCGCTCTTTTCGGATCGCCGTTCACCTTTCCAAGCTTGCACTGGGTCTGGCCCTGCTGCTGAGCGTTTATTTTGGTGGAAGGGTTCTGGATTGGGGCTGGCCCATGCGCGCTCGGGCGGTAGTGGGAGAAGTTGCCCAGTATCAGCACATCGCGGACGGAGACGATCAGACACCTCTGAGCGTTTGGCGGGAGCAGACTCAAAAGTCGGTTGACCAGGATTACGCCTCGAAGCTCATCGAGTACGGGATCGAAAAGAAAGGGAGCAGCGAGTCCAACGATGCTTTCAACGACCGGGTCATGACTGATGCGCGTAACGCCGCCCATTTGGGCGAAGTGAAGGATAAGATCATCGCCAATCGCGATGCCGCCGAGGCCAGTGCAAGAAAGCAGTACACCGACAGATATAACGACGCGAAGACCGAGGAAAATCGTGCGACGCTTCTGCGTGACAGAAACGACGCGATCGTGGCGGCGTATGCGGGCGCGCAAGCCGAGTGGGTGCAGGCGAAGTCCATCAAGGGCATTGGGCTGTTCTCGGCGTTTTTTGAATACGAAATCCGGCAGGTCACCGGCGTCGTTGACGGCGTTTTGCGGAATAACTGGGTCGATACCGGCGGCGTTAAGGATCATATCTACAATTTCTTTGCGGTTGGCCCGGTCTGGCTTATCTGGAATCACACCGTTTTCTTCATCGTTTTTGCAATTCTGTTTCTTTTCTCCTGGGCGCTGTTTGGCGGGGCGATCAGCCGAATCGCCGCGGTGCATGTTGCGCGCGATGAGAAAATTTCCGTTCGCCAGGCGATGAACTTCGCGGTGGGCAAGCTTCTTTCCTTTGCCTCCGCGCCCGTGATTCCGCTGGTGATTGTGATCGTGATCGGGTTGTTCGTGTCGATCGTGGCTTTAATCGGCAATGTCCCGTTCCTTGGGCCGATCGCCATTGGCGCGATGTTTATCCTTGCGTTGCTTGCGGGATTTGTGATGACGCTGGTGTTGCTGGGGACGGCCGGCGGATTCAATCTGATGTATCCGACAATTGCGGTTGAGGGCTCGGACAGTTTCGACGCCATCAGCCGGAGCTTCAGCTATGTTTATGCCCGGCCGTGGCGGATGTTGTTCTACACAGCCGTGGCGGTGGCGTATGGAGCGGCGACGTATCTGTTTGTCCATATGTTTATCTGGCTGACGCTGGTACTGACGCATCATTTTGTGGGCATGGGGATATTCACGCCCGCTGCCAACACCCGCGATCTGCTTTCGGTCATGTGGCCGAATCCGATGACCACGGGCCGGCTTTCATATTCGGCTGATTATCTGGCTCTGACGGCCGGGCAAAAAGTCGGAGCGTTCTTTATGAATTGCTGGGTCATGTTCCTCGTTGCATTTCTCGGAGCGTTCACCATCAGCCTCTATTTTTCAGCCAACACGGTTGTTTATTACCTCATGCGCAGCGAAGTGGACTCGACGGAAATGGATGATGTTTATCTCGAGCAATCGGAAGAAGAAATCGAGCCGGCGCTTGGGGCCGTCACTCCGAAAGTGGCCGTGACAACGGAATCAACCACGGTGGTTCTTACCGCGCCGGATTCCCCCGCGCCGCCGGAAACTCCGTCGGCAGGGTGNNGAAGCTGGCTGTTTTCGGCGCAACAGGTCCTTCCGGTCGGGAACTGCTCAAGCTGGGTCTTGAGCAGGGGCATCACATCACCGCATCGGCCAGGAATCCGGATAAGATCGCCGACCGGCACGAACGGCTGAAGGTGGTCAAAGGGGATATCCTTGATATCGATTCAGTTAGGGCAGCCGTTGCCGGAGCCGATGCGGTGATATCCGTTCTTGGCGTGCGCAAGCTTGGGATGAACACGATCCTTTCGGACGGGACGCAGAATATCATCGCCGCGATGCAGGGCTGTGGTGTCCGTCGATTNNTCTCAGTGTGGGGGACAGCCTGGGGCAAATGAGCTGGGTGTTCGAGAAAATTTTTTTGCCGTTGCTGCTGAAGAATGCGTTCGCGGACAAGGGGATCCAGGAGAAATATGTCATGCAAAGCCAGTTAGACTGGACGATTGTGCGGCCGGCGATGCTGACGAACGGGCCAAGGACGGGTGTCTACAAGATGTGGGTTGGCAAGCCGAAAGAGCCGATTCGTCGGAAAATCTCGCGGGCGGATGTGGCAGATTTCATGCTGAAGCAAGTGAGTGGCTCTGAATTCACAAATCGCGCGGTGGGATTGTCCTATTGAGCCTCGTTGCTGATAATCCACACGGCGCAATTACTTTTGAAGCAGCACCCGTAGCTCAATTGGACNNAGCATCGGTCTTCGGAACCGAGGGTTGCAGGTTCGACTCCTGCCGGGTGCATTGATTGACAAGGACTTACGTCATTCGGGGTTTTCGCTTTCGTACTAAACTCACGTGATCTGAACATTTCGTTCTGCGTTTGGGGGGACTTCTCTCCACCATAGTCTTCGTTTATTGCATCAAAAATGAGATTTCTCTGGCGGCGGATAATCGTGTCCGCTTTGCCAACCACATCGCCCGAGCGGCGGGGCAAAAAACTCAAACCCCGGTTATCGGTCGGCGAGAAACTTGGCGTCCTTATTGGTATTCTGCGGAGCCGCCATCGATCCAGTGGTCGGGATCGTCACAACGCCGGCCGCGTAAGGCGCCACGGCGGAAGCCTTCGGTTTCCCGTTCGTTGTATAAGTGATAACCGCCTTGGAAACGCTGACCAGATTTGACTTCCGAGCTGTTGGCGCCGCGGCGATTGACTTGGTGGCGACTGTTGCGACCGTCAGAGGTACCGAGACGACGACCGGGGCGGCGGGCGTGGTTGCGGCTGAATTTAAGACAGTGGACGTCGGAGCCGTCGTATTCAGCAATGTGGAGTTGCTGGCCGGCAACACCACATCACCCCCTTGGGCCGTCTTGCCGAGGTTGCTAACCAAGGCGGTGAAGTCGGCGCCGGTAACCGTGCCGGTGTAGAAGAAGTCACCCTGATCCCATCCCGATACCGACTTGCCTAAGTGGCTCGCCAGAATGGTGAAATCGATGCCGGTAACTGAGCCATCGAGATCTGCATCGCCGAGGAGCGTGTATTTGATTTCGATCTGGTCGGCGGCGAGGTTGGCGGGGTTGCCAGGATCGGCCGAATCGGCATAGCCCAGGGCGTAACCGGGATTCGATGCGGCGGTGGAGCTGTCGATCCCCGCTCCGTTCCATGCCCCGCCGTTGTAGCCGGATTGGAGGTAGCCGGCGATGACGCCGATGGGATCGTTTCCGCCAACGTAATTCAGGATCAGGGTGTTGTTGGCCAGGTCGACGGTTGCACCGCCGACGATGTTAAGCGTGCCGAGGGTGATGACCGTGCCGGTGCTGGCGAAATTCAATGTGCCGCTGTTGACGTTCAGCGACGAGCCTCCGCAATTGACGAAGGTGAACGGCAGCGCCAGGGAGCCGTTGAAGTTTAGGACGTCGTTTGATGCGGTATCGGTGACGGTGACGCCGGTGAATCCGGAGAGGGTGATCTGCACGCCGTTCTGGCTGGCAGTGATGTTTCCGCCGGTGGCAGTGACGGCCACCGGTCCGGCCGTGCCGAGGTTGATATCCAGCTTGGAACCCGCGGGCACGGCAAAGTTCTCGGCGATGACGTTGGCCATTCCCTCGGCGCTGCCAATGCTGGCGGTGACCGTGAACGCGCCCGGCGTGGAGCCGAGCGTGGCATCGCCGGTGCCATCGATCGAGTTGCCGCCGCCGGTGATGCCCCAAATAAAACTCGGGGAGCTGATGGAGTTGCCGAATTGATCGGTGGCCGTGGCCGAGAATTGCTGGGTGAGACCGACCGGAACCACCGGAGTGGAAGAGGGCGAGACGACAATATTGGTGGCGGTCTGCTGAACGGTGACGTTCACGCTGGTGGTGGTGAACAAGCTGCTGGAATCGGTGATGGTCGCCGTGAAGTTGTAGCTGCCGGCTTGCGTGAAATTGGCGGTGATGTTTTGCGCCGCGTTGGTGCCGTTGGTGTTGCCGCTGTAGGTGACGGCGGCGGGACCGGTGGCTGACCAGGTATAGGTCAGGCCGGTGGTTCCGAGGGAATCCGCGCCGACGACGCTTAGATTGGTGGAGTTTCCGTTGACGGAAGTGGAACTGGCGGCGGCAGGCGTTGAGGTTGTCGGCCCTGAAAGATTAGAAAATGTCGCCGTGCTGGTGGAGGCGTTGTTGGATGATGAAACGGCCAGACCGACGAGTGCGGGAGAGGACATTGTGATCGTCTCGGCTGAGCCGATCTGATTCCATGTGACTCCGTCGGAGCTGTAGAAGGCGGAGAAGCTGCTGCCGCTGCGAACAACTTCCACGAAGGTTGGGGCGGTGATGCCTGTGACGGTGGTTGAGCCGGTTGTGCCGCCGTTGGCGGTTCGCCATTGGAACATCACGCCACCGGTTGGTGTGACAACGGCATCGGCGAAGGCGGCGGTGGCGGTATCGGACGAATCGCGGAACATGACGCCGGCGGTTGCTCCGGCGTTGGCAGTGGAAAGGGATGTTACTTTCGCGAAATATGTTGCATTGCCCGTGACGCTGGTGGACGCGAAATTGAATTGGTCGGACGCCCCGCCGATGCCTGCGCCACCGGCGATGATGGACCAGAGACTGGTGTCGGGATTGAAGAGCGTGGTGCCGGCAGTGGCGGGAGCGCCGAGATCCCGATCGGTGTATCCCTCGGCGACAATGGTGTCCCTGTAGGGCGTGGGCACGCTGGACGTTGCGATGAGGTCATTGCCGCTGGTGACGGTGATTTTCGAACCATCGCCGAAGGAGACATCATCGGCATTGTTCACTTCCATGCCGGTGTGGGCCGTGATTTTCACATTGTCGAAAACGACGTTGATAATCGGCTCTTCGGGCACGGCATAAAGGATGCCGGCGTTGGAACTGCTGGCGGAATCCGTTGAGGTAATGTTGCTAAACGTGATGTTTTCCCAAATCGGCGTGGTGGAGGTTACGGCCTGGCCGGGATCGGTGGCCGGGTTACTCGGCTGAGTATCACTGCCATTCAGATAGTAGCTGGTGATGTAGAACGGATTTACCACGTTGTTCATCGTGATATCGGAATAGGTGACGTTCTCGACGAGGCCGCCCGATCCGCGCCCGGCCTTAAGACGAAGGCCGTTGCTCGTGCCGTTGAAGGTGATGTCCGTGACGGTCAACCCATTAAGCCCGTCGTTGGTTTCGCCGCCGACGGAGATGCCGTGGCCTGTGCCGATGACGCAGTTCGTGATGGTGATATCGCTGCAGAAAATGCTCTCCGGTTTGATGGCGATGTCGTCGTCGCCATCGGAGATGTTGCAGTTTTCAATCAGGTAATGGCTTCCCTCCGGATCAATCCCATCCGTATTGGGCGACGTTGACGGAGCGAAGACGGTGATTCCGTTAACAGTGACGTTGCTTGCGCTGCTGAAGCCCAGGGTTATCATTGGCGAATTTTGCAGCGTAACGCCCTGGATGAGCATTATATTTCCGCTCAGTTTCAGCAGGTAAGGCCTAGTATCGCTGCTTGCCCACCAGGTCGCGCCGTTGCCGTCAATGATTCCCGCGCCGGTGATCTCCATATTGGTGGCACTGCTGGAGGAGGTGATGAAATTGGCCACCGAAGATGAGCCTTCATTGGGATAGCTTGCCATCGCAACAGCCTGCAAGGTCGCGCCGGCGTCGATTTGCAGATCGACATTGCTGGCCATGGTGAGCGGGCCGCTTTCCCAGTCCTGCGCCGCCGCGGGGATTTCGACGATGCCACCGGTGTAGGTTACGCCGCTGATGACAACCTTATTTTTGCTGGCGGCGGTAATCGCGGCTTGTATCGCGGTGGCATTGTTCGCTGAGGTATCGACGGCGCCGTAGAGGGGGTTCGTGATATTAAAAATGGTGGTGGGAACGATGGTGGGCTGGACGACGCTGAGAAGGTATCGAGGCTCGCATTGCTCGATTGCGGCGATGAGAGCCGCCTGGCATTTTTTTCTTTGCCCTGCGGAGAGACCGGAACCACAAGACCGCTCACGACGCGATTTTCTCCACCACATAGCCAGGTTCCCTCTCAGAGGTTTAAGCCCCCGGTACAAATCCGGCCGAGCCTGGAAGCCGCCAATACTCCGCCTGTCACCTTCTCAAACGCGATTGTAACCCCGTAAATTCCGACACGGGCTGACAATACCTCGTAAATCCTTTGCATAATTTGAAAGGGATCGCGTTGATTGCCTGCACAGGCGATAATCGCGGCATTAGCGGCCCTCAATTTAAGAACCTGGCGATTCCGTAATGCAAGCGATCGATTGGATTCTGACTGTTTTTCCGATCCTGCTGGTTATCGCTTGCGCGATCTACACCCGGCGATATGTCAAAAGCGTCGCCGACTTCATGGCTGGGGGACGGGCTGCGGGGCGATACATCATTTGCAACGCCAAGGGTCAGGCCTCGACGGGGGTGGCGAACACGCTCTCGAAGTTTCAGCCGCTTTTGACGGCGGGGTTTTGCCTCTCGTGGTGGGATTCGCTTTCTCTGCCAGTCTTGATGCTCGTGGCGATTTTTGGGTTCGTTGTTTACCGCTATCGGCAGACGCGGGCGATGACGCTGGGGCAGTTTTTTGAGATGCGATATTCCCGCCGGTTCCGGCTGTTCGCCGGCGTACTTGGTTTTCTATCGGGCATTTTGAATTATGGGATTTTCCCGGCGGTTTCTTCGACGTTCTTTGTTTACTTCCTTGGCTTGCCGCAACACGTTCATATTCTCGGCTGGTCGGTGGGGACGAGCGTGCTGATCATGGCCGGCTACTTGAGCTGCGCCTTGATCATGATGCTGGTAGGCGGGCAGATCACGCTGATGGTGACGGACTGCCTGGAGGGGATTCTTTCGCATCTCGTCTGGGTGGTTGTCATTGCGGCGATTTTTTGCGTGATCAGTTGGCCGCAGATGCGCACGGTGATCACCAGCAATCCGCCGGGTGAATCGCTGGTGAACCCATTCGATCAGAACAA
Source organism: Phycisphaerales bacterium (assembly GCA_003153655.1). Lineage (GTDB taxonomy): Bacteria > Planctomycetota > Phycisphaerae > Tepidisphaerales > Tepidisphaeraceae > PALSA-1353. The sequence goes on from PMAK01000219.1 coordinate 14,463, forward strand.
AACCAAGGACTACAACGTCTGGTACGCGATGATGATTTTGCTGACAACGATTTACGGCACCAACGCGGTGCAGAAGGACAATTCGTTTAACTCAGCCGCGAGAAATCCTCATGAATCGCGGATGGGCGTGGTGCTGGGCAACTGGCGGACGATGGCTCGGAACGTGATGCTGGTGGTGCTTGCGCTGGGGGCGATGACGTTCATGAAAATGCCTGATTTTCCGGGGCGGGCGGAGTTGCACGCGATAGCCGATCCGGAAATACGCTCGCAAATGCAGGTGCCGATTGCGCTACGATATATGCTGCCGGTTGGCGTGAAGGGATTGTTTTGTCTGATCATGGTGCTCACGCTTTTGTCCGGCGACTCCAGCCATATTCTTACCTGGGGCGGCATCTTCATTCAGGACATCGTGCTGCCGCTGCGGAAAACGCCGATGTCTCCGCGGCAACATGTGATGATGCTGCGACTGGCGGTGATTGGGGTGGCGGTCTTCGCGTTTTTATTCAGCATCTTTTTTCATCAGAAGATGGATATCCCGATGTGGTGGCTCGTCACCGAGGGGATATTCCTCTGTGGCGGCGGAGCAGCGATCATCGGCGGACTCTATTGGAAAAAGGGAACCACCACGGCCGCATGGGCGGCGCTGATTACCGGCTCGGGCATTACGCTTGGCGGGATTCTGATCGACCACGTGTTTCCATCCCTGATTCGGTATTTCGACTTCAATGGCAATGAGACGCGATTCATCGCGGCGGGCGCGGCGGCGGCGGTTTACATCGTGGTGTCGCTGATGACCTGCCGGGAGGATTTTGACATGGACCGCATGCTGCGGCGCGGACGGTATGCACTGGCCGACGATGCGGCCGCGCCTACTGTCGTCATTGCCCAGCGGCGGAAGAAGTTGGAGTGGTCGCGCCTGCTCGGCATTGATGCTGATTTCACCTTCTCCGACAAGATCGTCTCTGGCGGAATCTTTTTCTGGTCGTTGTTCTGGCTGGGGGTGGTTGCTGTCGGGACGGTATGGAATCTGATCCGCCCGTGGCCGAACCATGTCTGGGCAACTTACTGGCTTATCGTGGGAATAATCCTGCCGATTATCGTGGCATCGGGCACGCTGATCTGGTTCGGGATTGGGGGAATTGTGGATTTGCGCCGCTTTTTCGCCCGCTTGAAGACGATGCAGCGAGATGCCCGGGACGATGGAAGCGTCGGAGAGTATGACCGCCAAAAAGAGCCTATCCCGCCGTCAAAAAGTGCAATTCTTTCATAAAAAGTTGTCACGAAACTCAATAGCATCCCCGCCCTGCCCGAGTTAATAATATGAATGAAGTAGTCGATGCGGCCGGATGAGGTGTGTACGCCCCCGCGGCTGAAGGCGATGTATGACGTTCATATCGCTCGCCTGAAGTTTTCAAACGCATCCGCCCCGGCCAAGCTCGATTTCACGGAGGCAGTATGAAGAGGATTAGAGGCTTTACACTTGTTGAACTGCTCGTGGTGATCGGCATCATCGCGCTCCTGGTGGGGATTCTGCTGCCTGCGCTCTCCAAGGCTCGAGATCAAGCCAATACAGTGGCCTGCGCATCGAACATGCGACAGTTCTACCAGATATGGAATTTATACGCCGACGACTATCAACAGTATGCCGTGCCGTGTACATACCAGGAAGAACCGGGAGCGCCTCCTTCAGCCACGAAGAGCGCAGAAATCGACTGGTGGCAATATCAATTGATCGGGCAGGAACTGGGACGAGTGGGCCAAGGGGGATCATCGGGTGGGTCATCGGCAAGTGGGCTTACCGGCTACAATACGGGCAATTGGGTCATTATGTCGACCATTCTCAGGTGTCCGTCGGTTGATTCACAAAATGACCCTTCGGAAACCATGTATGCCGGAAACGGAAACTGGGGCGGGGACTACTTCGGGGATTATCTCTATAATTCTTTCATGGGAACGATTAAGGGCACGACGGCCAGTGGTTTTGCCAGTCAATATGTTGTCATGAGCTTCCCCAAAACCTCGCAGGTGCCGGGAAATGTGCTGCTGCTAATTGAAAGCTACAAGCCGAACTTTGACCCCAGTGTTACGGGCAAGCATAGCAACAGCAGCGGGTCGGAAGTCGGCCAGCCGATTGGATATAAGCCTTACTTCCAAAAATGGTCCGATTTAGTCAATCTCCAGGCTGTCGGCGGCGAGGCCAATGCCCATGATCGCGTCGGGACGCCACATGGTGGCGGAAAGCTCTGCAATGCTCTTTCCGCTGACGGGCATGTATCGGAAATAAACCCCTACAAGGATTCCCTAATATCAGACGGTTCGGTGACGAACAACACCTATACTGGCGCACCTTCTCCCAATCAGTATAGCATGGGTAAAAACGCAGCATTTATGGACTACCTCATCGGCCCTCCAAATACATCCCAACTTGGGTATTACCCGAATGCAACGAGCAATACGGTCTCGGGCAAGCCATGGCCATCGCCAAATCCACTTCCAACGAGCCTATATCAGCAGGGCTGGAATAAGGGAATGCCTGGTCTCAATTAGCGATCAATTTGGAATTCGATTGAAAAGAAGCGGAGCGATTTGCTCCGCTTTTTTTATTTGGCTTGGGTAATCAGCGAAGTCAATATTATGTGGGATCTGGGGACGATTCAGCGGAGAGCTTTGACAGAGCCGCGTCCGTGCCGGAACGGGTTCGACGTCCAAGGCGGCCGCCGCGGACGAAGGTGCGGACGCGCTGGCCGTCGCCGTCGTGGCCGGCTGGGGTAATCTGATCCATCTGGGCTTCGTCGTCGGCGACGTAGGACGAGCTCATGCCGTCTACCAGCACCAGCGGCTTCTGGCCGTCTACCGATGCGTATAGATCGCTGACGAGGATGTCCTGCGAATTGTTGACGATCACGGCCGGGCCGAGCTGGTCGTAGATGTCGATTCGACGGAGCTTCACGTTGCGGGCGTTTTTCAGGACGATGCCGGAGCGGCACATATCCATCACGCCTGCGGCCATGGCTGGTGAACCGGCCTGAGTGCTGGTTGGGTCCATGTAGACCGAAATGCCGTCCAAGACAATGTCCTCGACGAACATCTCGGGCAGGCCGAGGATGAAGGCCGCGGCGTATTTCACCTTGCGGGCCGTGATATTGCTGAATCGCAATCGCCGGAACTGGGGCGTCCCGGATGTAACCGGCTGGGGCGAAGCATCCAGAAGGCGGCTGTTTTCGAGCGTGCCGCAGACATAGAAGAGATTCACGACGATCGGGCAGAGCACATCGTCCATGACGATGTTGTCGACGCGGAGGTCCTCGACGGCATTGCCGCGTCCGCGACGGGATTTGAGGCGAATTCCGCGGTCCGTGCCACAGAAGACGCAGTTGGAGATTGCCACATTGCGGACACCGCCGGACATTTCGCTGCCGATCACCACGCCGCCGTGCCCGTGGAGCATGGTGCAGTTGGTGATGGTGACGTTCTGGCAGGATCGGGGCGTTCGCCGACCGTCTTCTTCGGAGCCGGATTTGATGGTGATGCAATCATCGCCGACGTCGATATGACAATTGGAAATATGCACGTTGCTGCACGCGTCGGGATTGATCCCGTCGGTGTTGGGCGAATCGTGCGGATTGCGGATGGTGACGTTTGCAATGGTCAGGTTATCGCAGGCCGTTGGATTGAGCGTCCAGCGCGGGGAGTTGATGAATGTAATGCCTTCGATCAGGACATCGCGGCAATCGACGAATCGGAGGAGATTCGGGCGGCAATTCCGCAATTTTTTCTGATTGAATAGATCCCACCAGGTTTGACCCCGGCCATCGATGGTTCCGCGACCGGTCAGGGCGATATTGGTCAGGCCCTCGCCGGCGATTAGGGACGCGTGTGATGGCTGAGCGCTTTTGCCCTCCCAGCGGCTGTTCCAGATTGGATAGGCAGCGGGATCGGTCTCGCCGAGGATGATTGCCCCAGCGTCGAGATGCAGGGTGATATTGCTATGGAGCCAGAGGGTTCCGGTGACATATTTTCCGGCGGGGATGAAGACGGTTCCGCCGCCGCGCTCGGCGCAGCGATCGATCGCCTGCTGCAATGCGGCGGTGCAGGAGGCTACACCGTCGGCGACCGCGCCCAGATCGAGCACGTTGAGCCAGGCGTGCGATTGCGCCGCCAGTGCCGACTTGCAGTTACCATCCCGGACGGAGTCCATGCCGTTGCTCCAAATCAGTCTTGGGATGTCCCCAAGGCGAACCCTTCATCATCAAGCTTACCACACCAACAATGGCGTCTGCTCGACGGTTTGATTTTGTGCAAATGATTCATCTCTTATTACTACCGACGTTGCGAAAGGCGTTTGGATTGACAACCACGCTGCTGGACATGAAGTCGCCGCTCAAGTGCTCAATCGGAATGGTATAATGTTGTAAAACTTTTATACTTTTTGATCGTTGAGCGGAGATAACGTTCGTTACATGCTAGATTAATGAGGTGTTTGCGTGGCGCGCAGGAGGAAGCAATTGGCTCCGGCAACGAAATCAGTAACAAATAAAGCGGTTGCTGTAAGAGATAGTGCCCCTGCGCGCTCAAAGAAGAGCGGAGGCAAAGCGCGTCCGTTATCGGTCGAAAGCGATGACGCGGTTCGGCCGCCGCGCCTCACCGCCGGGAGGACGAGACCCGAAGCCGAGCGCCCGGGCATGCGGCATGTGGCGCTGCTGATCGAAACCAGCGGATCTTATGGCCGGGGGTTGCTCCGCGGGGTTTCCAAATACAACCGCGAACATGGGGGATGGTCTACTTATTTTCATCCTCACGGGCTGGGCGATCCACCGCCGCCCTGGATGACGAATTGGAAAGGCGACGGAATCCTGGCGCGAATCGATACGCCGGAAATCGCGGAACTCCTGCTTAAATCCGGCGTACCCGTGGTTAATTTGCGCGGAACCATTGGTGAATTGCCGTTTCCATATGTCGGCCCGGATCACGACCAGATCGCCAAGCTCGCGGCGGAACATCTGCTGGAGCGCGGGCTGAAGAATTTCGCGTTCTGCGGCAAGCTGGCGGGGATTCATCCCGGACTTGATGAACGAGGTATAACCTTTGAACAAATGGTTGTCCGCGCCGGCGGGCAGTGCAACGTTTTCCCAGCGGATTGCCCGCCGGATGAAGATGACTGGGAGCTGGAACAGGAGCGGCTGTCGCGATGGATTCGATCGCTGCCCAAGCCGGTCGGGGTGATGGCGTGCAACGATGAGCGCGGATTGCAGGTTCTGGATGCGTGCCGGCGCTGCGGCGCGACGGTGCCGGATGAAGTTGCCGTGATCGGAGCGGACAATGATGAGCATTTGTGCGATTTGTCGATTCCGCCGCTGACAAGCGTGGATGTGAATGCAGAACAGATCGGATACACAGCGGCACTGCTGTTGGATCAAATGATGCAGGGGAAGCGATCGCTGGTGAGCTCGCAGCGTCTGGCGCCGCGGGGAATATTTACCCGGCTCTCGACGGATACGGTTGCCAGCGATGACGAGGAAGTGAACCGCGCCCTGCGATACATCCGCGAAAACGGCTGCACGGGGCTGCGCGTGGTGGATGTTTTGGCGCATATCGGGATGTCCCGCGCGAGTCTTCAACAACGGCTGAAACGCATCATCGGCCGGACGATTCATGAGGAGATCGAGCGCGTTCGGCTGGCGCGGGTGAAAGAACTGCTGCTGAGTCCGGACATGACGATCAAGCAGGTTGCGCGTTCCACGGGATTCAGCAGCGTGCAATATATGACACGGGTTTTCCGAGCTGCGCTGGGTGAAACGCCGGCGCGATATCGAAGCCGCCGAAATAAATGAGGGTTATGCGATCCGCCATTTTTCTAACCGCGGCTGCGGTGCTGATGCTGGGGTATCTGTCTGCTTCGGGTGATCCGACGAGCGAGCCGTCGGAGAAGACGATGCTGACGGTTGCCGCCGACGGAAGCGGAGATTTCAAGACGGTGCAGGCGGCGATTGATGCGCTGCCGGAGCGTCCGACGACGCGTGTGACGATTCACCTGAAGCCGGGGACGTACAAGGAACGGTTGCTCTTTCCGAAGGAGAAACCATTTGTGACGCTGCTGGGGGATGATCCTGCCAAGACGATCATTACATTCAACAATACGCACAACACGCTTGGCGCGGATGGCAAGATTCTCAGTACCAGCAAGAGCGCTTCGGTTTTTGTGTATGGCAGTGATTTTCTTGCCAAGAACGTGACGTTTGAAAATAGCGCGGGGCCGGTTGGGCAGGCGCTGGCGATCAATATCTATGGCGACCGGGCAATCTTTCTGAACTGCCGATTTCTTGGCTGGCAGGACACGGTGATGACTAATCGCAATCGCCAGTATTTTCGCGATTGCTATATCGCGGGACATGTTGATTTCATCTTCGGGGCAGCGACGGTTTATTTTGAGAATTGCGAGATTCATTGCCGGGATAAGGGATCGATCACAGCCGCTTCGACGACGCAGCCTGCGCCGTATGGATATGTCTTTGATCACTGCAAGATTACATCCGAAGCGGCGGCGGGATCGGTGGTCCTGGGCCGGCCATGGCGTCCGTATGGGGCGACGATTTTCCTGAACACGGAAATGGCGGATTGCATCAAGCCTGAGGGATGGGACGATTGGGGCGAAGCCAATCAGAAGACGGCGCGATATGCGGAATACAACAGCAGCGGTCCGGGAGCGGGACCCGATAAACGCGCAGCCTGGACGCGGCAATTGAGCGCGGACGAGGCGAAGGCGATTACGATCGAAAATGTATTGGCGGGAAAAGACAATTGGGACCCTGAAGCCGAGGCGGCGGCGGTTCAAAATCCAAGCTAAATTGCGGTGTGATTTATGAAGCTATTTGCGATATCGATTTTTGCCGGTGGAATGGTCGTCATGGCGACATGGGCGTCGGTAGCGGCGCAGGCTACGCTGCCGAGCGATTTTTCTGTTGCGCAGCCGTCGATTCCGGATCACTCGTTCAACATCACCAATTTTGGGGCGGTGGCCGATGGGAAGACGCTCTGCACCGATGCGTTTCGCAAAGCGGTTGCCGCTTGCGAGAAGGCCGGGGGCGGGACGGTGGTTGTTCCCGCCGGTAAGTTTTTCAGTGGGCCGTTCGCACTGGATAGCAATATTAATCTGCATCTTGAATCTGGGTCGGTGATTCAGTTTTCGGACAGCGTTGGGGATATGAAAGTGACGGATGCCGGGTTTGACAATGACATCTCTGCCCGCGATTGCCACGACATCGCGATTACAGGTTCAGGCACTATTGACGGAAATGGCGCCTATTTCTGGCGGAATTTTGTCGAGCCGAAGAACAATCCGTTTGACGCTCCGTGGATCCCGCATCGTCCGCGACTGATCAACCTGAACCGCTGCACGCGCGTACTGGTTCAGGGCGTGACGCTGACCAATTCGCCGATGTTTCACCTGGTGCCATCGCAATGCAGAGATGTGACCATCGATGGAATTCGGATCAAAGCTCCGGCCAATTCGCCGAACACCGACGGAATCGATCCATCCGGCATTGGTTTTGTGATCACGCGATGCACGATCGATACGGGTGACGATGACATCGCCGTCAAAGGAAGCGCTCGAGTCGATCCGGATCGACCCGCATGCGAAAATTTTCTGGTTGCCAATTGCACATTTCTGCATGGACATGGGATGTCTATCGGCAGCGAATCATACGGCGGCGTGCGGAACATGCTTGTGCGGGACTGCACGTTCGATGGCACCGAAGCGGGTATTCGCCTGAAATCCCCCCGGGGGCGCGGCGGAGTTGCCGAGAATCTCACTTATGAGAATCTCACGATGAAAAATGTAAAGGATCCCATTTTGATCACGAGCTGGTATCCGAAGATTCCGACGCATGCCGAACAATATTCGGCTCACGCCGTGAACGATCACACGCCGATCTGGCGGCATATTCGCATCACAAACGTTACTTCCGAGGGTGGGAGCATTGCGGGACAGATTGTGGGCTTGCCGGAAATGCCGGTTGACGACGTGGTTCTGGATAACGTGCATGTATCGGCGAGCAAGCCGATTCAGATCATTTACGCGCGTGGTATCCGTTTAATTAATTGCGACATCTCAGCGGAGTCTGGAAAGCCACTGCTGTTCAAAGCTGACGTTGAGGGACTTCAATAGATCAAGACGAATGAGGAACCCATTTAAAATGAATCGTAGATCCACTTTGCCGCTAATCGTTCTGGCATTGCTTGCAGGATTTGGCTGTGAACCTGAGCGGCCGGCGGCCACGGTTGCGCCGGGTTCCCCGGGCATTACAAAACCCGCTATTCCGGAGGCGACATTCAGCATCGCGGATTACGGCGCGGTCGGGGATGGGAAAACCGTCAACACCGACGCGTTCCGAAAGACAATCGAGGCGTGTGCTGCGGCCGGGGGCGGGCGGGTTATTGTTCCCGCGGGGACGTGGTTCACCGGGCCAATTCATCTCATAAGCAATTTGGATTTCCATCTGGAGGCTGGGGCGGTCATTCTTTTCAGCCGGAATTTTGACGACTATCCGCTGGTGATGACACCTTTTGAAGGCCAGCAGACGGTGGAATGCACGTCGCCGCTGTCGGGGGAGAATCTGCATGATGTCTCTGTTACCGGCACGGGAATTATCGACGGCCAGGGGGATGCGTGGCGTCCGCTGAAGCGATCGAAAACGACCGCGGCGCAGTGGGCGGCACAGGCGAAGTCCGGGGGATATGTCGATGAGAGATCGCACACGTGGTGGCCGTCGAAGGCTGCAAGTCAGGGGATGAAGGGTCTGGGAAAATTACGATTGAGCGGCAATCCGCCGACGATTGAAAGTTACCAGCCCTATCGCGATCTGCTCCGGCCCGTGATGGTGCTGCTGTCCGATTGCCACAATGTCCTGTTGGAAGGTCCGACGTTTCGCAATTCCGGGTCGTGGAACGTGCATGTCCTGTACTGTGACGACCTCACGGTTCATAACGTAACGATTTTCAATCCATATTACGCGCAGAACGGGGATGGGATTGACATTGATTCGTGCCGGAACGTGGCTGTGACGGATTCGACGATTGACGCGGGGGACGATGTGATCTGCCTGAAATCGGGCAAGGATGCGGAGGGAAGAAAAGCCGCCCGCCCCACCGAGAACGTGACCATCACGGGCTGCACGCTGGGTCACGGACATGGGGGAATCGCGATTGGGAGCGAAATGTCGGGCGGGGTTCGAAATGTGACTGTTTCGCATTGCGTACTTCGCGGGACCGATGATGCGCTGCGATTCAAATCCGTTCGCGGACGCGGCGGAGTCGTTGAAAACATCAATATTAGCGACATTCAAATGTCGGATATTAAAAACGCCTGCATCAGCTTTGACCTGTTTTATCAGCTCAAAAAGCCGACGACGCGAAGGTCGGCGACGAAGCCGAGTGTTGATCCGGATGCGCCGGATCCGGATGCGCCGGTTGCGAAGACTTTGGAGGTGAAGCAGGAACCGGCGCAGCCGGTGGGCGAGGGAACGCCGCAGTTTCGGAACATCACGATTCGCAATATTGATTGCACGGGAACGAACATCGGGATTCAGTTGCGGGGTTTGCCAGAGATGCCGCTGGAGAACGTGACGATTGAGCACGCGGCCATCGTTGCCAAGCAAGAGGGTGCGATGATCGATTGCAAGAGGATTGCGCTACGTGATGTGCAGATCAAAGCTGTGACGGCGCCGGTGTTTCAGATTCAGGATGTTTCAGATCTGACGATGGAGAATGACGATTTTGTTCCGCAGCCGGTTTTAAAATAGTGCGATCGATCGCTTTCTAGGGATTGGGTGTGATGGGTGAGCGGCCTCCGTAAAACGGCGGCACCCATCCGTCGTCGCCGACGAGGATATTCAAACCCATATATTGCGCGGCTTCCTGCTCGGTGAGTTGCCTGGCCCAGGCCACTCGTTTGGTTGCGGCTGCGCCGGGTCCGGTGTTGCCATATTCGGCGTATCGGGCGGTTTTTTCGTTGGCGGGATTTTTCCAGTTGAACCAGCCTTCGGGCCGGATATGAGCGCCTATCTCGCAGTCGATGAACGCCGTCGCGCCGAATGGGCGCCATGGCCGGCCCAGATAGACGGTTCCATCCTTTACGCCCTCATCAGCCGTCAGCTTGCAATGCAAAAAGACGTATCCGAAGCGGGTCTGCTGTTGCGTGGATGCGGCGGTGAGATATCCCTTGCCCTTGCTGCGAATCTCGCAGGAATCAAAAACGGCCGTCGATTTTCCGAAGATGAAATCGACGTGTCCTTCGATATAGCAATCGTGAAAATAATTGCGCCCGTCGCTGTCGGCGAAGATCGTGTCCTGCCAGCCGAGGAATCGGCAGTTATCAAACGCGACGCGATCGCCGGCGATTTCGATTNNCTGGAAGGTGATGTTTCTGGCGGTGAAATCGTCGGCAAGTATTCGGGCGCTTGGCGTCCCAAAGGTGTCGAGGGGCTTGCCATTCGGTCCCAGCATTTTGGCGCCCAGATCGAAGGTCAAAACGGTCGTGGCTGGATCGTCGCCCCAAAAGTGAATGTGCGGCTTGATCCGCGGCACCGTCACCTGCTGTTTGTATGTTCCTGGCAGGATGTGAATCTCATAGGTCTGATGCGGATAGGCGGGGATGGCATCGACGGCGTCCTGAACGGTCTTGAACATCCCGGATCCGTCGGCCGCGACGGTGATCTGGGAAGGCAAGGTGGATGGGATGGTTGTTGGGTGGGTGGCGGGATCAGCAATTGCAGCCGCGCACATGACCGCGATCACGACGACGCCAGCACCCAATAATCTTAAGATAGGCAGAACAGACATGCTTGGCCTCTTTCGAGGACAGATTGTACGGCTTGAACACGATTTAATCGCGTGGCGAAGCCTTGTTGCGGAGCGGCGGCGCGGCGCATAAACTCGGAGCGTCTGCCGCCACCTTAGCTCAATTGGCAGAGCACCGCTTTTGTAAAGCGGCGGTTGTCAGTTCAAGTCTGACAGGTGGCTTTTGGGGTAACGCCCGTTCGCCTAGGATGCGTGATGGCAGGCGCGTCGGGGGATGGGCTATTTCACGCCGTATTTCGTTGCGACTTGGGCGACGTCCTGCAAAGCCGCCTGCATGTTCGCTAAATCCTTTTTCTGCTGATCTGAGATCTTTTCGTCGTAGCTGATCAGAGATTGGACGGATTTGTTGGTGGTAAGGCCATGGGTAGCGAAGCCTTCGACGCCCGCGCCCAGGATTTTCTCAGCTTTGCCGGTTCTGTCCATGTGTGCGTGTAGGCGCGCTGTATCTTCAGTCATCATGAAGCGAAACATCGCCAGCTGGAAANNGGAAATCCGCCGGGCATTTTGACATATAAAGTTGGTATTCTTGAGCGACCAGTTGGTCATCGGCAGTCAGGGGCTTCACTTGGCCGGAACGCTTTTTGTCCATGGCCGTTCGCCGCATCGCGATCATTTGATCGATGGCGTTCTGGCAGGCTTGGGTTATTTAGGGTGAGACGAGATTGACCCGCGACTTTGACGTAGCGGCGCGGGCACTTCGCGGTGTTGTTGTTCGGGCGCCGATGACCGCGATGGAAACCGCAACCAAACAAGCTGGCAATGCGACCCAGCCGATTGATTTCCGTTTCATTGAGAATTCTCCCTAAGAGCCGGCGCTTTCCGTCGGCACTCCATCAGCCGCCCGGTGCGCAGCCTGCAATTGTCTCGGGGAAAGCTGAGCCGCGCGGGATTTCTCCCACAATGGTGCAGCCTTTGGTGCCACCGATAGCGCTATTTAGCGGCTGAAAACCGCGAGCGCCACGGCCATCACGCTGACAGACAAGATGATCCAGCCCATTGATTTCCGCTTCATAGTCAATCCTCCAGCCGCACGATATGTGTGGCTATTCCCGACTTTCGGCAGAAAGCTGTGGCAAGTTTAGATAAGGGGCTTGGGGAGAAGGCGGGAAAATATGCGGGCTGGGAGGCTTACTGCACAATCTCAAGGATCTTGAATTCCATCGTCCCGCGCGGGGCGCGTACTTTTACGGTATCGCCGACGTGGGCTTTAATGAGGGCTTCACCCATCGGGCTGTTGGCACTGACGTGGGTTACATCGCCGCCGCCGGGCGTGGGTTGGGCTTCGCCGACGATGGCGACGAGCATTTCGGTGTCATCATCCAAGTCCATGAGCTTGACGGTGTGGCCGATAAAAACCACGTCCTCGGGCACGTCATCGTTGGAAATGACGGAGGCGTTTTTCAGCTTCATCTCGACTTCGGCAAGTTGATGCTGGATGCTGCGATTCTCTTCCTTGGCGAAGTGGTACTCGGCGTTTTCGGATAGATCGCCGAGGGCGGCGGCCTTGCGGATCCGATCCTGAACGTCGATCTGCGCCTTGTAGAGTTCCTCTCGCTTTTTTCCGAGAGCCGCTTTCTCGTTAGCACTGACAAACGGCATGGCACCGGCTCCTGTTCAACCGCGATCGACCAAAAAAACGCCGCAATTTGCGAGTCTCCAAAATCGAACCACCGCGCGGGCAGCGCGGTGGTCCTCCAAGATTTCAATCATATAGCAACCGGCCGAGTTGGCAACGCATATAGCGGGTGATGGAAAGAAAGTTATCGTGGGATCGCCGAGGATGACATTTGGAGAATTGACCCCAGTGGACGCGGCCCTTAGACTATTGACCCCTTGTCCGACTGGCAATTTGGAGTAACCCATGGCGTTTGCGTGTGTTGTCGTCACCCCGGAGCAGCAGGTTCTGAACGAATCACTGACTCAGGCGATTATTCCAGCCGCGGATGGGCTGCTTGGAATACTTACCGATCGGGCTCCCGTGCTGGCCAAACTCAAAAAAGGCCCTTTGCGTCTGGATCTGGCATCAGGACAGACAAAGCTGTTTCAGATTGACGGCGGGGTCGCGCAGATGAAGGACAATAAGCTGACGATTCTTACCCAGACAGCTGCCGAGCAGGGAAAATAACTCCCGGTGAATTACCGGGAGCTAAGTTTTAATTGCGCCGAACGCGGCGAAGACGCTTGTTTTGTGCAACACTTCGACCTTGACGAAGCCTACCTCGCGTAAAAGATCTAGTTGAAACATCAGGCTCCGTGGGGTGTCTTCCTTTTCGACATACGCCATGACATGGTTGCGATATTCCTCGCCTTTGAGCTGGGCCAGGTATTCGCCATAGCGGTTCCACATCTCGGTTTGTACGGGCTCGAGCGTGTGCTGGATCAGATCGGAAATCCAGATTGACCCGCCCGAGCTCAGGGCTCGATGGAATTTGGAGAAGGTGGTTCGCCACTGATCTTCTGTCCGAAGATGGTGGAGGACGGCGGCTGCGAGAATGATGTCAAACTGGCATTCGCCGAGTTCGGTTTGACGGATATCGCCTTGAATTAAATTGGTCGTGCCGCGGGCAACGGATGAGATGCGCTGATGAGCGCGGTCGAGCATCGGCTGACTGAGATCGATCAGGGTCACATCGAGATTGGGAATCCGCTGAAGTAGTTTCAGGGTGTAATTGCCGGCGCCGCAGCCGACATCTAGCAGTCGTTTTGCTGTGGGCGTGACGCCGGCGGCCGCCGCTGTAATAAGGTCGAGCACGAGCGGCGCATCCATGGTGGCGGATTGGCCGGTCTCCAGAACGGAAAACCGATCAACCTCCGCATCGAATCTGACGCGGATTTCATCGACGGTTGACTTCATGTTGCCATGTTATCACGCGAGCGGACTCTGCGTCTGCGCGGCAACATTAGCGGACCTAATGCCCATACATGAGAAGTCTTATCGCTCACTTTTTTGGAAGTCTTGATGACTGCGGTCATTAAGCACACATGGGGATATTCCGATAGCTTTTGGATCGCTTCCCCTTTTTGGCGAAAGCAGGTGGATTTCTATGAAAATTCAGCAACGTTGTTGGATGCGTGGCGCGTGGGATTCGAAGGCTGACTGGTCACTCGGAAAATCGGCCCAGCTTGTTCTCGCATTTGGAAGCGGACAAATGCTTTGCGATAAGCAACTCACGGAAGAGATTCGAAAAGCACATCCCACAGCGCAGATGATTGGATGTTCCACCGCCGGTGAAATCTGCGGCGGCAGCGTTAATGATGATTCGCTGGTGGTAACCGCGATCGCGTTTCAACAGACGAAGGTTAAGGTAGCGCAGGCCCATTTTGGAGAATCGACCCATAGTTTTCCGGTCGGCCAGAAGCTTGCCGCCGAGCTTGCCGCCGATGATTTGGTGCATGTCCTGGTGTTTTCCGACGGACTGAATGTCAACGGCAGCGAACTGGCCAAAGGTTTGTCATCGGCGCTAGCGACGAATGTCGCGGTAACAGGCGGGATGTCTGGTGACGGATCAAAGTTTCAGCGCACATTTACGTACTGCAATGGAGAACTCGGGGACCATGTAGTCGTGGCGGTCGGGCTTTACGGCAGCAGCATACGAGCCGGGTATGGATCACTGGGCGGTTGGGATCCGTTTGGCCCTGAACGGATCATCACCCGCTCAGTTGGCAATGTGCTGTATGAACTCGACGGAGAATCTGCGCTGGCTTTGTACAAGCGTTATCTTGGCCCCTACGCCGCGGATTTGCCCGCCAGCGGATTACGTTTTCCACTCAGCATCAGAGCGTCGCTATCCGACACGCCGGTGGTTCGCACGATCCTGGGGATCGACGAGCAGCAACAGAGCATGACATTCGCGGGAGATATTCCACAAGGCTCATACGCCCGGCTGATGCGGTCCAGTTTTGAACATCTCATCACTGGCGCAACCACGGCGGCAACGCGAAGCCAGGAAGGTCTCGGCAGCGATTCGGCGGAGCTGGCGATTCTCATCAGCTGCGTCGGACGGAAACTGATTATGCAGCAGCGGACGGATGAGGAAGTCGATGCCGTCCGCGCAGTGCTGGGCACGCGCCCTGTCTTCACGGGATTCTATTCCTACGGCGAAATCTCTCCGTTCGAGGCGAGCGCCAAATGTGAACTTCACAATCAGACCATGTCGGTCACCGTGCTTTGCGAAGCGGCGTAACAGATGCATTCACTGCTTGCCAAACAATTGAAACGGGCTATCGGTGACAAAGCCGGTAGCGAGCCCGCGTCGTTTCCACCGCCGTGGGACCGATTCCTCGCTATGGTGGAGGAGGCGTATGTCGCCTTCGGCGTCGATCGGGATATCATAGAACGTTCGATGCAGTTGGCATCGGAAGAGTTGGAAGAACGGAATCACCAGCTTCTGCTGAAGAACCAGGAACTTCTGAAAGTTGAGCAGGACCTTCGCAAATCGCACGAAGACCTGGAGAGACGTGTAACGGAGCGGACGGCGGCGATGCGGGCAATGGTGGAACAGGCCAAAGCCGCCAGCCGGGCCAAGTCTGAATTCCTCGCAAACATGAGTCACGAGATTCGCACGCCGATGTCGGCGATTCTCGGATATGCGGACATGCTGCTCGATAATGGGGAGTTCCTGGGCGAGCAGATGGAATGGATACAAACTATTCGGCATCAGGGAGAACATCTCCTGACGATTCTCAACGACATCCTCGACCTTTCCAAGATCGAAGCCAACAAGCTTCAAATAGAGGTGATCTCGTGCAGTCCGTGCCAGATCGTCAATGAAGCGGTTTCGCTGATGCGCGTGAGGGCACGGGAAAAAAATCTTCATTGCGAGATCAATTATCTCGGTCCCATTCCGCAAACGATTAAGTCTGATCCAACCCGGCTGCGGCAAATCCTGTTGAATCTGATTGGAAACTCCGTGAAATTCACCGAAACAGGCGGCGTTCAAGTTGCTGTCAGCATGGACACCGAATCTCCTGTCGACCCGCGGCTGCGGATCGATGTGATCGATAGCGGAATCGGAATGTCAGCTACGCAGATCGAAAGCCTCTTTCAGCCATTCGCACAGGGTGATAGCTCCACCACCCGAAAGTTTGGCGGGACGGGCCTAGGACTGTCGATCTGCAAGCGACTGGCACAAATGCTGGGCGGTGATATTCGAGTCAACAGCCGGCCCGGTTTTGGCAGCCGCTTTATCGTCACTGTTGGCGTCGGAGATTTACAGGGCGTGACGATGACAGTGAATCCGCAGGAAGCAACCAGACAGTCTCAATTCACTACAAACCGCGCGGAAGAGAACGCATCTGAATCCGGCGAAAAATTGCCTAAAGGATTGCAGATGAAGGGCCGTATCCTTCTGGCTGAAGATGGCATCCACAATCAGCGGGTCATTTGCTATTTTCTGGAATCCGCGGGATTGGAAGTGGTGGTGGCAGATAACGGTCGATCAGCCTGTGAACGGGCGCTGCAAGCGAAAAACGCCGGGACGCCCTACGATGTTATTCTCATGGACATGCAGATGCCGGAGTTGGATGGTTATGGCGCCACGGCGATGCTTCGGAACGAAGGATATGCCCGACCCATCATTGCGGTGACCGCGCACGCGATGGCTGGGGACCGGGAAAAATGCATCGCGGCTGGGTGCAATGATCATCTGACCAAGCCGGTCGATCGGAACCATCTGCTCGCAATCGTGAGCCGTTACGTTGCGGTTGGGCGCGACGAATTGACCGCGGTGAGCGCCGATGCCAAACCCACTGCCGAGGCCACCCTATCAGCGGCGGAGTCCGGCTCTGACAATCTATCGATGGATCTTGAGCCCATCCAAGCCGCTTGCATCAAGTTTCTGCCTGCGTTCCTGGCTGACATTCCTAAGCAAACGGAAAGACTGATGTCCGCCATGCGCGAGGCTGACATTGCCCAACTCCAAAAAGTGCTTCACGATTTGAAGGGAACATGCGGATTGTTTGGCCTGCGAAAGATCAGCGAACTGGCAGCGCAATCTGAAAAACAGCTCATCGAAACCGCCACGATCGATTCGACGTCCGCGGATATTGAAAACATTTCACGGATGCTTCGCGAGGCCGCGAGCATTGATCCCGCGCGTTTTCCCGTGCGTGGCAATGGAGCGTCCCCAAGCAATTCTCCGGCGAAGGCGTAGATTCAGCCCGTCGCGGCTGCAACCCGCCAGATGTACTGTTTGCCAATCCATCGCGTCATATCGCAATAAAAAAAGCCGGCTGGACGGATGTCCAGCCGGCAGATATCACGAGGTAGAACTCTACAAAATCAGACCTTGCGGCGATTCCGACGGCTCATCAGACCCAGGCCGCCGAGGGCCAGAAGGCCAAGGCTCATCGGCTCCGGAACCACGGCTACAGCAGAGAAGGTGTAGCCTGTGAGGTTAGAGTCGTTGGAGTTGCTCAGATCGATGCCGAAGAAATTGTCGCCACTTGGCGGGGCGTCAGATTCCAGGAACAGATTGTACTGACTGCTGAACGGGCTGGTGTCATGCGTATCCAGCAGGGCATAGGAGCCCGCCGCCAGCACACCCACCGATTTCCCGACCGCGCTATCGCCGCTGTTGATAGCGCTCACGAGAGCAGCGATCTCCAACGGTGTGGCGGCGGAGCCACCATTAAGAACATCAATCGCGTAGATTTCTTCATCCGTAGCCGGATTGAAAGTCTTGGCTTCGACGAAGCCGGTCGGGGTGGCGGCGTTGCTCTCTTGAGCAAGGTTATAGCTGCCATTGCTACCGGTGACCGTCAGGGTAGCGAGCGACGATGCTCCATATCCGGTCGGTGCACCGCCTGAAGCGGCGGTCAACGAAATGAGCGGATGACTGGCCGGCGGCGGTGTAGTCCCAGTGCCTGTGATGTTAATCACTAGAACCGGCAGCGTCCCAATCACGTCACCAGGGTTGGTGAAGGTCGAGGCAATGTAGCCCGGGACGGTTGTGGTTGATCCTGCCGCGGTATTTTCCCAATAGCTC
>PMAK01000192.1 GCA_003153655.1 Phycisphaerales bacterium
GGGCTTTTTTGTTTGCTCAATTTATTTGGAAAAATAGGTTTCGCGGGAAAATGCCGTGGATAGAAATGTTGGGCCGGCCGCGCCTCTTGAGGGATCAAACCGTTTCTTCGACGAGATGCTCGGACGGAATGACGCGGACGACTTCTTCGGTGCTGGTGATGCCCTGGGCGACCTTGAGCATCGCTGACTGGCGGAATTCGAGCATCTTGTCAGCGAAGGCAGCCTGACGCAGTTCGCGGGNNCCCAGGATCTCGAATACGCCGGTCCGTCCCGCATAGCCCATCATTTGGCACGACGGGCAGCCGGTGGCGGCGTAGAGCTTTTTCCCTTCGTCGGGCGCGAGCCAGGGGCGCACTTCATCAAACGTGTGCGGGGCAATGGAAAGATCGAACGATGTTTTGCATTTTTCGCAGAGCGTTCGCACGAGACGCTGCGAGACGATGCCGAGCAGCGATGTGGAAAGAAAATGCGGATGAACACCAAGGCCGCGCATCGATTGGACCGCCCCTGCGGCGATGGGTGCGTGAATGGTCGCCAGGACGAGATGTCCGCTGTTTGCGGCCCGAACGGCGGTCTCGGCGGTTTCGGTGTCGCGGATTTCGCCGACCATGATGACATCCGGGGATTGCCGGAGAATATTCCGCAATAGCGTGGAGAATCCCAGATCGATCTGCGGGTTGATCTGCGATTGGCGGACGCCTTCCATGGCGTATTCGATGGGGTCTTCGATGGTGTTGATCTTGCGCCGGCCGTCGTTGAGACGAGCGAGCGATGCGTAGAGCGTGGCGGTTTTTCCGGAGCCGGTGGGGCCGGTGAGAAGGATCAGGCCGCTGGGATTGTCGAGCATGCCGGTGAGTTCGCTCAACTGATCGCGGCCGAGGCCGAGCTCTTCGATTTTGTAGAGGTGCGTATTTCGACTGAGGACGCGGATGGCGAGGTCTTCGCCATGCAGGGTCGGGATCATGTTTATGCGAAGATCGACGACTTGATCGCCATCGCCGCGGTAGATCCATCGCCCATCCTGCGGCCGGCGTTTTTCCGCCAGATCCATTTCCGCCAGCGCCTTCACGTGCGAGAGAAATCGTTTGCCCACCTCGATTGGAATGATCGAAATCGGATGAACAATTCCGAGGTGTCTCACGCTGACGGTGAGATTGGATTGGTTGCTGGTGAAGAAGACGTCGCTGGCGGGAAGCATGATCGCATAGGAGATCAGCTTCGAGACCGCCTGTTCGACGGGAAGCTTGCTGACTTCAACCATTGGCGTTTTGAGCGCGGTGTTCATAGGTTGTCTCTGAGCCGGCAGTGATGAATTGGAGCGCGGATTTTTCCTCGGTCTTGAGATTCAGGACCATTCGCAATTTCAGAAGATCGATCAGTTCGGCGACCCGTGGCTGGGCGGAGTGGAGCGCGATCTTCCCGCCGGCGGACTGTGTCTTGCGCTGGCTGTCGATCAGCCAGCCGATGGCTGAGGAATCCATGAACGCAGTCTTGGAAAGATCGAGAAGAATAATGTGCGATGCCCAGGAGGCCCCCAGAACCTTCTCGAAGGGATTGTTTCCCATCGCCTCCAGAAGGTCATTGCTGGTGATGTCCCCGTCCGAGGCGAGCTTTACGTAGCCGGCTCTTTCAATCGATACGAGGGAAAGCTTCATCGGAGCGACCTTATCAAACGCGTCTTATGGGTGGTGTAATGGCGGCTCGAGAATTAATACGAACTCAACCATTTCCACAATAAAACGCTTACTCAATGCGTTTATCGGGTAAGGCAGGTGGGGTCTGTATGGAATAAAAAGAAGACACCGGCATTGCTGCACGGTGTCTTCCGGAGGGGAGAAAATGCGCCGTAGGCGCGATCCTTTAAGTTTACCTATCTTATCTTATACCACACACATTCCGAGAATCAAATGCTCTCTCCTTGATGAATCCAAGAACCCATCGGCCGAAATACTCGACATTCTATAATATTTTCGGCAAATCATATCGGTTTATTGCCATTTCGCACAACATTCCGTCTATCTACAGGACGGAGTCGATTTCCGTCTGCTCCACATGAACTACGGCGTTCGACCCATAAAAGTTGCACCAAAATGTTCGGAAACGGGTAAATACCGCCTTTGGGCGGCTTGGGTGCTGGCGGTGGGATGTATCACATACTGTGGGCCGACACGGCACGGCTCTGTCTGCTGTATCTGGCCCTCAACCGAGA
The DNA here is from genome assembly GCA_003153655.1 of Phycisphaerales bacterium. Classification (GTDB taxonomy): domain Bacteria; phylum Planctomycetota; class Phycisphaerae; order Tepidisphaerales; family Tepidisphaeraceae; genus PALSA-1353. The sequence goes on from PMAK01000192.1 coordinate 2,210, forward strand.
TGTGATGGAAAAATTTTCTTGACCTGACGAATGCCCCGGTGTTTCATAATTGGGTATGCGACAGTGCTATCACACCATCATCAAGCCCGAGTCCACTGATTGTTTCGTGGGATGGGTCGAGGAAATCCCCGGCACGCTCACCCATGGCCGGTCTTTGGACGAGTGCCGAAAAAAACTGCGCACGTCACTGCTGCTCATGGTGGAGACTCATCGCGATGAAGCGCGGCTGCCCCTGGATGCCTCGTGCATTCAGGAAGCGATGGAGATCGATACCGACGAGTTGCACGCGTCGTCGCATCAGTTGGCCTGAGAATTCGTCGTGGTCGGCATCGTCCCCGGCAGGTCTCTCAGCGGAACACCATCCACGCCGATGATCTGCTGCAACCCCGTGAATTTCGGCACAGGAATTTCCTGCTGCACTTGTTTCTCGCGATTCTTCAGTGCAATTTGTCCCTGTTGAATTACTCTTTTGTCGTTGGCTAATTTTTCGTTGTCGCGGCGCAACTGGTAATAAATGTCGGGCAGCGGCATCTGAATGCTGTTGCCGTTTTGATCCGTGTACATACTTCGCGCTTGGTGTCGATCCATCTCACCCTGATTCGCGCTCATTTCGGAATCGATTTCTCCAATTTTCTGTTGCAGCGCATCAAACTGCTGCTGGATATTGTCCAGTTGCTGTTTGACCTTGGCTTCGGCGGCTTTCAAATCCTGTAGTTGCTTGGCTGTGACCCAGGTGGCGCCCCAGCGATAAAGTCCCTGCTGCGCCGCAGCCTGTTGCAGCTGCGCATCCTGATCCGCAAAGAGAGAGACCGCCTGGATCACAACCGGCGCTTTCTTGTTGTCATCCGGTATCGCGTTGAGCGCCTCGGCGACGTTATCGAGAATCTCCTTGGCCTGTGGGGTTGCCATCATCGCCTGGCCATAAAAACTCATCGCGACGACGAACGATTTTTGACGCCACGCGATCACGGCGAGGTTATTCAGCGTGGGGGCGTGGCTGTGCACGACCTGGTTTACCGCGTCGAAAAACTTGCGAGCTTGCGCGACTTGGTCCTGCTTGTAGAGGGCGACGCCTTGCAGATAGAGCGCGGCCGCGCATTCGGGATCGTCCTCCAGCGCCTGCTGCAAAATTTTCTCTGCATCTTTGTAGTGATAGTTGAGAATCAGATCCTTGGCCGGCAGCGCTTCGGATTGGGCTAGCTCGCGCCGGCGCTGACGCTCGTCAGCCGTGATCCATTTGTCTCCGAGCTTGACGAGTCCCTGGTCGAGACGGTCCTGCCACATGCGGAGGTCTTTGTTCGCCTCGGCCACGACGGTTTGATCGCCCGCCTGGTCGATGAATTTCTGGTATCGGCCGACGATGTCCTGAAGATCGGACAGATGCTCGGCGACGCGTCGCAACGAGGCGAGGCGATCGGCGGCGACGGAAACATTTTCCGCCCCGCGGCTGGCTTCGATGGAAGCAACTTTGTCGGCGGGGACGGTGGTAATCGTCCCATCTTTCTGCGTGACGGCCCAGCCATCGGATGTCCGCTGGATTTTGCCTTCGACTTTTGTGCCGTCGGTGAGATTGATGACGTCGGCGTGAGTTGCCGCCGAGAGGATGAGAAAAGCAATCAGCGCGGGGATCGCCCTCATGGTGGAATTTTAGGCCATAAATCGCCGCATGGGAAATAGCCGCTTCGTGTACAATCCGTTTTAAGATGCCCGAATCCGAAGGGACATGGACGGTCCGGCGGCTTCTCGAATGGACGACTCCATTTTTCGAGCGAAAAGGGATTGATTCCCCGCGGCTGAGCGCCGAATTGCTGCTGGCCCATGTGCTGGCGGTTCCGCGAATCAAGCTTTACACGGATTATGAGCGAATTCTCGAGCCGCAGCATTTGGCGGCCTATCGTGAACTTGTCCGCCGCGCGTCCGAACAGGAGCCGGTGGCGTATCTCACCGGACGGGCGCATTTCTTCAATCTCGAATTCCACATCACCCGTGATGTGCTGATCCCCCGACCGGATACCGAGACGCTGGTGGACAATGTGATTCAGGTCATCCGACGTCAGTCGGGACTGGAAGCGCTGCGCGCGCTCGATCTCTGCACGGGCAGCGGATGCATCGCGGCGGCGATCGCACATAACGTGAAGGAAGCGGTGGTGGTCGCGACGGATATCAGCGAAGCCGCCGTTGGCGTCGCCCGCGAAAATCTTCAGCGGCTAGGTTTGGCCGGCCGCGTGACGGTTGAGCAGGGGGATCTTTTTGCGCCGCTGGACAAGCTGGTTGATCGGTATCCGTTTCATTTGCTGGTGGCCAATCCACCCTATATTCCGACGGGTCAGATTCCCGGATTGGATCGGAGCGTGCGCGAATATGAGCCGCTGGCTGCGCTCGATGGTGGACTGGATGGGCTGGTGATTCATCGCCGAATCCTCGCCGAGGCTCCGCCGCGATTGTTGCCGGGGTCGCATATATTTCTGGAGATCGCATTCGATCAGGCGGAGGTGGCCCGAGAGGTGGCCGGGGAATATGTGGCGTTTACGGATGTGCGGATTCTCAAGGATCACGCGGGGAATGACCGGGTGCTGACTGCCCGGCTGGCGTAACAATGCAAAGCTATCGCGCGATGTAGAAACAAAAAAAGCCCATGGCAACGCCACGGGCTTTGGTGATTTTTGATATCCAATTATCTCTTGGAGAACTGGAACTTCCGGCGTGCGCCGCGCTGGCCGTATTTCTTTCGTTCCTTCATGCGGCTATCGCGGGTCAAGAATCTGGAACCTCGCAAAGCGGGTTCGAGACTTGAATCATATTTGGCCAATGCTCGCCCGAGCCCCAGCACGATCGCCCCGGCCTGTCCGGTGTGGCCGCCGCCGTTGCAGCGGGCCCAGATGTCCATCTTTCCGCCGGTGTTGGTTACTTCCAGCGGGCCGAAGATCGATTTGCGATCCTGCTCGGCCGTGAAATAGTCGTTGAGTGTGCGGCCGTTGACCTCGATCTTGCCGCTGCCCGGGGCGATGCGAACACGCGCGACAGCCGACTTGCGGCGACCGACGCCCCAGGTGTAAGTGGGCTTGCCTTTGGGAGCGGCCTCCCCGGCCGGCTGTGTCTTTTCAACTGTTGGCGTTGCGTCTTGAGGCATTCGTGTTCGCTTTCAATATGACGTTTGATCCCGTTGACGTTCAATCTCGCCGGCTCAGATGGCCAGCTTCAGTTCCTTGGGTCGCTGGGCGGCGTGCGGATGCTCGCCGCCCTTGTAAATTTTTACCTTGCCGAGGATATCGTGACCGAGCTTGCTCTTGGGGAGCATTCGGCGGATGGCGAGTTCGACGAGCTTGACCGGATGCCGCTCGTTCATCCTCTTATAGGAGTAGAGATGCCGACCGCCCGGATAACGGGAGTAGGTATCGTATTCGAGCACATCGGCCTTCTTGCCGGTGACTCGAATCTTCTCGGCATTGAGGACGATGACGAAATCGCCGGTATCGACGTGCGGGGTATAGGTGGCCTTATTCTTACCCTGAACAATCATGGCAATCTTCGACGCGAGACGGCCCAAGACCTGATCCGTGGCATCGACGATATACCAGTCAGCTTTAACTTCGCCCGGCTTGGGCATGTACGTGCTCATCGCTGGTCCTTTGCAGACAAAAAACCTCCCGGCGCACCCGTGAGCCGGAAGGATCGGGAAGTGTAACGGCGGGGCGTCCGATGTCAATATGTGGGCTCACCTGGGATCGGTGGAAGGTGCATGCGGCTGCGGCTTAATGCCGTGAGGGTCACCGTCCAGATAAATAGGGCTAAAGCACAGAGATTAATGCCCCACAGCGGCACGATGCCCCGCATCTCGCCGACGCCATTGGCCGCGATCCATTGCGGCAGACGCCAGTTGAGCATGACGACGATCACGATGAGAGACAAGGTGAATGTCTCAAATGTGTGCTGCACCGGCCGATCGGGCTGTGTCGCGGGAAGGCGGTAGGCCAGGTAGGCGCTGATCGCGGCGATGGCTGCTGCAATCAGTTCCACGGAGACGTGATCGCCGGCCTTCAAGGCTATTCGGATCATCCATCCCAGGCAAATTCCGGCCACCGGCGCGGCGGCCAGGAGCCGTACTCCGAATGATAGATTTGGAAATGGCGCTTCTCGCAGGCCCTCTTGACTCAGTGCCTTGTCAACCCGCCACTTCCCCAACGTCACCATTGTGAAAAGCGAGATGCCAAAGAGAGTTGCGCCGACAGTTGTGATCCATGTCAACGTCGTTAGCGTCCAGGCGCGTTCGTTTCCGATTTTCATGAGCCAGTTCGTCGAAACGATCCAGACGATCAGAAGGAGCCAGATCAATATCCAGTTCTGCTTGATCAAACGGCGATGGCGCGGCGATTGTGCGTCCTGGACATCCCTCCAATTCCCAAAAATCATAGCCAGCAACACGGAAATCGGCAGAACCCAGTTCATGAGAATCGCTAGCAGACCGCCGCTCTTGGCGGCCATCGATCCCTTGGCCGTCGCGCCGATTGCCGTGGCTTGGGCCACCAGCGCGGGAAGGGCCGCGACAACCTGCGTCGTGAACTGCGGCGTCGGCGAAGTGCGTGCGATGTTACGCTCCAGCATCTCCGCGACTTCATCGCGTAGCATTTGGCGGCCACGTGTCAGGCGTTGCCGCACGGTGGTTTCCGATGTTTCCATTGCCGCCGCGACTTGCGCTGTGGATTGCTCCTGACGGTAGAAAAGGACGAGTGTTTCGCGATAGGGCTGGGGAATGCGCGACAGCGTATGCCAGAGCAATTCACTTTGCTCGGCTTTTAGCGTTTCGTCCACAGGCGCCGCCGGCTCCTGCCCCGTTGCAAACGCCTGGCTGAATGGAATTTCTTTGTGAGAGGCTTTTCGCGACGCATCGGTCAAACGCCGTCTGGCGATCTGGCAGAGCCAGCCGGGAAGTTTGGAGGCGTCGCGCAGACCCGAGAGGCTTTTCCATGCGGAGATGAATGTCTCCTGAGCGACGTCTTCGCTTCGATGGAGGTCGCCACAGGCGGCGTAGATCAGGCCGCTCACCATCGCCTGATATTTTCGGATGATTTGCCCGAAAGCCTGTCGATTGCCGGAACGGCTGGCTGTGACCAGGTCAGCGTCCGTCAACGGTGCATCTGTCGAATTCAAGGTGGTCATGGCACTCCCATGTAAAGGTATCACAGGAGAGTCGGGGAGCGGCAGGAAATTGTGACAGGCTCGCGGCGCAATTCCAGAATTTTTTTGGCGAATATATGTATCTAGGAAGCAGATTTTTTTAAGATTCCCCAAATTACCACTGGAACTGAAAAAAGCCTCTGATATATTTTCGCCAACCGGAGGTTGGCCGACTTGCCATACGAGGTACGGGAAGTTCAGCCGACGCCGAATCCGAACGCGTTGAAATTCGTTTTGGACCGGGTGATAGCGGATCAGCCCACGAGTTTTCTGGATCCCGCATCCGGTAAAGATCATCCGATCGCGTCGCGGCTGTTCGCCATATCGGGCGTGTCGAGCCTGCTGATGNNGGAGATTTTGTGACGGTCAGCAAGCGGCCCGAAGCACGTTGGGTGGATATAAAGCCAAAAGTGGAGCAGACTCTGGCGGCGGTTTAAGGGTCTGGCGAAATTAAAAAGTGGCGATTTTATTAAAGAGAACTGTAGTTATGGGACGAACGTAGAAGATACTGCGAAGTGTTTCTTCCCTCCTTACCCCGTAGGTCTCACCCACGCCTACGGGGTTTTTTATGCGCGGACCCTTCAACGATAAAGTCCACGGATAGCCATCCGTGAGCTTCTTAATATTTGAGGGATGCTACGATTACTCCCGGACTTCCTTCCATAGCTTCTGTTGCACGCCCTGGAAATTCGCGAAGCTGTCGTCGAGATGTTGCATCAATCGCTTCACCTGGGCTGGATCGGCATTGGGGTCCTTCAGTTCATCGCGCAAAGCGGATGCTGCGTCGTCGAGGCTGTCGGCGCCTTCGGCGAACTGGCGGACTGAATCGTAAATATTCAGGTTGGCCACCTCGTCCGGCTTGGGCTGGTAGAGCAATCGCCAGGGGCTGTGGCGAATTTCCACGCTGGCGTATTTGAGGTTGTCGCTGGTGGCTTTGAGGGATTCGATCAGGCTGTTTAATTTGCTTCGGTTGTCCACGAGGATCGACCGGAGCGCGCCGGTGGCTACGTTCAGGTTGCCGGCTGCGCCCTGGATTTCGGTCAGGGCCGTGGTGGCGCGTCCGACGGCGATGTCCACCTTCGTGAGGATTCCATGGAGGCGATCGAGGACATCCGGCAAGCGCTGGCGGATGTCGCCGGTGACGTGGTTGAGATTTGCCACGGTCTGATGGAAATCGCCGCTGGACGGCCCGAGGAAATCGCGCCAGGTATCGAGTAGCCGGATGCCTGAATCGGTGAGGCTCTCGACACGGGCGATCAATTCCGGGATGCGGACATGGAGTTCCTGCACCGTTGTTGTGGCGGCGAAGCCGGTGGCGGTGAAGGAATCGGATGTTTGCGCGAATTTATCGAGGTCGATGTTGAGCTTGTCGGATGCGACTCTGAAGTTGGCGAGGGTTTGATGAAGATCCCCGCCGATGCCGGAGAGTTGGCGCGTCAGGCCAGTGAGCGAGTCGGGATTTCCGTGGAGATAGTCGTTGGCGGCTAGCGAGCCGGCGCTGCCGAGATTGTTGATGTTGATGCCTGCCGCGCCGGTCAGGCCGTGCTGCACCTGAATATTCGCATCCTTTGCGATGGCATATTTCGCGGGAATATCGACAAAGACGATGACAGCGGATTTTTCCTGGTCGATGCGGATGTCGCGGACGCTGCCGACTTTGAGGCCGCCGATGCGCACGTCGTCGCCCGGGCGCAGACCGCCGATGTCGTCCTGAAGGGAGAATGCGACGGGGTATGTTTTGAATGCCTGGGTGAACTTTGCCGCGCCGCTGATGGCGACGATGACAAAGAGGATCAGGACAAGACTGACCAGCATGAANNCACGAAGCGCGTTGCGTTGCTTGGCCATGACTTAAAAGCCTCCGAGGCTCAAAGGCCTCCCGGCGGTCCGAACAGATCTTCTTCATATCCGCCGGCGCGGCGCCGGTCGGTCAGCGGTCCTTCGGCCAGGCCGAAGACGAATTGATGCACCAGCGGGTCTTTATGATTGCGCATCTCATCAGGCGTTCCATCGGCGATGAATTTTCCGCGATCGAGCAGAACCATCCGGTCGGCGATGCGAAACGCCGAATCCATTTCATGCGTGACGACGACGCTGGTGACGCCCATTTTTTTATTCAGGTCGATGATGAGTTGATCGATCTCGGCGCTCGTGACAGGATCGAGGCCCGCGGACGGCTCGTCGTAAAACAGCACCTTGGGATCGAGGGCGATCGCCCGCGCCAGGCCGGCGCGTTTTTTCATTCCGCCGGAAATCATTGATGGGAGCTTTTCCGCGTGTTGCCGCAGTCCCACCTGTTCCAGCTTCATTTTGACGACGATCTCGATGATCTCTTCGGATAGATTGGAATGCTCGCGGAGCGGAAGCGCGACGTTGTCGGCGATGGTCATCGAGTTGTACAGCGCGCCGCTTTGAAACAGCACGCCGACGGATTTTCGATAATCGTCGAGTTCCTTTGGCGTCATTTTGCCCAGACTTTCTCCGAACGCGATGATGTCGCCGCCATCGCACCTGACATTGCCGATCATCAGACGGAGCAGCGTCGATTTTCCTGAACCCGAGCCGCCGAGGATCACCAGCGTTTCGCCGCGGAAGACGTCCATGCGGATGCTGTCGAGAATGGTGCGCCCCTCGTAGATCTTGGTGGCGTTCATGACCTCGATGACGGCTTCAGGCATGGGTCACCATCCGAGGAAATAAAAGACGCCCGTGAATAGGAGGTCCACCGAAATCAGCGCGACGATGGTGAGGACCACTGTGCGCGTGGTGGCCACGCCGACGCCCTGAGCGCCGCCGGTCACGCCCAATCCAAGGCGGCAGGCGAGCGCGCTGATGAGCAGGCCGAACACGCCCGCCTTGACCAGCCCGGTGATGAAATCTTTGAGTTTCAAGGCATCGAAGCTGTGATGGGAATACATAGTCGGGCTAGCCCCGAGGAACAGATTGCAGGTGACCATCCCGCCGAGCCCGCCGGCGAAATCTCCGATCACGCAGATGCAAACCATCATGATGGTGGTGGCGAGAATTCGCGGCACCACGAGGAACCGAATGGGGCTGATTGCCTGAGCCTCCAACGCTTCGATTTCTTCGGAGACGACCATCGAGCCCAGTTCCGCCGCGATCGATGCCCCGGCAAATCCCGTTAACACGATCGCGCAAACCAGTGGCCCCAGTTCCCGGCCGACGGCAATGGCGATGATGTCGGCAACCCTGTCGGCTGCGCCGTAATCTCGAAGGATCGGGGCCATCTGAAGCGACAGAATCGCCCCGATGCAGAACAGCACGAGCGATACAATGGGGATGCTGCGGACGCCAACGCGGTTCATCTGCGCCCAGAGATTGGCCCAACCGAGTCGGCGGCCCTGCTTGTCGAAGAGGGATCGGCGGATGCCGGCGGCGGCGTCACCGATGAGATAGGCGAGGTCTCCCACAAAACGGAAGAAATCCGCGGTGGTTTTGACGGTCAGGACCAGAGGTCGCAAAACGACGTTCATTGGCAATCCGTTACCAGAATGACTTCCATATCACGCGCAACGCCGAGGAAAAATCCCGGCATTTACATCAGTGCCAGCGCCTGCTGTTCGCTGGCGGCGATGACAAAAATCGTGTTGAGGCGGGCGATTTCGAGTAATCCCTGCACCCGCGGCTGCAACCCGACCAGCACCACTTTTCCCCCGGAGGGGCGAAGCTTTTGCAACGCCTCAACCAGCACGGCCAAGGCGCTGCTGTCTATGTACGGAACCTGCGATAGATTGAGAATCAGCCGCTTGGGAAGAGTTTTCCCGAGCATCGAAAGCAGGGCGGTGCGCAGCTCGGGGCTGTTGTGCAGATCGAATTCGCCGCGCGCCTCGGCGATCACCGAGTCGCCCAGTATTCGCGGGGCGGAGATCATGTCCGTGTTCCATTTCGCGTCAGCCATAGTTCACCGCTTATCGTGTTTCGCCAGTTTCTTGGTCATTTTCAGGAGCATTCCATCGGCAAGCCGCTCAAACTTCACTTCGTCCATGAATGTCTGAATGCAGAGCATACCGACTCCACCGGGCGAGAGCCTCCCATGATCCTTCGGCTTAACAGTCGCCGGATCAAATGGCTTGGCCCAATCGCGGATCGAGAGATGCAATTCTCCATCGCCGCGCTCGGCGGAAACGACGATCGGGCGATCCTTCGCGCCGTCGTAGCCGTGCCGAATGACGTTGGCCATCGCCTCATTCAGCGCCAGCCCGAGTTCATCGGACATTTCCCGCGCCATTCCGATGGATTGTGCAAAGCTTTCAATTTTCTTGCGGACATCGCGCAGATTCGCCGGGTCGCTGGTGATCTTCAACTCGATCCGATCCGGCGCGGATGAGGTGGCTGGCTGAGGTTTGTTCTCTTTNNAAATGTATATTTAATCGCCGTTATTGGCCTGAAGGATGCTGCTTCAACCACATCTTCCACTGGTCAATCGCCGGCTGGCGGACGAATTCGTCGTCGTAGTACCGATAACCAAGGTCCTGCCCGGTCATTTTCTTTAAGGCGCTGATCGCGGCGAAGCGGATGGCCGAGTCATTGTCGTCCAAATCCTGCACGAGCCGTGGAATCGCGGCGCGGTCATTTTTGTCACCGGCTTCTTTAATGGCCGGAATCGCGCTCGGCGCGCTATCGCTGGCCAGCGACTTGGGCTGAGGCGAATAGCATCCGCTGATGCAAAAGCCGGCGAGAATGATGATCCCAGGTTTCCAATTCATGCCGGACCGGTGGACAAAACAAAGGGTCCCAAAAGGAAGCCCTTGTGCGCCGATATCGTCGCGGCCTCACCCGTTACTGGAAACAAAGGATCATAGGGCGGGAGGCGACGGGAATTTGGAGTTTATCGGACTTTCAGCCGCGCCACTTCGATGTCCGCCTGGCGGGTCGGCTCGGGGATGCGCACGCCGGGCGCTATCGCGTTTTCTGGTGTTAGGGTCCGAAAAAGGGTGAGATCACCCTCATTGCGATTACGCCACACCCGTAATGGACTTAAAATCGCCGGTATGCTAGCCGATGAAGCGTTCGTAGCTGGCGGCTTCGCCGGGATCCCGTAAATGCCTTACCGAACCATCTTACTCTTCGGCCCTCCCGGCAGCGGAAAAGGAACGCAGGGCAAAATCCTCAACGCGATGCCGCTCTTTTTCCACTGCGCCTGCGGCGATGTATTCCGCTCGCTCGATCCGAAAAGCGAAATGGGGATCGAGTTTGCCAAATATTCCAAAACCGGCTCCCTCGTGCCGGATGAATTAACCGTCAGACTTTGGCGCACCGCGATCGAAGCAATGGCCGCCTCTGGCCAATATCAGCCGGTCAGTCAATATCTATTGCTCGACGGAATTCCGCGAACAGTCGAACAGGCCAAGCTGATGGCCGAAGACATCGACGTCCGCGCGGCGATCAATCTCTTCTGCAACGACGTAGGCCAGATCGTCGCACGCCTCAGCAAGCGCGCCCTATTGGAAAATCGCCCGGACGACACGGATATAGAAATCATTCGCCATCGCATCGACGTATACGATGAACAAACCGAGCCGCTGCTGAATTACTACACCCGCGGCAAGATTTACCGCATCAATGCCACGCGGCCCATGGAAGAGGTGACGGCGGATATTCTGAAGGCTGTTGAAACCATCCGGCGGGATTGGTAGCGGGGGCCTGTTCAGACCCCGTGTGCGCAATAATTGGTGAACTGTTCCGAAGGCAAAGGCAAGCAATCGCCGCAGGTGGCGGCGACAGGCGCAATGCCCTATTGCGGGCGGCCTATCCCAATTAACTCAGTGATTGAAAACTCGTCGGATTGGAGCCCCGGTTTCACCCACCATGGCTATACGAGTTTTTATGCTTCCAAGGTCGGAACCCTCCACCACCGGCCCGGGATAACGCTGGAATTTCTTTATCTTGAATTCCGCAACACCGCCCACCTCAAATATATCCTTGGGAACCTCAAGGATTGACCATCCGATGACCTGGTTCTGGTTTCCATCGAAAACGACTAACAGCATCGTGTCTGCGCCCTCCATTCGATAGATCGGCCCGCCGAACGCGCCGAACCCGTCCTCGTATGGTTCGCCAAATTTTGCCCTCACTTCCTCGTACGACATACCAGGATGANNGAAGTTGAGCAATCATCATGCTGTATGGGCCTAGCAAAAGCCAAAGTCCCAACAGAACGAAACTCACGCAGCCGATTCCAATCAAACTCCAGACGACAGTTCTGTGTCTCATATCAGATGCTGTTTTTATCGTTTCGGTAGCCGCGACATGACCTGTTGCCGGAGGCTGTCTAAAATCGGCGTTAGTTTTGCAGTTGCTGCACTTTCCTCTTGGGTCGTGATTACATCATATAGCTCGGCCAGCCGAAATCTACGGGATTCTGATTGGCTTGCCAATAGGAAGACAAAAAGGGGTCATC
>PMAK01000273.1 GCA_003153655.1 Phycisphaerales bacterium
GGGGCCGATGCCGAGAATAAAAAACATCACGTAGTAGAACACGAAGAGCAGCCCGGTCATCGCTTCGACGATTGGATAGCCTGCTGAAATCGGTTGGCTGCAATATCTGCACTTGCCCCGCAAAATTATCCAGCCGAAGACTGGAATATTGTCATACCACGCCAGCCGTGTTTCGCATTTGGGGCATCGCGACGGCGGCGTTGACAGCGAAATCCCCAGCGGGAGGCGATAGACCACCACATTCAAAAAACTTCCAACGCACGCCCCGAGCGCGAACAGAAAAATAATATAGATCGCGTGCGGCATGCCCAATTAGCTTTCAGTCGTTGCCGATCAATTTTTCCAGGCGATCCACCGTCTGCACCGGCGAGAGTGTAGTCANNGCGCTGCTCAAGCACCGCCTGGATTTCTTCGATGCCTCCTCCCAGGGATGTCAGGCTCGGCCGATTATCGGATGTTCCCGGATCCCCCTGAATCCGCCGGAGCAATTCGTGCGCGTCGCACCGAAGGTAGACCATGTGATGTCCCGCGTTTTGCAGAGCGAGCTGATTCTCCTTGCGTATGATGGCGCCGCCTCCGACGGCGATCACGCAATCCTTGACGGCATTTTCCGCGATCACTGTCATTTCGATTTTGCGGAATTCTTCTTCGCCGCCGGTGAGGAAAATTTCCCGGATGGAGCGTGCTGCCTTTTTTACGATCAGGGCGTCGCAATCGATGAACGATTTTCCCAATCGGTCGGCCAATAGCCTGCCTATGGTTGTTTTGCCGCTGCCTCGATATCCGATCAGGACCACGCCCATTGTAGGGTCAATATAGGCCGGGGGATTCGTTGTTGCCATTCTGATTGGAAGCGAGAGGACCGCGAAGCCGCCAAGAACGCGAAGATAGACGCGAAGAATTAAATGCAGCCGCAGAGGCACAGAGACCCNNCGCGCCGGGACAGGCTGCGGAGGAGGACGCAGAGAAGATTTTTTTTGGTGCCCCCCTGTGTAGAAGTTGGAGGGGCGGTTGCATTTGATTTCCCTGCGCCTCTAGAATGCTTGAGTGAAAGAAACGATCACACTTAGTTTTGACGGGGGGAGCCGGGAGAATCCTGGGTTGGCCGGGATCGGCGTTGTTCTTGCCGCGGAGGACGGCACGCCGCTGGTTACCATTGGAAAATACATCGGCCGGGCGACAAACAATGTTGCCGAATATATGGCGTGAATTGTCGGGCTTCGCGAAGCTGCCAAGCTTGGGGCTCGCAAGTTGCAGGTGCGGGGGGATAGTGAATTGGTCATCAAGCAAATGCTTGGGGAATATCGGGTCAAGAATCCAGCGCTCAAGGCACTGTACGATCAGGCTCAAACACTTGTCCGCGATTTTGAATCTGTCGATTTTGCCCACAATCTTCGTCACCACAATTCCCTGGCCGACCGGCTGGCGAATCTTGCCATGAATNNTCCTGTTCGGCCTGTGGTTGCGAAATTGAAGTCAAAAATCCGCCGACACCGAAAAAGCCCGGGCATTTTATCTGCCCGTGCGGCTCGCGCATGAGCTAGAATTGTTGCACAAGAGGAAACTGAAATGTCTGACCCAAATCCCAGAATCGAACAGTTCCGCAAGATGGCGGAGGCCGATCCGAATAATGAACTCGGCCATTTTTCTCTCGGCAAAGCCTATCTTGACGCAGGCGAGACCGCCCCGGCAATCCAATCGTTCCAGCGCGTCATCGACCTCAACCCCGAAATCGCCAAGGTCTACCAGATGCTCGCCGAGGCCTTGCTGAAGGAAAACCGGAAGCCTGAGGCGATCGATCGGCTGACGCAAGGCGTCAAAGTAGCTGGCGCTCGCGGCGATCTCATGCCGAAGAACGAAATGATCAAAATGCTCAAGGATCTCGGCGCGCCCGTGCCCGAGTCCATTGCCGCGGCCGTTCCGCAGCAAACCGTCGGGCAGGGGCAGGTTTTGTGCAATCGTTGCGGCAAGGTGGGGCGACGTCTTCCGGAGCCCGTTTTCAGTAATGCCCAGGGAAAGCTGATTCAGGAAAAAATCTGCGCTGATTGCTGGCGGGAATGGATTGGCATGGGGACTAAGGTCATCAATGAGCTGCGTCTTCCGTTGTCCGATCCGCAGGCGCAGAAAATATTCGATCAGCACATGCGTGAATTCCTGAACCTTACCTGACGCTGCCCGGCGAGCGATTTAGTTCCATGTTTTTCAACGCCTCCACCGCACTCTGGATGCGCCGGGTTGCTTCGTCAATCCCCGCCCTGGAATCCTCAAGATCGGCCAAGTCCAACCCTGGTCCAAACGCGACGGATCCGCTGCTCGGCTTTAAAAAAGCCTCGACCATTTCGCGGTTTCTCTGCGTTCCGTCGATATATGCCGGGAAAACCGGCGCTCTGGTCTTGAGTGCGAGCAATCCGATCCCGCTTTGAAAGGGGATCAACTCACGTGTTGTTTCGATCTTCCCCTCGGCAAAGACGCCAAGCACGTATCCGGCCTCCAGGGCCCGCATCGCTTCTCGCGTGGCAGCCATATCGCGCCCGCTCCGTTCCACGAGGATCACCCCGACAGTATCAAAGAGCCACCGCAGCGGCTTAAAGTCGAAATATTCCTTGGCCATCATCCAGCGGATCAGCCTTGGTCTGAACGCCTGCAAGAGGAGGGGATCGATGCTGCTGGTGTGATTGGAAACGAGAATGGCCGGCCCCGTACTTGGCAATTGGCATGGGGAAATCGCTGATGTTTCGTGATACGTCCGCGCCAAGGCTCCCGCCCACGCACGGCAGAAGCGAAACCAGGCATCCGACTCCCGCCGCGTAAACGCTTTTCGCTCAACATTCACGGCGGGGGAGATACTCAATGCGGGTCCTTAGTGCAACGTCTGGCATTCCCAATCTGACGACGCGACAATCCTACCCCGTGAGCCGTGTTCTGGTCATTACCAATAATCTCCAGCAGGCGGCATTCCGTTTGCGCGTCCAGGCCCTCGTGCAATTGCTCCAGCAGCGGGGGGTCACACTTGACGTGCATGTGCGCCCGCGCGAACTCCTCGCCCGCCGCCAACTGCTAAAATCCGCGTCCGCTTACGATGCAGTTCTTCTCCAGCGAAAGATGCTCAGTCCCGGCGATACGCGCTTGCTGCGAAAACATGCCCATAAACTTTTCTACGACGTTGATGACGCCGTCATGTACCACAGCAAGCCCGTCGGCCCGCTGAAACGATGGCAAACCTGGCGCCGATTTCTCGCCACCGCGCGGTTTGCGGATCATGTTGTAGCGGGAAACGAATATCTTGCCGATCTGTTTCGCCGGCATGGGGGCCGGGCAACGGTCTTGCCGACAGTTGTCGATCCCGCCCATTACCAGGTGAAATCACACGATGGGGCAAACGCGCCGGCGCTGGTCTGGATCGGCAGCAAATCGACGCTGCCCTATCTCCGACAATTTTCCGCGGCTCTCACGCTGGCCAAAAATCGCGTTCCCGGTCTTCGCCTGATCACCATTGCGGATCAGGCTTTGAGCCATTCGCCGCTTCCCGCCGAGCATATTGAATGGTCTGAGCCAACGGAATCCGCCGCGCTCTGCCGCGGCGATATCGGCATCGCACCAACGCCGAAAGATGAGTGGACGCTGGGAAAATGCGGGTTCAAGATCGTGCAGTATATGGCCGCGGGGCTGCCTGTGATCGCCAGTCCTGTTGGCGCCAATGCCCAGATCGTGTTGCCGGGGCAGACCGGCTTTTTGCCCGAGGAACCAGGTGATTGGGCGGATGCGATCGCATTGCTCGCGGCCGATCCTGCCAAGCGAAAGCAAATGGGCGCAGCGGCCCGAGCACGCGCGGAGGAAGTTTTTTCTATTACACGCGCGGTGGACTTCTGGGCGACAATGCTGGCGTGAGATTCGTCCTACCAGCGGCGATGCACAACAACGACGCCGCCGACAAAACCGTAAGGCCCCGGGTATTCCCAATACGGATAAGGTCCGTACCCGTAGTCATAATAAGTGGAATATTGCCGGCGGAAGAATGCGCCTTGTCCGACGATTTTCCCGTCGATCTGTACGCGCCATCGAAGCTGAAACGAACTGTAGTCCGTATCGTAAAGTGAATGGCCTGGAGGGAAGGGGAAGTATGCGGTGACGTATGCGCTTTGTCCCTGGGCGAGGGATACGGGATCGGGGGGACGCACAATCGGCGGCGGGAATTTTTGGAGTTCGCCGTTGCTCAGTTCCATCGAGGTGGGGGAGAAGACGACGTTGCCGGGTCCGTTGTTATCCTNNCGGCGGGTTTTGCTGCGGCGGGGTGGGTGGGACATCCGCAACGGCGGGATGCGGAACGAAGGAGACATCCCCCACATAGACAGAGCATCCCGCAATCAACGGCAACAAAAGACTAACCCCGAGACAATACCATTTTCGCATACTCATGCCGCCATTATAGCACCCTGCGAGGTGGGCCGGAACGTGAATTCAGGGCACCTGCGGTGACCAACCATTTGGAATGGCGGATTATTTTTTGGGCTTTTTCGTCCCCAGCGTCCGATATGTGCAAACAGGCCCAGGCACGATTTGTCCGGGCTGTTGCCAGGAAACGCTATGTCTTCAGCAATTGCCAGCTTAGGGGGTCCGAGCCTTGCCCAATGGGTACGGAAACTTACCAAGCCAAAATCCCAAGCAACCACCAGTACAACGGCGGACTCGTCCAGTTCCACGACCTCTCAAAGCGCTGCAAGCGGCAATATTCTCGGGCAGGTGCAGCAGGCCGTCACCAGCGCATTGCAGTCCGCCCAGTCCGACGGCGCTACCGATCCAAACCAGATCGTCGAAGACGCCATCACCAAGCTCCTGAAGAATATCGGCGTCGGTTCCAACTCGGCGAGTTCAGCCACTGAGGCGACGACCAGTTCCCCGGCGACGCCGACGCCCACTCAAACACCCCCGAGCAATGCCGCCAATCAGGCGTTCGCCAGCCTGCTCCAATCGGTTGGAATCAGTCCGCAGCAATTTCAGTCTGATTTCCAGGCCGCCGTCAGGGACGCCAAGCGCGGCTCGCCCAATCCGAATGCCAATATGCAAAGCATTCCCATCGGTTCCTCGTTGGATGTGACTGGCTGATCGCACCTGAAAAGGCCGCCTCAACTCGCCGCGCGCGAATCCAGACGCATTCGATAAATTTCTTCCAGGCGATCCATGTGCGCATCAAACGAAAGATTCGGCCGGAGGGCTAAACAAGCTTCGTGCATCCGTTGCCGGGCGGTGGGGTCCATCAGTTGCCCCATGGCGGCTGTCAGTGCGCCTACATCAGCGGGGTTTGAGAGCACAAAGCCGTGTTCGCCATCGCGCATGATTTCGCAGGCACCGTTGAATACGGTGCTGATGACGGGCAATCCCATCGCCAGCGCTTCCAGGACGACCAGGCTGCATGAATCATGACGCGTGGGCAGAACGAAGAAATCGCTGGCGGCGTAAAAATCTGCGACCCGGTCGGTTTGTCCCGCGAAGATCATCTTATCGATTACCCCAAGTCTTTTTGCCTGATCCCGGCTTCGGTTGGGATCATCCTGGCCTACCACCAAAATGGTCGGAGCGGCTGCCGAAGAGGTTTTGGCGAGATTGGCCGCCGCCGAGATTACTTCCGCCATTCCCTTTCGCTCGAAGTGCTGGGCGATCATGAGGGCGACGGTGGCATCCTGGGGAATTTTGAATCGCTTGCGAACGAACTGGCGGCCTGCCAGATGGCTAGCCGGATCGAATGCGGTCAGGTCTGTGCCGTTAAAGAGTTTTACAAGCTGGGATGAGATGTTCGGATAATGCTTGAGGATCATTGCCTTCACATAGTCCGACAGGGAGATGACGAATGGCTTATCCGGCCCGTGAATCAGGGCTTCCTCGACCATCGCGAAAAGCTGGCGTTTGCGGTTGAGCCGATTGGCCAGCTGNNGGGGGCGGAGGGGCGTGATAGGTGAGATTCCAGCGATGCCTTAGCCATGCCGGCGTGCGGATGATAGATGTCGCAGTGCCGCACGGGGAGCATGGAATGGATGAGGTCGTATTTCTGTTCGCGCAGGTGGGCATCCAGCGAATTCAAAAAAATCGGATATCGCCCGGCCCGGGTAGGGGCCTTCGCATCCAGCGTGACAAAATTCACGCCGGCAATCGGCGGCCCGAAGCGCGTGGAAATCAGATCCACCTGACGCCCACGCCCCGCCAGCGCGGCGGCAACGTCAGCCGTATACCGCTCCGCTCCCCCGCGCTGCGGGTCGGCATTGAATATCACAAGCCCGATGTTCATGGTCCATGAACGTTATACACGAATTCCAATCCGGGTATGCGGGCGATGATAATTCAATACGCGGAGACATACATTTTTGCCACGGCTCGACCGAGCTCGCCGAAGTCAGATGGAAATCAGATTCACACAGATAAAAATACAACTTGCACGGCACTTCCACCCGCGTCTTATGCGGCTTTGCCGGAAGCACCCGCAATCGATTTTGAATCCTTCAGCAAAGAAGCCGTAAAGCTTTCGATGAACGCGATATTCGCAAGCAGAGCTTCCGCTGACGGGGGTTTGCCTGCAGCAAACCTCGGCAATGAAGTTTCTTTCGCGGTTGTCTTACCCGCAGATGTGCTGGATTTTGCGTTCGCCGATCCGGACGGCGAAGTAGAACTCGGCGTCACGGCAGGCACGTCCACAGGCTGCAATTTAACAGCCGGGAATTCCAACAAATTTCCCGCGACGGAATGCGCCGCCGCGATCGTCGCGGTAACGGTTCCGTCGAACATTTGCTGGAACCCGGTGAACGTATTTCCCTCTTCCGTCAGAATAAGCCCCCGACCCACGCTCAGCGCCGCGGAGTCGGCGGCGGCCGCGGAGCCGAGGCTGAACGTATTGGCGTTGAGGACCAGGTTTGTTGTCGCGTCGCCGACATTGGAGATCGAGATAGCAACCGGGGTGTTGATCACCGTGTTGTCTTCCACGATCACATAGAAATGCCGATTTCCTTGATCGAGCTGATCATCGAATGAAAATGCCTCGCTGGAGGCGCCGTTGATCTGGTTGTCACGCACGATCGCTCCCAGCATCCCGATTTGCCCGGACGTGCCGTCGTTTTCAATGACAATGCCGGCTTGCACGTTGGTGATCGTGTTATTTTGAAAGATATTGAAAAAGCTCGGATCGACTTCTCCATCCACGTCCAGCGCGTAATCCGTGATGCCTGTGTGCAGATTGATCATCGTATTGGAATCCACGATGACATTGAGGCCGCCACCCCAAAGCTCAAATCCTGTGGATGCGGTGTTCGTTACACCCTTGCCTTGCAGCGTATTTTGATAGACCACCATTCCGTCGAGGACCATTCCCAGGCTGATAACGCTGGTGGAATCTGGAGTGACCTGCCACGGGCCCGCGAGCGTTAAAACGCCCGTTACCGGGTTGTATCCCGTCACGCGGACGTGTTCCCCGACGCCGTCGCCGGACATCACGAGCGCTTCATACCCGGCCCCGGTAAATCCGCTTGTAATGCCCGTCATTGTCAGCGTATCGGCGGTGGCCGACACAAATTTGGCGTTCGGTTCAAGGTACGTCAGCTGCCCCTCAAACATGATTTGTTCGCCCGCGTTCTGATCCGAATAGGTGGGCCGAACGCCCAGATCGTTTGTGGTGTTGTCACCGATATAAATTCCGCTCTCCGTCCCCCAGACGGCGTCGCCGACAAAGAAGCGTCCCTTGGCCCAGCCCGCGCCGGAGTTGGGATCAGAGTTGTTGTAATCCTGTGCGGTGCAATTCGTAATGCTGATATCGCTCCCGCCCCAGGAGTAGAGGAGCGTATTGGCGTCGTTGGTTCCGTAAAAATTGCACCCGTTGATGAAGAGTTGCGAGGCGGTTCCCAGGAAACTTCCTGAGCCGATCATGTCGCAGTTTTCAAAGAAGACGAGATCGTCCCCATGGATGTCGAAATCCTGGGTCTCATGGGCGTTGAATGTTACGTTATCCAGATTCAGATTCGTCAGGAACCGCCCGTACATCAGAAATTGCAATCCCACATTGTTTGAATCCAACGTGAGATTCTTCACCTGTGAATTCGATGACAGCCAAAGCATCGCGTACGGCGTGGTCGAAGTGGTGGTCGACGGCGTTTCGAGAATAACGGTTTTTCCCTGTCCGTCGCCGAGCAGTTGCTCCGAACCCAAGTTGATTTGCGAGACAAGATAGTTGCCGGCCGGTACATAGACCGTGGCATTCGTCAGTTTTCCCGCGGCGGTAATTGCCGCCTGGAACGCTGCGGTGTCATCGGTTACGCCGTTTCCGATTGCTCCGAAGCTTTCGACGTTGAGCACCGGGCCATTGAAGACAACCGGGTTTGCCACCGTCAGCGTGACGGGGCTGCTCCAGCCGTATTCGCCGCCATGTCCGTTGTGAACCCAGACCTGATAGGTTCCATTGCCGAGGTTCGCCGGGACGACAAAATCGACCTTGTACGGATTGGCGCTGACCACGCTGGCCCATTGGCCTGTGTTGCTGCCGGCCTTGGTGATGAAGACCCACGATGATCCGTCGGTTGCGGTGTAGGTGAGATTCTGTCCATAGACCGAAATGGTCTGTCCCGCGCTCGCGGAGTTTGGTCCTACCCACCACGCGTCTGTCTTGTTGACCGCGACAGGCGCGCTATATC
Organism: Phycisphaerales bacterium; assembly: GCA_003153655.1. Taxonomy (GTDB): domain Bacteria; phylum Planctomycetota; class Phycisphaerae; order Tepidisphaerales; family Tepidisphaeraceae; genus PALSA-1353. Next base: position 8,667 of record PMAK01000273.1, read on the forward strand.
CGTCCGCATTCACCGCCCACAACAGATACATCGAATTGGGCGTGTTGTTTGAGGCCAGCGTCACCGACGCGATATTCGGGCTGAGCTGCTGGATCGTATCCGCCACCAGCGTGCCGTTGGTGGCGGTTGTCTGGCCATAGGTTACGAATTGCGTATCCGAGCTTTGATCGGAAGCCGGGAGAGCTGAAATCTGGGTTGCGCTGATGGTAAGGCTCTGGCCCGGTCCGGCTGATTCGGTCCAGGCGGCGATTGGTNNAGTTGTTGAGGCGGCGGGGGGTGTAAAGACGTCGAATCCCGCGGGCAGCGCTGGATTGGCCGTCGGCGCTATAATCGCGGGCAGGCCCGGGACTCCGGTCATCAGCAGTCGTTTTTCGAGCAATTCGGCGAAGCCGACAAAAATCGCATCACCAGAACGCAACAGATTTCTGGTCCTCATTTCGTAATCCTCCTGCTATGAGAGTCGGCTCGATGCAATCGCATCCGCGTGGAACGTGAACTATTTCACCGGTTTTTCGCGGCAACATATCGACGACTGGCAGTCCGCGTCGCCTGGGCCGGTCATGCCCGGAGTTCGTGTGAATGCGCCTTTATGCTGCTGGTAAACATTGACGGCTGGGATGGGACGCGAAAGCAATCTTGTCCGAAAATTGATACAATCCCGCTCCTTTATTCGGAGAGCCGTCACATGGATTATCGCATTCTTGGCCGCACCGGCGTGAAAGTTTCGCCCCTTTGTCTGGGCACGATGAACTTCGGCGGGCGCACGAGCCCCGCTGATTCGAAAAAGATTCTCGATCAATACCTCGAGCTTGGCGGAAACTTCATCGATACCGCGAACGTCTATAACGACGGCAAATCGGAGGAGATCGTCGGCGATTGGCTCAAGGATCGCGGCAAACGCGATCAGATTGTTCTCTCCACGAAAGTTCATGGCCGGCGATCGCCCAACGTGAATGATGCCGGCAATCATCGCTGGCATATCGTGCGTGAGGTCGAAAACTCGCTCAAACGTCTCAAGACCGAGCGGATCGATATCTATCACATTCATCGGCCTGATCCTGATACGCCAATCGATCAGACGCTTCGCGCGCTGGATGATCTGGTCCGGCAGGGGAAGGTTCTCTATCTGGCGAGCAGCGTCTTCGCGGCATGGCAACTGGCTGAGGCGCATTTCATTGCGCGGGAACTCGGAACCGCGCGGTTCGATGTTGAGCAGCCACAGCTTAATCTTATTGACCGACGGATTGAATTGGAGGTTTTGCCTTTTTGCCGCAAGTATGAGATTGCGACGATTACGTGGGCGCCGCTGGCGCGCGGCCGGCTGACGGGCGCGTATACGCGCGGCGGGCGGAAGATTCCGGATGGCACGTGGTACAAGGCGCAGGGCAAGACCGATTTTCCCGCGAGCCAGTGGCCGCTGATGGAGGCGGTGGACAGACTGGCCGATGCGCACCGGATTTCATCCAGTCAATTTGCGATTGCGTGGTGCTTGCAGGTTGCCGGGGTGACGTGTCCGATCATTGGGCCGCGCACGGTGGATCAATTGCAGGACAACATGGCGGCGGTGAAGGTGACGTTGTCGGCTGAAGAATTGAAGATGGTGGATGCGCTGAATCCGCCGGGGGAATTGTGCCGGGATCGGAATATGGGGCCGGTGCCGCGGTGAGGGTAAATGGATTAGGTTTACAGAAGTTTACAGAACGTTACACTTTTCGGGGTTTTATTAGTGTATGCTAGCTTATCAATCCGATTGCAAGTTGTGTTGAGAATTCTGTTTATGTCTGAGGCGCACGTTGCTTTATGGGCGGTCTTGAGCAGAAGTGTAACACTGCGGCGGAGATTTTGGCGGGCTCTTTGGCCGCAGACTCGATGAAAGGCCTCACGCAAAGGCGCAGAGGCGCAAAGAGGACGAACTCTGCGCCTCTGCGTGAGACATTTTTTTCAAGCGGATTAACGAATCCACCTCCATAAGATTCCCAACAAGAGTCCCAACCGCCTCCACAACTCTGCCCAAAAATCCAGTCGCCTCGGACGATCAACGGTGAAACGATTCCCATTCCCCGAGGTCTGAATAACATTGCCCTCCACGTTCATAAGAACGACGATAGCGGGCTGGGTTTCGATCGTCGTCAGCATGGCCCGCCAACGGCTTTCACCAGGGCATCCACACCGAACCCACTCCGCGACTTCGCGGGCGTCAAACCTCACGGCGGCATTCAACCGAACGATCCGCAGCGGCAGTTTTCCGGCGCGTCGCATCGCGTAAATTGTGGAAATGCCCACGCCCAGCCGCCGGGCCAGTTCGCGGCCGTCGATCAGGAGCACGTCATCGGCGGCGGGGGATTCAGCGGGCATCGCGTTTGCCCCCTTCCGCATCAGATGAGAAATGTTGTGTGGACGAGCCGGCTGATTGCATAGGCCCAGCGCGCGCGATTTTCAGAATGCCCTTAAGCTGGACGATCTCTTGCCTACGCCGCTCAATTTCGGCTTTGACTTGGCCCACTGGCGGGATTTTGAAAATCTCATCCATGACGCCAAAATCCTAGAGTGATTCGGCGCGATGGCGAGGAATTTAATGGGAACTTTTCGGGAACGTAGCTAAGTCGTTTTGTATTGCACGGTTCCACTTCCCCTACAGATATTTTCGGCGTGATGGTTCATTTTATTATGCGGATTGCACAAAAAGTCTTTGAGCCGTTGGGTACTGCCTTTCATCGCCTCCCCTCCGTTCCAGTTGGGTATGAGCTTTTCAAGGTCTTCGTCTGTGAGACACTTGCCCCCGTTGGAGTAAATCGCCTTAAAGAAAAGCCAGAGCGCATCGACGGTTTGAAAATCGACGGTTTGCCCATTTTCAGGGTCGTGGAATTTCAGATAGTCGCGGAAGGGATCGTGGGATTCTTCCGCCGGCATCACATCGGTCGGCTTGGCGGGATAGTCGGGCAAGCTGCCTTCCGCCTCGGCACGCAGTACGTTGGCATGGGCGATTATTGCCGACAGGTCATCTTCAAACGCTTTCCAGTCGGTTTGTCGGTTGCAATGCAGCCGCTCCGCGCCGAATCGCAATACCTTCAACCCCTTCACCACGTCCGGCATCAAAGGAAACGCGGCGTTGCACCACTGGCAAAGCAGGCCGTAGTATTCCTCGCATACTTTTAGCCACGTTCCAACCAACGTGTTTTGCGCCCTGTCGTACTCCTGGGTAATGGGATCCAAACTCGTCCAGTGAATCGTCGTGCGAATCGCCGCAGAATCGCTTGCCGCCCAATACATTTTGGCCGTCGCTTCGTAACCCCTCAACACACGGCAATAGTTCGCGATACCCCACAGCCGATGGAAGGGGTTCTTTAGGTCATCGAGCCGGCTTAAATCAGGAGCACGCGGGCCATCGGCCAGTTGCTGCTTGGTCGGTTCGGACTTTTCATTGGAAGCGGTTGCTTTATCCGACATGTGCATCATCCTTTCGGGCAGGCCGGGCCTGGGCCTACGGGGATGATGCTGCCGTAAGACCGCTGGCCGGGCCGTCGCCGGGGATCAATCCGGCGTTCTCATGTAGAGTTTACCACGCGATCAGGTTAGTACCCCGACGCCGCACCGCGGGTNNCCTCGATTTCGAGCCCCCTCATGCCGATGCCCAGGCCGGCGACAAACAGGATAATGGAAAACGGGGCCGTTATTGCGAAGATGCCACGCGATTTCATTTTCGGCTGGCCGACGTATCCGCAATTTGGATTCGGGCAAATGATTTCGCCCCGGCCCACCTCGGGTCGATAGGTCGCTGGATTAAGGGGTGGAGATTGAATCGGCTGCACGACCAGCTTGGCGTAACACTGCGCGCAGACAACGTGGTCCTGCCACACATTGGGTGTTTCCAGCTTGCCGATGGCCGCCCCGCAGTTGTCGCAGTTGTCCACAATCGCTCTTTCGATTCGACCGCGGCATTGTCGCACGTCGCCAATAATCCGCAAATTCGGCCGCCCGCGAGAATCGAGGCGCTACAAGTGAGTTAATACTATTTCGCTATTTAGGGAGGAGGCTGCGTGTGTTGGCTTCGTCCACAACAGTCCTACTTCGTAAACGCGACGGAAGGACCCTTTGCGCGCTAGACTCCCCCCGCTGATGGCCTGCTCGCGCCGCCATGCCCCATATTCTCGCCAACGCCCGCAAGCGCCGTGAGAGATTCGACGCCGGGCCGGGCCATCGCGCGAACGCCGGAACTATTCTTCGCGGATTTGCAGGCCACATTTTGGGCAGACGATCCGGTATCCGCTGGTGAACATCAGGTAGAGTATGCCGGGGATGATAAAGAGAAGCATGAGCAGGCAGCCAGCGGTGACAGATCCCCGCGGGATTTTCCGCGCTTCGCCAATGTAGCCGCAAGCCGGGTTCGGGCAGATGATCATCTGCCCTTGGGGCAGCATCGGCCTAGCCGTCGTTACAACGCGAGCATAGGGAACGGCAGCATCATTTTGCGTAGGGGTACTGGCCTCTAATTTCTGCCGACATCTGGCGCAGACAATGTGTTGGTTCCAAATTTGCGGCGTCTCAAGACGGCCGATCGCTTCGCCGCAGTTGCTACAAGCGTCGGGAGCGGAACTGTTGCGGCGCACAATCATGGGCAATATTCACTTTCCCGTATGGCGCAGGGATTCTAACGTGTTCGCACCTTGCCCGCCTCCATCGTCGCCTTGACCACGCCCCAAATCCCATTCGACGCGGCAGCGGTCGTTCCGGAAAACGGAAAGCCGGATAATATTGCGTCAATCTGGAATTGAGGGGTGCGAAGCGTGTGGGGAAACCCGGCGACCTGCNNCGGTCGCCCGCTAACTATTTTTTCTTACATGATCCCTGATGGATCCCTTGTTCGCTGGTGCGGCAGTATGTCCCCGGCAAATTGGGTTAACTTGTCTGTCTTGGCCCGCGCCCTATACTTTCCTGGCCTAAGCTCTGGCGTTGGAGTGATTTGTAATGGATCGGCTGCCTTTCCTAAGCCTCGCGCAGCAGCGCGTCGTTGTTCTTGACGGCGCGATGGGGGCTACTCTGCAAACATTTCCGCTTGACCTGAAACGCGACTGGTGCGGGCAGGAGAATATCTGCGAAATACTGAACCTCACCCGGCCGGACCTTATCGAACAGATTCATGAGGGATTTCTTGCTGTTGGGTGCGATGCCGTTGAAACCAATTCCTTCAGCGGGAGCAAGATTGTTTTGGCGGAGGCCAACCTTGCGGATCGGACGACCGAGATCAATCGCGTTGCGGCACAGATCGCCCGGCGGGCTTGTGATCGGTTTGAGACGCCGGATCGGCCGCGTTATGTGATCGGGTCTGTCGGGCCGGGGACCAAGATCGTCACGTTTGGCCAGACCAGTTGGGATGTGATGGAGCAGAGCTTCTTTGAGCAGATTTTGGGTCTGCTTCAGGGTGGCTCTGATGTTCTGCTGATCGAAACGCAGCAGGATTTGCTGGCGATCAAGTGTGCTGTTGCCGCTGCGAATCGCGCGTTCGCGGAGATCGGGCGGCGAACGCCGATCATGGTGCAGGCTTCGATGGATCAGCAGAACGGCGGGGAGATGCTCACCGGNNTGTGCTGGGACTGAACTGCGCGTTTGGGCCGTATGAGCTGGCTGAATCGATTCGATATGTCTGCGAGAATTGGCCGCGGTATGTGAGCGTTTTGCCGAACGCGGGGCTGCCTGTGTATGTGGAAGGGAGAGCCCATTTCCCGATGACGCCGCCCGATTTCACCAAGGGCGTGATGCGGTTTATTGAGGAATTCGGGGTG
>PMAK01000185.1 GCA_003153655.1 Phycisphaerales bacterium
CCCGGCGCTTTCAAAAGCGTCAGCGCCAAAATATCCGCCGCCATCACCACCAGCGTCTGCGCCGCATGAGCCGCCTCAATCACCTGCGAATAATCAATCACCGCGCCATCGGTGGCCGGATACTGCACCAGAATCCCGCAAAACTTTCCGCCCGAAAAATCCGCCTTCTGCACCGGCCCAACGACACATTTAACGCCCAGCGCCCGCGCCCGCGCCGCCACCACCGCGATCGTCTGCGGATGACAATCCTCCGCCACAAAAAAATCCGCCCGCTTTCCGNNATCTCCGCCTGGTACGGCGTGTACTGCGTATACCAACCCGGATTCTCCAGAATATTCCGCTGAATCACCCCCGGCGTGATCGTGTCCGAATATCCCATCCCAATGCAGCTTCGCAAAATCCGATTCTTCCCCGCAATCCCGCGCAGCTCCTCAATCAATTCAAATTCCCCGCGCCCCGCCCCGATCCCCAGCGCCCCCCGAAACCGGATCGATGCCGGAACCGTCTGCTCGATCAATTCATCCAGCGACGAAACCCCAATCGCCTCCAGCATCTGCCGCAGATCAGCCTCGCTCGGCCCGATGTGGCGATGCTCGAACGTATCCGATGGCGTCAAATCGATAGCAGCGGCAGCCTGATGCATTTCAATGGCCAGTCTTCTTCAAATAATCGTCGGCCGACAAAAGCTTATCCACCTGCCCCGCATCGGTCACCTTTACCTTGATCATCCACCCCTTCCCAAACGGATCAGTGTTCACAAGCCCCGGATTCGCATTCAATTCCGCATTAATCGCGACCACCGTCCCGCTCACCCCGCTGTAGAGATCGCTGGTCGCCTTCACCGATTCAACTTCCCCAAACGGCGAATTCGCCGCAATCTTCGCCCCAATAGCCGGCAGCTTCACATAAGTAATATCCGTCAATTCATCCGCCGCCGTTTGCGTAATGCCGATCGTGACAACATCACCATTAAGCTGATGCCACTCGTGCGATTGCAGATACCGTCGATCCTGTGGAACTGACATATTTATCTCTTGTAAAAGGGCAGCGGGACAATCTTAGCCTCAACGCTCGCTCCGCGCAAATCGACGCTCACGCTCGCGCCATCCGCCGCGTGCGCCGAATCAACAAAAGCCATCGCGATGGAGCGTTTCAACGTTGGCGAAAATGTCCCGCTCGTCACCGCGCCGATCAAAACCTCGCCCGCCTTCACCCCCGCCCCTTGCCGCGCGATCCGTGGCCCCTCCAATTCCAACCCAACCAGCTTTCTCGCCGCCCCGCGCCCCGCGATCACCCGCAACGGCTCCGCCCCAATAAAATCCTTGCTCAAATCCACCGCCCAACTCAACCCCGCCGAGATCGGATCNNATCGGATCAATCCCCTCTCCCAATTCATGCCCATACAACGGCATCGCCGCTTCCAACCGCAACGTATCCCGCGCCCCCAATCCCGCGGGCTTGATCGGCGACTCCCCCGAAATTTCCCCCGCAAGCGATTGAACCATTCCCCGCGCCACACCCGCCGACACAATCATTTCCACCCCATCTTCCCCGGTATATCCACTGCGAAAGAGTGAAAATCGATTCATCCGAAACGTGCCGGTCACGAAGCTGTATCGCTTCATCGATTGCACCTCGATATCAAGCGCCGCTGAAATCAACCCCACAACAGCCGGCCCCTGCAACGCCACCATCGCCGTCGATTCCGTCTGATCCGCGATCTTCACATCAAACGGCTTCGATTCCCGCACATCATTCAAATGCTTAACAATCTTCTCCCGATTCGAAGCATTGCAGACAATCAACCAGTGCTCCTCACCCCGGCTGACAATCACATCATCCAGCACACCCCCGGCCGAATTGCACACCAGGCTATACCGGCTCTGCCCCACCCGCTGCTGCGAAACATTCCGCGTCAGCGCCCGATCCAAAAACGCTGTCGCATCAGCGCCACTGACATAAAGCCGCCCCATATGCGAAACATCAAACAGCGACCCGCTCCTCCGCGTCTGCTGATGTTCCTCCACAATCCCGCGGTAGAGAATCGGCATCTCCCACCCCGCGAAATCCACCATCTTCGCCCCGCAGGCAACATGAAATTCATACAACGGCGTACGCTTAAGCATGAAGCGCCGGAAGGTAGTCCCCTGGAAGATAAGCGTCAAGGAAAAGAATTTTAGCCACAGATAAAAATCAGATGCAGACAGATAAAACCGATCAATTTGCATTTATCTGTGTGCATCTGATTTTCATCTGTGGCTAAGATGTATTTTCAGGTGACTGTATGGAATCCAGAAATCCCGCGACCGAAGAGATCATCGCTGATTATCCAGAGCATGCTCCCGCGCAAATTGAGCAAATCCTCGAATCAGCCGACATCGCCTTTCCCAAATGGCGCAAGACCCCGATCGAACAGCGCGCACCTCACATGAAAGAATTAGCCTCCGTCCTGCGCCGCAAGCGCGATGAACTATCCGCGCTCATGACCACAGAAGTCGGCAAGACAATCACCGCCAGCGAATCCGAAATCGAAAAATGCGCCGCCGCCTGCGATTTCTTCGCGGAAAACGCTGCCGCATTTCTCTCACCCCAAACCATCGAATCCGACGCCTCCAAAAGCTACGTTCGATTCGATCCCCTCGGCCCCATCCTCGCGATCATGCCCTGGAATTTCCCGCTCTGGCAGGTATTTCGTTTCGCCGCCCCGGCCCTGATGGCGGGGAACGTCGCCGTCTTGAAGCACGCGCCCAACGTGCCGGGATGCGCCCTCGCAATTGAAAAGATATTTTCCGAAGCCGGATTCCCAACCGGCGTCTTCAGCTCGCTGCTGATCGCCGACAACCAATCCGCCCAGCGCCTGGTCGATCACCCCATCATCCGCGCCGTCACCCTCACCGGCAGCGAACGCGCCGGCGCAGCCGTGGCCGCGGCAGCAGGGGGGCGACTCAAAAAAACCGTCATGGAACTAGGCGGCTCCGACGCCTTCATCATCCTCGCCGATGCCGACATCCAACAAGCCGCCGCAAAAGCCGCCGAAGCCCGCTGCATCAACAACGGCCAAAGCTGCATCGCCGCCAAACGATTCATCGTCGAAGCATCCGTCGCCGACCGATTCGAGCAGGCCATGATCGCCGCCATGTCCGCGATGAAACTAGGCGACCCGTCAGACCATGCCACGCAAATCGGCCCCCTCGCCCGGCTCGATCTGTTAGATGCCTTACACAGCCAGGTCCAGCGCAGCGTCGAGCAGGGCGCCAAACTCCGCCTCGGCGGCAAACGCCGGTCGGGCAAAGGATTCTTCTACGAGCCAACCGTCCTGACCGCCGTCCAACCGGGCATGGCCGCTTTCGACGAGGAAACCTTCGGCCCAGTCGCCGCAATTATCCGCGCACAAGATGCCGAACACGCTGTCCGCCTCGCGAATCAATCCCGCTACGGCCTCGGAGCCAGCATCTGGACGAAAGACACTCATCGCGCACAAATATGGGCCGCCCAAATCGAAGCAGGCTCCGTTTTCATCAACGGCATCGTCAAATCCGATCCGCGCCTTCCCTTCGGCGGAATCAAGAACAGCGGCTGGGGCCGCGAACTCTCCCAATTCGGCATTCACGAGTTCGTTAATATCAAGACGATATGGATCAAATAGCTGACCGCTGGAAATTCAGCCCTCCCGCGCTTTACAATCACGGACATCAAATACCCCCGTAGGTTTCCTCAGGAGCAAGATGATTCGAAGAATCTCAATGTTGGCATCAGTCGCGGCTGTGGCATGCCTCGCTGCAATGTCCCTCACCGGCTGCAATCGCGCCAGCGCCCAGGGCGGATTCACCATGCCCCCGCCGGTTGTCACCACCGCCCCCGTCGCCACCGCCGATGTCCCCGTCTATCTCGACGAGATCGGCAAAACCACCGCCACCGAATCCGTCAACATCATTCCGCAGGATTCGGGGCAGATCGTCCAAAGATTTTTCGAGGATGGCACTGATCTCAAAGCCGGCCAAAAACTGTTCCTGATTGAGCGGCGGCCATTCCAGGCGATAATCGATCAGACCCAGGCGGCTCTTCAACAAAACCGCGCGCTGCTTGCCAACGCCAAGACCAATTATGATCGCGTCGCCAGCGAACTCCCGAGCATNNGGCCGGGATCGAGACGGCCAAGTGGAATCTCGATAACACGTCGATTACGTCACCCATCGATGGCCGCGCCGGCCAGCGCCTCGTTGACGTGGGAAACGTCGTCAACGCCAATTCAACGATGCTGCTCAGCATTCAAAAGATCACGCCGATTTATGTTGATTTCACCGTTGCTGAAAACGACCTGGACCGGGTGCGGGAAAATCTTGCCAAGGGTCCGCTGAAAGTACTCGTGCAGACGCCGGATAATCTGGATCGAGAAGTCGAGGGAGAAGTCACGTTCCTGGATAACGCGGTCCAGGATGGCACCGGCACGATCAGGCTTCGCGCGTCGATCCCAAACAAAAGCCGCGAACTCTGGCCCGGACAGTTCGTTCACGTCCGGCTCATTCTCAATACATTAAAAGACGCCGCCCTCATTCCCACCGAAGCCGTTCAGGTGGGCCAGGCCGGATCGTATGTGTTCGTCATTAACACCGACAAAACCGCCGAGCAGCGAATCATCACCCCCGGCCAGCGTCAGGGCGAGCAGATCGTCGTGCTGAATGGTCTGAAAGCCGGTGAGATTGTCGTGAAAACCGGCCAATTGATGGTGATCCCGCACATGGGCGTGATGATCGTCCCCTCCGCCCCGCCGACCCCGCAGGGAGCGCCCCGATGAGTTTGTCCGAGCCATTCATTCGCCGCCCCGCGATGACCACGTTGCTCACCGTCACGAGCATCCTCTTCGGCGTGCTCGCCTACCGATCGCTTCCCGTAAACGATCTGCCGTCGGTGGATTATCCGGTCATCACCGCCCAGGTGGATTATCCCGGCGCCAGCCCCGAGACGATGGCCGCCAACGTTGCCACGCCCCTCGAAAAACAGTTCATGCAGATCTCCGGCCTGCAGCTCGTCACCAGTTCCAGCGGCCAGGGCCATACCAGCTTCACGCTCCAATTTGATCTGAGCAAGAGCTTAGATGCCGCCGCCACCGACGTTCAGGCCGCGATCTCACAAGCCGCCGGAAGCCTGCCCGTCGATCTCCCGTCCCCGCCGACATTTTCCAAAACCAATCCCAACGACCAGGCGATCATGTACCTGGTGATGGTCAGCAACACCGTCACCGGCGGCTCGCTCTACAACTATGCCAGCACCGAAGTCGCCCAGCGCATCAGCATTCTCCCCGGCGTCTCGCGCGTCGATACCTACGGCACTAAATCCGCCGTCCGCATCAAGGTCAATCCCTCCGCACTCGCCATCCGCGGAATGACCATCAACGATCTGGCCATCGCGATCCAGGCCGGCACCACCTATGAAGGCGCCGGCCAATTCGACAGCGCACATCGCACATTCCTCCTCCAGCCGCAGGGTCAGCTCACCGACGCCGACCAATATGCCAAAATGATCGTCGCGATCAAAAATGGCTCGCCGGTTTATCTGCGCGATGTCGCGACTGCCGAGAATACAGTCCAGGACGAGCGCATCTCCATGCACTTCTGGGATCGTTCGCACGAAGTCCCCTCCGCCACCGTCGTGCTCGCCGTTTTCCGCCAGGCCGGCACAAACGCCGTCGCCGTCGCACAATCCGTTCGCGATCTGATCCCCGGCATTCAGCAGCAATTGCCCGCTTCCATCGGCTTGTATCCCGTCTACGACCGCTCTCAGTCCATCGTCAATTCCGCTAACGATGTGCAATTGACGCTCGTCATCGCCTTCATCCTGGTGGTGATGGTCATCTACGTATTCCTCGGCCGCGCCAACGACACGCTCATCCCCGTCGTCGCGCTCCCGCTTTCCCTGCTGCTCACCTTCATCGTCATGCAGGTTCTCGGCTACAGCCTGGACAACCTTTCCCTGATGGCCCTCACGCTGGCGATCGGCTTCCTCGTCGATGACGCCATCGTCTTTCTCGAAAACACCGTCAGCCGCATGGAGCACGGCGAAAACGCGCTGGAAGCTTCTATTAACAGCGCCAAACAGATCAGCTTCACGATCCTGGCGATGACGATCTCCCTCGCCGCCGTCTTCGTCCCCCTCGTCTTCATGCCCGGCCTCGTCGGTCGCATCTTCCGCGAGTTCGCCATCACCATCATCGTCTCGATCTTCGCCTCCGGCATCGTCTCCCTGACTCTCACGCCGATGATGTGCTCGCGCATGCTCGCCCGCCGCGGCCAAGGCCACCGCCGCACACGCATGGAACGCATCGGAACCGCCGTCATCGACCGCGTCCTCGCTGTCTACGGCAAATCACTCTGGTGGTTCCTGCGATATCGCTGGATTTCACTCGCCATCTGGTTCCTCACCCTCTTCGGAACCATTTGGCTCTTCGTCGAAGTCCCCAAAAGTTTCCTACCCATCGGCGACAGCGGTTTCGTTCGCGGCGTCATGATCGGCCAGGAAGGCGCATCCTTCAAACAAATGCGCGTCTTCCAGAATCAGGCCGATCAGATCATCCAGTCCAACCCCGCCGTTCAGACCACCTTCACCATGACCGGCAATTCCGCGTTCCTCCCCTCCAACCAGGGCTTCGTCCTCGCGTTTTTAACTGATGCCGGCAAACGCCCGCCCATTCAGGCCGTCACCGGCCAATTGATGGGCAAACTCTTCCAGATCATCAACGCGCTGGTGATCATGCAGCCGTCCCCCGTGCTGCAAATCAGCACCGGCGCGACACAGAGCAACCAGGGCAAATACGCCTACGCTCTCTCCGGCATCAATCGCGACGAAGTCTACGCCGCCGCCACCAAGCTTCAGGGCGCAATGCAGTCGCGCCACGACCTCTTCGCCACCATCTCATCCGATTTATTCATCCATACGCCCAATCTTCAGATCAACATTCTGCGCGATGCCGCCTCCAGCTACGGTGTTTCCGCCGCCGCCATCGAAAGCACCATCCGGCAGGCCTACTCCCAGAACTATGTCTATCTCATCAAGAAGGCCGAGGACCAGTTCCAGGTCATCCTCGAAGCCGATGACAAAGACCGCGCAATCCCCGCCGATCTTTCGCTCCTCTACGTCCGGTCCGACAACGGCCGATTGGTGCCCTTGCCGGCCGTCGCCACCTGGCAGGAAACGCTCGGCCCGCAGAACGTGAATCACATCAACCAGTTCTCATCCGTCACAATTTACTTCAATCTCAATCCCGACGTCCCCATCGGCGTAGCCACCCAATTCATCCAGGACACCGCCTCGCACGTCGTCCCTCCCGGTATACGCGGCAATCTTCAGGGCGAGGCCAAGGATTTCACCGACACCGTCCGCGTACTCGGCATCCTCATTCTCCTCGCCGTCTTCGTCATGTACGTCATCCTCGGCATCCTCTACGAAAGCTACGTTCATCCCATCACCGTTCTCTCTTCCCTCCCGGTCGCATTGGTAGGGGGGCTGCTGACGCTCTACATCTTCAACGCCGAAGCCTCCCTCTACGCATTCATCGGCCTGTTCCTACTGATGGGAATCGTCAAGAAGAACGGCATCATGCTCGTCGATTTCGCCCTCCAGCGCATGGCCCAGGGACAGGCAAGCGTCGACGCCATCCACGACGCCAGCATGAACCGTTTCCGCCCGATCATCATGACCACCCTCGCCGCCCTCGTGGGCGCAATCCCCATCGCCCTCGGCTTCGGCGCGGATGGCGCCTCCCGACGCCCCCTCGGCCTAGTCATCGTCGGCGGCCTGATCGTCTCCCAGTTCATCACCCTCTACATCACGCCCGTCATCTATCTCTATCTGGAACAATTCCAGGAACGCGTGCTCGATCGCACAAGCTTCTTCCACTCCGTCCGCCACATCACCGGCGACGATGTGAAAGTCATGGGCCATGACGTCGGGACCGGCAACGGAAACGGCGCTGATAAGAACCTCCCCGAAGCTTCCACCGTACATGTTTAATGCGCAGCGCAGCTCCTCGGCTTTTCCGCGACTTTATACATTAATCCCGTCGCGGGATTGAGACGTTGGGATTGGATCGTCCGTGTTATCCCCGTGCCGGCCGCAACGCGACCGCACCATTCGGAGGTTCCCGATGGCTGCCACCTTATCTCCCGTCAGATCCCTCGCCCGCTCATTCCTCGATTCCAACCCGTTCTATCTCATCAGCGCCTGCTGCATGCTCGCCGGATGCGTCGCACTCACCAACTCCCTCTCCTGGGTCAGCATCCCCACCCCCAATCTCCTGATTCTCATCTTCACGCTGAATCTCTACGAAGCCGCCCTCATCGCCCTTGCCGCCTATCTCATCCTCGTCCGCGCCCTCCGTCGCGACGGTCTCATGCTCATCATCCTCGAACTCTTCTTTCTGATCGACGTCACATTCCTCGTCTCGGAAATCGCCACCCAAAAATCCTGGATCGGCCCCACCATCGCCATCATCACCTACTGCGCCGCCATCATCAAACTGGCCGTAATCCTGCGAATCCTCGGCCTCCGCCATCTCTTCGCCCAATTCGCCTTCATCCTCATCCAGCTCGCCACGATCCTCTCCCTCCCAATCATCTTCAGCCGCCACCCCGACGGCTCCGTCTCCCCGCTCTCCTTCTACATCGCATGGTGGATCGTCGGCCTGATGCCAGTCGCCTACGAACTCCTCACAAAACTCTTCCCAACCCCGGCCTCACTCTCCCGCACAATCACAACCTACACCCTCCTCCCCTGGCTCTCCCTGGTCGCCCACCTCGCCATCCTTCACTACGTCTACGATGTCCCCTTCTTCGGCGCAATGGCCGCGCCCCTATTGCTCGCCCTCGCGATGACTCTCAATCGCGCTCAACCAACCCGGCTCTTCTCGCGCCGCGATATCGTTGTTATCCGAACTCTTCTCCCCCTCGCCGCGCTCTTCGTCTCCAGCAACACGCCCGCGGCCCTCACCCTCATCCTCGATCACAATGGCCATCTGATTTTCACCACCCTCCGCCTCACCCTGATCGCAACCTATCTCGAATTCATCTATTTCTTCGGAAGCGCATATTGGATCCCCGGCGTAGTCCTCGGCATCCTGATAGCCCTAGCCGCCGCCTACGGCCCAACAATCGACCAACTAGAAAACTGGACACAAGCCGCCTGGACCCGCCTATCCACCCTCATCCTGAATATCCTCCCCACAACCCAAATAGCCTGGGGCGCAACCGGCGTAGTAGCCGCCTTCATCTTCCTCGCCCTCGGCGCAGCAGTAAGCCTACGCCGATCCCCAAAGTCATAAGCTCTACCCCCTCTCCCCATATAATCATGGGGAGAGGGCAGAGGGTGAGGGGCCAAAATCGAATCGACCGCAAGGCCGCGGAAAAAAGAGCGCACAAGCTCTTTCCGCGTCTCTCTCTGCGACCTCCGCGACCTCCGCGGTTAAATATCCGTTGAGAAATATCGAAAACCCCGGATTAACAAACAACCCCCACTTCCCCAACCCGTTGCAAATCCCCCTCAACCGAATACCATTCCCACTTGGAAATCATCCGCATGACAAACCTATTCCTCGCCGACGAACAATCCACAACCGCCGTGGGCTCCTGGGCTCCGATCGTCCTACTCTTCATCATCGGAGTCGGCTTCGCCTTCGCCAACATCGCCCTCTCCCTAATCGTCGGCCCAAAACGCACCGGCCCCGGCAAGGAAATGACCT
>PMAK01000170.1 GCA_003153655.1 Phycisphaerales bacterium
TAGACCAAGCCCAAAAAGTCGCCGGCGGCTATCCCGTCTACGGCTCAGAAGTTTACACCTCCTGGTTCTCCGTCTGGGGCGACCGCATCGGCGGCCCAAAATCCAAAAACAAATCCATCTCCGCCCAAATCAAAGACACCCAGTGGCTCCTCGACCGCCATCTCTCCTTCTGCTTCTACATGTTCGACGGCGGAACAAACTTCGGATTCTCCAACGGCGCAAACGCGTGGCAACCCGTCCAAACCACCTACGACTACGACGCCCCCATCGACGAACTAGGCCGCGTCACCCCCAAATTCAAAGCCCTCCGCCAACTTCTCATCAACAATCTCCACATCCAACCACCCCCAATCCCAACCGATCCGCGCATCATCGAAATCCCACCCTTCAAACTCACCTGCGCAGCACCCCTGCTAAGTTGCCTCCCCCAACCAACCACGACATCGACCGATGTCATGACAATGGAAGACCTAAACCAATCCTACGGCCTGATCCTCTATCGCAAGACATTCCCCGCAGGGATCAAGGGCCAACTCGATCTAAAAAAAGCCCTCGACTACAGCATCGTCATGCTGGACGGCCAAGTCGTCGGCCAAGCCTTCGAGCCATACGGCCCAGCGAGCTTCCAAATAAACCTGAATCACCCCGGCCCCTGCACCCTCGACATCCTGGTCTACAACCTNNTCAACACATCCACCAGCCGCAAAGGCCTCAACCAAAATCCCACCCTCGACAACCAGGAACTAAAAACCTGGCAAATATTCTCGCTACCAATGACCAACCCGCGCGAACTTCTATCACACATCACCACGAATTCCGACCCCGCGCCACTCGCCCCCGCGATCTACACCGGCTCCTTCACNNTGGAACTTCGGCGCAGTCTGGATCAACGGCCACAACCTCGGCCGCTACTGGGACGCCGGCGCCGACCGCGGCCTATACCTCCCCAGCGCCTGGCAAAACCAGGGCGAAAACCAAATCACAATTCTCGAACTAGCCGGACCGCCGAAAAATGCGCAGATTCAAGGCATAACTCATCTAATCGAGGGGCCCGCCAAATCTTTCACGCCATATCCCCATTCGTGAAAACCCAGCCAACTGAACACAACTAGACAGAATTGAACGGGCTTCAAGACGATTTTACGCGGACCTGCCGACTTATCGCGGAAGTTGCATGCCATACACCGACAGCAGAAAATCCCCAAATCGCTGCATTGCACAAGCCCAAAACCACGAAATTGAATAATCCTTTGCCCAGGTTGTCGTAGAGCGCGAATGCCGGAAATCCTATCACTGCGAAAAACATCTCGAATATTGGCGAAGGATGTGGATCATCCGCTAGATTTATGCCTTCAAGAAGTACTGCAAATATCAAAATACAATAGCCAAAGCCAAAAATAGGAACGAATTTACGGTATCGGCGCTCCCACGAAATGCGTGGCCTTTTCTCGGGTCGCCCATATTCAAGTGTGTTCATTCAATTTATTCTGTAGCGGCCTGTTTGGCCCAATCAAAAATCAAACTGATCTATATTATCCCTATCAAACGTAAACGGCACCCCCAGCAAAACATTATCCCCGCGCACCTCGATCTTCTTCAGCCGCCCGGCTTCCAGCGATGAATCGCCCATTCGCAATGTCCCATCCTTCACAGCTTCCGCCGCGTAGACCGTCAGGTATCCCAAATCCATCGTGTTCCACAGCACCACCGATGGCGTGATCCCTTCGTGAACGTATTGCTTGTTCTCATTCGGAAGCCCCAGGCCGACGACTTTCACATCCTTCCGCCCCGATTGCTTCACAGCCTCCGCCGCACCAGGAACCGCCGGCGAGCAGATCGCCATAATTAACTTCACATTCGGGTCGGCATTCAGCACCGATTGCGTCTGATCGAAAGCCTTGTTCTGCATGTCATCACATGGCCGCAGCGTCGCCATTTTGATTTCCGGATATTTTGCCGCGCGGCGAGCCTCAATATATTTCAGCCACTCATTCTGATTCGCCGCCGTCAGCGACGACGTGATGATCGCGAATTCGCCTTTTCCGCCCATCGCCTTGGCCGCATCGTCCATCAAAATATTCCCGATCCCCTCCGGCGTAGCCTGATTCACGAAAAAGTCCCGCGCATCACTCTCAGCGTCCGCGTCGAACGTCACAACTTTAATCCCCGCCGCCCGCGCCTTTCGCAAAACCGTGGATAGCCCCTCCTTGTTCTCGCACGAGACCGCGATCACATCCACGCCGCGGGCGATCCATGTCTCGACGATCTCATTCTGCTTGGCCGGGTCCGGATCGGTCGGGCCATCCCAGATCAGGTTGATGCCGAGCTCCTTCGCCGCCTCTTCCGCTCCCTTTTGGCACGCGATGAAATAAGCGTTCCCCTTGCTCTTTGGCATCATCGCAACGGTTAGCGCCTTCGGCGCAACCGGCCCCGCACTGCGTCCTTCCGATGCAACAGGAAGATTCCGCACCAAGAGAAAATTTCCGCCAACGACGATTAAAGCCGCCAGCAGAATCACCACGCACAAGACCGCAAGCTGCGAATTCCTCATCTTCAATTCCTCCGCGCTGTCGCGCGCCCGAGTTGTTTGCGGACGATGCCGCCAATCCGCCCCGATGGCTATCAACAATAATGCCCCGGTCCCGATTCCCGCCAATTCCGGCGGCAAATCCGCCATCCTCAGCCCATTATGCAAAATCGCAATCGCGAATAATCCCAGCAAAGTCCCAATGATGCTCCCCTGCCCGCCGAAGATCGATGTTCCCCCAAGTACGACTGCCGTGATCGCCGACAACTCATATCCCGTCCCCGCATCCGCCGTCGCCTGCCCAAATCGCGCAACATAAATCACCGCGGCCACGCCCGCCGCCAGACCCGAAAGCACGTAAACGAGCGTGACGCGGCGCTCCACCGGAATCCCCGCGTGCCGAGCGCCATCCGCCGAATAACCAATCGCGGATAGCCCCCGCCCAATCGCGCTGCGATGCAATAAGATCCAAAATCCCACAGCCGCCGCCAGAAGAATCGCCAACTGCACCGGAATCCACCGCCAGAAATATCCCTGCCCCAGATAGATGAATCCCGCGGGAAAATTGGTGAAATTGTCCACCCCGCGCGTGATCCCCTCCGCCAAGCCGCGCAAAAGCGAATAAGTTCCGAGCGTCACAATGAGCGGTGGCAATCTCAATCGCGTAATCAGCGTCCCATTCAACCCACCCGCAATCGCGCCAATCGCTACTGCCCCCGCCGCCGCGCTCCATGGATCGAGCCCGGCATCCCGCCACAGTTTTCCGAACACCACCGCGCACAATCCCAGCAGCGATCCAACAGACAGATCGATGCCACCCGTGACAATCACCGGCGTTGCCGCCAGCGCGAGCAGCCCCAATTCCGTGCTGATCCGCAGATTCAGAAATAAATTGTTCCACGTCAGAAAATTCCGGCCGATGATCGAGAAGACCCCTATTTCGACCAGCAGAAGCGTAGCCAACCCAGCAGGTTGCGGCATTCGCAGCGGATTCCGCACCGAAGGATAATTCGCCGCCGCCGTTGTCACGCCACACCCTTTCTTCGTCGCCCGGCAAATCCATCTGAAGCCACCGCCGTCAGAATGATCGCGCCTTCGATTGCCTTGTCCCACTGGGCCTGCCGCGCCAGAAACACCATGGCCGCGCCGATGGTGCCGAGCAGCGCAACACCGATGAAACTCCCCACCATCGTTCCGCGCCCGCCGGAGATCGCCGCTCCGCCCACGACCACCGCCGCGATCGCCTCCAACTCCATCCCGTTACCCGTNNCCGCACGCTTTGCAAAAGGGCCGCCACTCCTACCAGCGCCCCCATCAGCACAAATACGCCGAACACAACGCGCCCGGGCCTGATCCCCGAAAGTCTGGCCGCCTCTTCATCCGATCCCACCGCATAAACTTTCCGACCGGCCGACAACCACCCCGCCGCCCATGCAAACGCCATGAATATCGCAATCGAAATATCGACAATCAACCATTCACCCATCCGCTGCGATTGCCCGAACCACTGAAACCGCGACGGCAAATCCGCGACCATCGCCCCCTGACGCGCCCATGTCAGCGATTGGCGGAAGATCACCATCGTCGCCAGCGTCACGACAATCGACGGCAATCCCAGCCCGGCAACCAGCGCGCCATTCATCGCGCCCATTGCCATCCCCGCGACAATCGTCGCGACAATCANNATCCTGCCGTCACCGCGCAGATCGAAAACTGCGAGCCGACGGATATGTCGATCTGCCGGGCGACGATCACCAGGGTCATTCCGATGGCAACGACCAGCATGGGCGCGATGTTGACCCACGTATCGCGAAACTCGACCTGGAAAAATCGCGGCGCCGCCAGCGCCAGCACAACCAGCAGCGCCAAATACGCCGAGGCAACCGAAAGCTCCCGTTTATATCTCGCGATGTGAAAGCTCAAGCAACCGCCTCCGGCGCAGGATGCCCCATCGCCATTTCCAGCACCTTTTCCTGATTCGCGTCGGCCCGGTCCAATTCGCCCACGACCGCGCCGCCGCGCATGATGACAATCCGATCGCTCATGCCAAGAATCTCGGGTAGCTCCGACGAAATCATCAGTATCGCCATCCCGCGGCCCGCGAGTTCGCTCATCAGCCGATGAATCTCCGCCTTCGCGCCGACATCCACCCCCTGCGTCGGCTCATCCAGAATCATCACCGCCGGCTCCGTCGCCAGCCATCGCGCTAGCGCCACTTTCTGCTGATTTCCGCCGGAAAGCTGGCCGACCGGCGTATCCAGCGATGGCGTTTTGGTTCCCAATCGCGAGGCCAATTCACCGGCGATCCGCCGCTCGCGCGC